>JAKPQQ010000104.1 GCA_029557215.1 Fibrobacterota bacterium | reverse complement strand
GTACGACGCGGGCGACTACGGCAAGTACATCGTGAATTCCGGGGTCACGACCTGGCTTCTGCTGGATCTGTACGAGAAGGGGCCCGCGGTGTTCGATACGCTGCGCTGGGGAATCCCCGCCGGAGCCGAGCCCGAACTGCTGCGCGAGATCCGCTGGAACCTGGACTGGATGCTGACCATGCAGGATGCGGACGGCGGCGTGTACCACAAATTGACCACCCTGCGGTTCAACGCCATGGAAGAAATGCCCCACCAGGACAAGGGCTCGCGATTCGCCGTGATGAAGACCACCGCCGCGACCCTGGACTTCGCGCTGGTGGCGGCCAAGGCCTCCCGGATCTGGCGCCGGTTCGACACCGCCTACGCCGCGCGCTGCCTGGCCGCGGCCAGGTCGGCATGGGCTTGGAGCATCGCCAACCCCGATTCCATCTACGCCCAGCCATCGGACGTGAAGACCGGCCAATACGGCGACAAGCAGGTGTCCGACGAACGCTTCGCCGCGGCGGCCGAGATCGCCCTTGCCACCAACGACGCGGCGATGTTCCGGCCGTTCCGGGAACAGATCCGGCGCCGGGGAACGGTGTCGTCCTGGCAGGACGTGGGAGCGTTGGGGATCTACACCATCCTCGCCAACCCCGGATTCTTCGCCGCCGAACAAGCCGCAGCCAAGGCTGTGTTGACGGATTCCGCCGGGCGGTTGCGCGACCGGGTCCGGGCCACGGGCTACGCCACTCCCATCGACAGCGTCGACTTCGTGTGGGGATCCAACTGCGTGCAGGCCATGCAAGGCATCCACATGGTCCACGCCTTCCTGGCCACCGGCGATTCGAGCTTCCTGCACGGAGCCGAGGCCGCTCTGGACTACCTGCTCGGCCGCAACCCCATCGATTCGAGCTTCGTCACCGGGGTCGGAATCCGTCCCCCGCTGCACCCCCACCACCGTCCTTCGGTGGCCGACACCGTGTACACCCCTGTTCCCGGATTCTTGGTCGGCGGAGCGCACCAGGGAGGCCAGGACATCGGCCCCAATCCGTGGCAGCTGACCGACTACAGAATCCAGGGAAAACCGGCCCTGAGCTGGACCGACCACATGAAATCGTACGCGACGAACGAGGTCGCGATCAACTGGAACGCGGCGCTGGTCCACTTGGCCGGGATGGTCGCCCTCGTGCGAAAATCGTTCCCATGATGTATTTCTCCGTCTAGGAATCCATGAACGAAGACTCCGTCCAGTCCAAACCAGCGGCGGTTTCCGTGGTCGTCCATCTGCACGACCCCGGATTCCTGGCCGACGAGGAGATCAGCCGGCTTTCGGCGGCTCCCTTGGCGACGCTGGCCGGAATCATCCAGAAGCACCTCGATTTCCGGTTCGCGCTCTACCTGCCTGGACGGATTCTGGAAAGCGCCGCGCGCACTTCCCCGCGCATCCTGGACGTGCTGCGCCAGGCGGGCGCCACGGGGCGCCTGGAGTGGCTGGGAGGCGGATTCCACGATCCGTTGTTCGCGCAGATTCCGGATTCGTCGCGCAAATCCCAGATCCAGATGCTCGCCGCGACCCTGCGCCAGCATGTGGGGGCCGAACCCCACGGCGTATGGTTGCCGGGATTCGTCTGGGACCCGTCGCTGGTGTCCAGCCTGCTCCAGTCCGGGTTCATGTACACGGTCCTCAAGGACCATCAGATTTCCAGCACGCCCGCGACGGTCCAGCGAGGTTGGTACCTCACCGAGGAACTGGGGGTTCCGTTCCGCCTGCTGCCTTCCAGCGAAGCCATGGGCGCCCTGTTCCGGGCCGGCGCGGTGGAGGAAATGCTGCAGCTGGTGGCGCCCGAACCCGCGCAGGAACAGGCCGGAGGCGTGCTCGACATCTCGCTCCTGGCGTCCAGCCGGGAGGGATTCGAACCCATCCACCTAGAGCGTTTGAACGCCTTGGCGGAACTTTGCGCCAGCGCTCCGGATCGATGGGAGCTGCTCCTTCCAGGCGAAGCCGCCCGACGCGGCGAGCCCCTGGACACCGTCTACCCGCAGCCTTCCGCCGCGCGCGCCTACTGCGCCCCCGGCCCCGGAGGCGGAGTGCGCGACATGCTCCGACGCGAACGCTGGGCGAACCTCTGCCACAAGCGGATGCTGCATCTGCTTTCGCGCAACGACCAGGTGCCCGGCCCCCGGGTGCGCGCCCAGGTGGCCGAGCCTCTGCTGCAGGCCCAGAACGCGAGCTTCTTCCGCGACGCCGACGAGGCCGGCGGAATCCGGTTCCTGCGCGACCGCGTGCGGCTGGGGTCGCTGGTACTGGAAGCCGAATCGGCGTTGGACCAGACCATCCCCGGCGATTCCGTCCAGGTGGACGCCCTGGATCTGCTGTGCGAAGGCTCCCAGCAGGTGCTGGTGCGCAATTCGCGCATTTCCCTGCTGCTTGAACCTCGCCATGGAGGGCGGATCGCGGCGCTGGACCACAAACCGCGCAAACACCCCTGGGGATGCCCCACGTCGCCGTACCCCGTGCTTTCCGAGCGTCTTTTCGCCGTGGGCGAGGCCGACGAACCGGAAGGCGAATCGATCTCCGATTTCGCCGACCGCCGGTTCGAGGTGCAATACAAGCGCACCGGACAGGATCTGCAGGTGATGCTCTCCTGCCATGGGATCCTTCGGTTGGGAGGACAGGAGCATCCTCTCCTGTTCGAAAAAACCCTCACGCTGCGCTCGGGCAAGTCGAACGTCTCGGTCGCCTACAAGCTCACCAATCCCGGCCAGCACATGCTGCTGTTCGGCATGCAGGGAACGCTCTCGGTCAGCCCCAGCGACGGGGATCCCGATCAGCAGCGCCACAAGCTCGAACCCGGCCAATGGGTGGAGCTGCGGCAAGGCATCAGCGGAGACCAGGCCAAGGGCTGGGAGGTGGTCGACAAGAACGTCGGAGCCACCCTGGAATGGGACCTCACCAAACCCACGGGCATCGAGGCGGCTCCGCTGTTCGTGCGCCGCCCGGGCGAAACGGAAGGCGGCCGCCTGGACGGCCTGCGCGCCAACGCCCGATGGGAGATCCGCCTGGCTCCGGGCGAATCCTGGTCCCTGCTGTCCCGAATCGAGCTCGGCACGGCGAGGAAATCGTCTTGACCCCCGATCGTCTCGATTTCAGCCTGTACGAGACCTCGGGCCTGTTGGTGATCGCGCCTTCGGGGCGGCTGGACGCGGATTCCGGCGCCGCGCTGCGCAACAAGGTCCATTCGCTTGCCGAAAACCGTCGTTCGGTGGTGCTGGACCTTCTGCGCGTGATGTCGATTTCCGACGAGGCCGTGCTGCAGATCCTGTCCCTGGAATCCGACCTGCGCGGATCCGGCGGAGAACTCGCGCTCCTGGTGACGGCCGACGAAGTCCTGTCCCGCCTGGAACCCTGGCGCAACCTGTTCCAGATCCACCCGAGCCTGGCGAGCCTTCTGGCCACCGGATTCCAGGGCCGCGGATTCAAATGGTCCAGGCGCACCGGATTCCGTCTGGCGGCGCCCGTGGCGATCGGGCTCGGCGCGATCCTGGCGGGCTGGATGGCCACCCTCATGGTGCTGGTCCTGTGGCAGTTCCGCACGCTGCAGGCGGAAGGCGCCGAACTCGAGCGCCTGCGCAGCGAGGAAGCGCGCTCCCGGGCGCTGGTGCGCAACTACGAAGCCCGCCTGAAACCGTTGGAAGACCTCGGCCTGCTGGATGCATCCAAGCGCAGGCTTCCCCGCCCGAGGCCAAGCGTTCCTCCCGCTCCCCCAAAACCCGATTCCTCCGTCTCCGCTTCGGAACAATCGAAGTGACACCTGTCCGTTCCAGGATCTGGACACTGACCATGACTCCCACCACGATCGCGTTGACGGTCCTGGTCCTGGTCCTGCTCGGAGACTCCGCCTTGGCGATCTCGCTGGGCGCCCGCACCGCCGAAACCCGGCGGGAGATCGCGCGCATCCAGTCCCGGTTGGATTCGCTCTCGCGCCACCAGGAGGATCTCTCCCGACGATTGCTGGTGCGGGACGCGCTGGCGACGGCCTCGAACGGACGGATTCCGGCATCGCAGATCTCGCGGCTCGCCTCCGAAATCGATCGCAACTCCAGGCTGTACAACTTCGATCCTCTCCTGATCCTGGCTGTGGTCCTGACCGAAAGCCAGGGCGATTTCAACGCCACCGGCAAGTTCACATCGGGCGCCGCTTCGGGAGCCGTCGGGGTCATGCAGGTCAAGCCATCCACCGCCCGGGCCACCGCGCTGCGGATGGGGATCGAACTGCCCGATCGCGAAGATCTGCTCGATCCCGGGGTGAATCTCGCCGTCGGCGTGGCCTATCTGCTCCAGATGGTTCACCGCTACGGCGACCTCCGGTTGGGGATCATGGCCTACAACGTCGGCGAGACGGCCCTGGAATCGGCGCTTCGCGGCGAAATCGAGCTCCCCGAGGCCTACTACCGGAAAGTGTACACCAGATACGAGATCCTGCTCCGGCATTCCCGCGAGGCCGTGGAGGACCAGTCGTCCGCCGGAACGCATCCTGCGGTCAGGTTCGCTCACCGACCTTGCAAAGCCGGACGATCGACGGGGAAGCCTGCCTATGTTTGACGGCAGCATGCCCTCGATCCCAAAGCCTCCCAAGCATTTCGGTCTTGTCGACCACGATGCGGATCTCCGACACAGCCTTCTGGGAGCCTATCTCGTCTGCACCGTCGTGCTCAACTTCGGTTCGATCGTGCTGTTCTTCCTGGATCCGAACCCCATCCGATTGAGCGGGCTGGTTCCTCCGATCGTCCTCACCGTGGGCACGGCCATCCAGTACCTGCTCTGGCGCCAACGCAAGGATCGCGTCTTTTCCATCGTGCTGATCGCGACGTTCTTTTGGATGTTCGTGGGGGGCACGCTGGCCAACGGAATCCTGTCCCCGGCGACACCGATCCCCATCCTGATGGTCGTCCTGAGCGGATACCTCCTGGGAACCAAGATCGCCTACCGGGTCGGCATCGTGTCGCTGGCGTTCCTGTTCCTGGCCTACTTCGCCACGCGGATGGATCTGCTCCCGCATCCCAATCCACCTTCGTCGGTCTGGGCACGGGTCCTGGTGACTCTGATCTTCGTATCTGGATGCGCCTTGATCATTCCCTTGCACGGCCTGCTTTCCGGGGTCAGGCTGATCGAACAGGAAAAGGCGGCCCTGGAGCTTTCCATCCTTCGCCTGGAAGAAAAGCAATCGCTTCTGGCCCGCGAAGTCAAAACCCGCACCCGCGAGCTCGAACTCGCGAACTCCGATCTCAAGGCGTTTTCTTCCGCGTTGTCCCACGACCTGCGCACGCCGTTGCGATCCATCCAGACCCATGCCGCGACCCTGGAATCGGCGGACCTGTCGTCCCACCAGAAACAGCTTCTGGCGAGGATCCAGATGGGCGTGGCCAAGCTGGAATCCGACATCAAGGAAACGTTGCGGCACACCCGCGGCCAGGCCGACTCGTGACGCCGTTCGATTCCGTCGCCCAAGCCCAGGAGAAACTGCTCCGTTCCGCCGCATGGCAGATCCTGTCCATCGCCGCCATCCAGTTCGCGCTGGCGCTCGCCAGCGGGCTTTCCTCCAGCTGGCTGACCTTCAGCGTCCTCCTCGCGATCGTTGCGGCTCCCGCCCTGCTCTCCGGACGGGATACCCGCACCCGATCGTTCGCGTTCATCCTGCCGCTGGCGCTGTTCTCCCTGGCCGCCCCGTGGGAACTGGGTGGATTGAGCCACCCCATCTGCCTCCTTCCCGTGGCGGCCATCCACACCGCGGCCTTCCTGCTGGGCATCCGACCCGCCTTGTTCATCGGTTCGGCGAGCCTTCTGAACATCCTCGCGATGACGCTCGGAGAGCGGTTCGGCATCCTGGAGAACGCCACCCCGTCGATCGAAACCGCCGTGCTGCACATCGCCGTGCTGACCGCGCACGGAATGTTGTTCATTTCCACTCCGCTGGGCCTGCTGCGACATCTTCTGACGCTCGCCGCCACCGACCTTTCCGCCCGCCGGGACAACGAAGCCGCGCTCCACGGGTTCACCAACGAGCTGGAAGACAAGGTCGCGCGCCGGACGGAGGCCCTGGTCAAAAGCCGCGAACGCCTGCATCGTTCCGTCGACGAAGTCGCCACCTCCATGAAGGCCTCGATCCAGGATCTGGTCGAGGCGTCCCGGGAGTTTTCCGCGAGCTTTTCCGTCGACGATCCGGAACCCCGGTGGACGGCCTTCCGGATCTCGTCGGGCTGCGAACGGATGGAAACCATGCACGGCGCCCTCCACAGGCTCTGCCTGCTGGGCGAAGCCGCCCTGGATCTGCGCCCCCTTTCTCCCGAGGCCCACACGGGCATGGTCCACCGGATCTGGAGCGAGATCAAGAGCATCCATCCCGAACGGACCATTTCGTTCTTCCTGGACCCGATCCCAGGGTGCGTCTGCGACGCCGACCTCCTGCGCCAGGTCTGGCAGAATCTGCTCTCCAACGCGGCGAAATTCACGTCCGAGAGCCAGTCGGCCTGCGTGAAGGTCTACTTCCGCGACGGGGATTTCTGCGTGGAAGACAACGGTGCCGGATTCGATCCGGAGTCGAGCGACAAGCTGTTCGGCATCTTCCAGCACGAGAAGAACGACGACGGCCTTCCCGGACAGGGAGTCGGACTCGCGATGACTCGCCGCATCCTGGAAATGCACGGCGGCAGCATCCAGGCCGAAGGCAAACCCGGGCAAGGAGCGTTGTTCAGGTTCCGGATCCCCGACGATCCGGACTGATCCGGATCGGGGCATCCGGAACGCACCAGACGACGGCGATCCCGCGTTCGGATGCCATGTCGCGATCCTTCAGCGAACCGCAGCCGGATGGACGCAACGGAAACCGATCGCGCCGGAGTACCGCTCGTCGGGACGGAATCCGTCCCGATAGGCCACTCGCCCGCCGGTCGGGCCGTTCAACCAGCTTCCGCCACGCATCACCCGCCCCGTGCCGTCCTGGGGACCCTTGGGGTCGCGCGCCGGGCTCTTGGAGTACCAATCCGCGGCGTACCAGTCGGCGGTCCACTGCCAGACGTTGCCGGCCATGTCGTGCAGCCCCCATTTGTTCGGCTTTCGCCCCCCCGCCGCGGCGATGAGCGCATGGCCGTCGCTGCACGGGAAAGCCGACCATCCGGGGAGCATCTTCAACAGGGTCAGATCGGCGAAATTGGCATGGTCGCAGGCCTTGGAAAGCGTATCGCCCCACAGGTAGATCCCCGAATCCCCGGCGCGTGCGGCGTACTCGAACTCGGCTTCCGTCGGCAACCGACCGCCTTTGGCCCGACAAAAGGAGTCGGCCTCGTTCCAGGTCACGTACCACGCAGGCAGATCCGGATCGGGACTGGAACAGGTCGCCCCGTTGCACAGCGTCCACGGGCTGGTTCCCGTCGCCGCCTCGAACTCGGATTGCAACACGGGCAGGCGGTCCATCCGGAAAGCGGACAGGCACACCTCGTGGCGAGGGTGTTCGTTGTCCGACCCTACTCCGTCGGGGCTTCCCATCAGGAAGCATCCGGCGGGGATGTCCACGATTCCCGGCCCGACCAAGCCTCGGCGTTTCTTCTTGCGGGTCTTGGCGGCCTTGGGTGGTTTGCCGTCGGATCGAACCTGCGCCTGGATCCGATCCGGCAACCGGGAGGGCCGTTCCAGCACGGGATCCTTCGCCGGGGGCGCATCGAAGGGGACATCCTCGTCAACGAAATCCGTCGAAGCGTTGGGCGCGGCGGCGGTGTCCAAGGGGAGGACGTCGAGGGGCTCCTCGCCAGAAACCGCCACGGCGCAACCAGCCACCGACACGGCCACGATCAAACCGCTCCGCAACGAGCCGCGGGGAATCAGCTTCCTGGAGATCCGAGCGCAGGGATTCCATCCTAGCATGCGCAAGAGAAGGCGACTTCGCACGACCAACACCTCCGCGTCGACATCCACCAAAATGCAAATCCTGGCGCACGCGGAGCGAGACGATGGATCAATCCTTGCGAAGCACCAGGATCCAGCCGGGTTCGACTCCGGTCCAATCCCGCCTCGATTCGTCCGCCCACACGGATTCCGATCGCAGCCCCACCGAAATCCCGAACCCTGCAAGCGCGTCGGGTGTCCAGCGCCGTTGCTCCACCTTCCACCCCAGGTTCCCCGTGCGACCATGCACATCCAGCTCGAAGACCACACGGTCCGGACCTGTCAGGATCCGTCGCCGGTCCAGGCGGATTTCGCCCGCTTGCAGCGATGGAAGCGACCTCACCGGATGTTCGTCGCGATCGGCCACGACCTGGATCGCCAAGCGACCACCCGGCTCCAGCCGTTCGGAGGCTCCGGCCAGGAACGAGCGGACGGCGGAATCCGTCAACAAATGGGGAAACGTCTGCCCCAGGCAGACGATCAGTCCGAACGCCTTTCCGGGCAGAACCGTCGAGATCTCGCGCAGATCCCAAAGCACCACGCGACCGGAATCGTCGTCCGCCTGTTCGCGGGCGTGCGCGACGAACCCCGGATCCAGGTCGAACCCGTAGGCATCCACACCTTGGGCGACCAAGGCCCGGACCAGCGCCCCGGTGCCGCAACCGGCATCGAGCACGGCCAGGCCCGGTGCGACCAGGGAACGGCACATGTCCACCCGCTCGGAACGCAACGGGAACAGTTCTTCCCACACGGAAGCAAGCTCGGCCCAAGGGCTGGTCGCGGAGTCGGATGAGTGGTCCATCATCTTGCATGATACCATTTCACGGCGCCGACCGACCGCTCCTGGTCACCGCCACGGCCCGGCCACCTTGGCCGTCCAGGTGGCGCTCCCGGGTCGTTCCACCCACACCACCATGCACCCGCGCGCAGCCCACGGACGCAGATCCACCACGCCACGCCCGGTCAGCTCGCCGCGCCCCAGGACCGCGCCCCGCAGATCGGTCGCCACCACCGTCGCGCGACCATCGCCCGCCAGGTGCAGCCGCCCCGCCTCGATCCAGGCCCCGACCGCGGATGGACGGACGGAAATCGTCGAGGTCGACCGCAGCCCCACCTCGAAGGCCAGACGGCTCCTGCATCCGGAGGCGTTCACGTGCTCGGCCAGGTAGGTTCCCGCCTTGGAGGCGTCCACCACGGGGACCACCACCGTGCGTTCGGTCGACGCGAATCCCGACGGCCCCGTCCACTTCCAGGTGCCGCCCGACCACGGCCACGGGGACAGGGTCACCGTGTCGCCCGGCTCCACCGTCGCGTAGGGGGATTGGTGCCAAGCTCCGCGCAGCTGGATGTTCGGGGAGATGGGCGAAGAAAGGCAGGCCCCGTGGACAAGATTCGCCATGTCGTCGTCGTAGGCCATGGCGGACACGTTGTCGCGGTACGCGGCGCCGGCGCGAGTCAGGACGGTGGGGTTGGCGCTGAACATCTGCCGGGTCTCGCCCACCCACTCGTAGATGGAATAGCGTTCCACGAACCGAGCCGTGTCCATCATGCGGATCATCTCGCCCACGGTCTTGGCCTGCTCCTCCAAGGTGGGCGTGCAGCAGGTCCAGTTGGCGCCGTTGTTCCATTCGGTGACCCAGACGGGGCGCTTGGTCTTTTCATGCACCCACTTGAGCCAGCCGTAGAACTGCGAAGCCGTTTGCCCTCCCTTGTACCAGTGGACCGGCACGAAATCCACCCGGTAGCGCAGCGAATCGGCCTTGCGCATGAATTCGAACAGCCAGTCGGTTCCGGCCGATGCATCCGACGGCGCGGGCGCCCCCACCCGCAGCCCCGACTTCAACATCTCGGGCCAGGCGGCGAGGGCCGCCGCGACGGTGGCGTTGGCCTGGTCGGGACGATCGGGTTCGTTGAGCCCCAAGGCGTGCGTGACCTGCGTCTTGGTGTTGATGTTCGCGTAGGCCGGCCAATTCATGTTGTGGCGCATCGGCACGTATTCCTGGTCCAAGGTGGACGCAGCCGCGTTGTCCCAGTTGTACCACCAGTGGGTCTTCAAGGCGTCGGCGGCAGGCAGACCGTTGGTCCAGCCCTTCTTGGCGGTCCACCGCCACGGGAACACCCGCACGAACGAAACCTTGCCGTCGAGCGCGGCGGGAAGCTGCTCCACCACCACGTCCTGCCGGTCGGCGACCCAGACCCGGCTCTCGCCGGTGCCGTCTTCGTTCTGCGCCAGGGTGGCCATGTAGCCGTGCTTGAGCCGGAACGACCGGATCCTGTCGTCGAAGCTCCCCAGCTGCGCCGAACGATGGTAGGTGTCGGGCACCAGTGCCAGGGAATCGCCGACAAGTCCTGTCTTGGCGAAGACACGGATGGCCTTGTAGCCCGATGCATGGCTGATGACCACGCTCCCCTGCAGGTGCTGGTCGATCCGGATGTTGCGTCCCGGCACGGCGGGCTCGCCATCCACGCGGATCTGGCGGCGGTACAGGGAATCCAGCCGCGACGGCCTCACGTTGGGAAAATGGATCCACACGTCGTCGGAGCGAAGGTCCAGGGCCGCCCCGTCCAGGGAGCCAACGGAATCCGTCACAACGACCCGGCTGCGCCCGGAAATTTCCAGGGAGCGTCCGGCCAGGGTGGGGACGGTGGCGTTCCAGTCGACGAGCCGTTCGGCGGCGTGGGAGGGCGCCCCCAAGGCGGCAAGCACGAGTCCGACCACGCCCAGCGACGCGAGAAGCGAAGATGGCCGCGGACGATTCCGCGGATCGCAAGGAGACATGGATGATCCCTCCGCCACTCCGCCGGGGATACCGGTTCCCCGACTGGAGGTGCCTGCCATGAAAGCTACCACCTCGGGAGCCCCGGTCGCGACCACGGCGCGGGTTGGCTAAAATTTCCGGACTCCCCGGATGCGCAGCACAGACAACAATCGTCCTCCAGATCCCCGCAAGAACAGAGTCCATCGTGAAACAGATCTACGCAACGATTCTCGCAGGGGTCGTGGCCAGCGCCTCGGCCTTCGACGGTTCCAGGAAAGGATTCGTCCTGGGTGCCGGAGCCGGCGGCCATCTGGCCACCACGACCGACAAGGTCCTGCTCGACGGAATCGCCGACCGGAAAATCGACAATAGGTTCGGCCTTTCTTCCGACTTCCTGCTGGGGTACGGATTCAACTCCAAATTTCTTCTGCTCTACCAGAATTCGGGAACCTGGTATCGTTCCCATGGCGATCTGTTCCATGGCGACATTGGCCCCGTCGGATTCCGGTACTACCCCACCGGCGACGAACCTGGATTCTTCGTCGGGGCGTCGGGAGCGCTGGGATCCCTCGTGAACCGCGACGAATTCGAAGGCGCCGGAGGCTACGGATTCACCCTGACCTACGGGTACGAGATCAAGCGCCACCTTTCGGTGGAACTCAAGATCTCGCACATGAGCGTCGAAAAGGACGCCCTCCGGCAGACGTCCAACTCGATCGCGCTGATGATCGAAGGTTTGGCGTACTGACCAACCTGTCCTGTGCCGCCTCCCACCGGGTGTTGTAGCGACGCAAGATTTTGCGTTCCTACAACACCCGGTGGGCCTTGTTCCCTTACTTGATCCGATCCCTCAAATAGTTCTCCACCTGGTCGATCGCGATGCGGTCCTGGGTCATCTTGTCGCGTTCGCGGATGGTCACTGTATTGAGCTTCTCGGGTTCGCCCTGGCCCACGGTGTCGAAGTCGACCGTGACGCAGAAGGGCCACGGCGAAGTCGGGCGGCGAGGCCCGAGGGCGAGCGAGCGGTTTTCCGGCAAGGACGGCCGACGAGGCGTAGCCGGAGGCTTACGGTGAGGAGGCCGGACGCCGCAGGGGAGCCGCGCAGCCGACCGAAGCCCGCCGAACGGCTTTGGCGGAGCCCGGGATGCGTTCCGATCTCGTCCTGGCGGCGGTAGCGCTTGCCCACGGCCTGGGTCTCGTCGTACTCCAGTGGTCGGACCGATTTCATCTTCCAATTATTCCGGACTAATCCTGCTTATTCCTGCTCATTCCTACTTTAGGAGTCATGCAAGAGCGCTGGCTTTCCGTTGAAGAAATCGGGGAATACCTGGGAGTTTCCAAAGACACCATTTATTCGTGGATTGCCAATCGAGGAATGCCCGGTCACAAAGTCGGACGGTTCTGGAAATTCAAGCGCGACGAGGTCGATACCTGGGTTCGCGATGGTGGCGCCGCCGATGCCTAGGATCTTCGACAATATCGAGAAGGATCTACTCGGTGCTTTGCGAGAAACCCTGCAGCTTTCACAGCAGGCCGATTTCTGCGTGGGGTATTTCAACCTGCGCGGCTGGAAGCAAATCGACGGGAGCCTCGGCTCCTGGCAACCATCGTCCGGTCAAGTATGCCGGGTCATGGTGGGCATGCAATCGCCACCCCAGGAAGAATTGAAGCGCCATTTCGGGCTGGACGACGATGCTCACGGAATCGACAACCAAGCCGTCATCCGCTTCAAAAAGCAGATTGCGCAGGACTTCCGGCAACAGCTCACCTTCGGCATTCCCACCAACGACGACGAAAAGGCACTCCAACGCCTGGCGCAGCAGCTGCGCGACGGTGTCGTGCAGGTCAGGCTCTTCCTGCGGCATCGCCTGCATGCCAAACTCTACCTGATGCACCGTCCCGACCCCATCAATCCAGTGGTCGGGTACCTGGGCAGCAGCAACCTCACCTTCTCGGGGCTTTCGGGGCAGGGCGAACTCAACGTGGACGTGCTGGACGGAGACGCCTGCAACAAGCTTTCCAAGTGGTTCGAGGACCGCTGGAAGGACAGATTCTGCGTGGACATCTCCCAGGATCTTCTTGAGATCCTGGGAGAAAGCTGGGCTCGCAGCGAGGTGCTTTCCCCGTATCGCATCTATGTGAAAATGGCCTACCACCTCTCGCAGGAGGCACGGGCGGGGCTTTCGGAATTCCGTATTCCGCGCGACTTCGGGAACCAGCTCTTCGACTACCAGACCGCCGCCGTGAAGATCGCGGCGCACCATCTCAATCGTCGCAACGGCGTGCTGCTGGGGGACGTGGTGGGCTTGGGCAAATCCCTGATGGCCACGGCATTGGCCCGAATCTTCGAAGACGACCACGGGCTCGAGACCCTGATCCTGTGCCCAAAGAACCTGGTCACGATGTGGGAGGACTACCGCGAGCGCTACCGCCTGCGAGCCAAGATCATCCCGTTCAGCACCGTTGGGACGGAGCTTGCCGACCTGCGTCGCTATCGGCTGGTCCTGATCGACGAAAGCCACAACTTGCGCAACCGCGAAGGTCGCAGGTACCAGGCCATTCGCGACTACATCCAGAAGAACGACAGCAAGTGCATCCTGCTCTCCGCCACGCCTTACAACAAGGCCTATGCGGACCTAGCGAACCAGCTTCGCCTGTTCCTGGAGGAAGACGAGGACATCGGTCTACGCCCCGAGGCACTGCTGCGCGAGATGGGCGAGATTGAGTTCGTGCGCAAGCACCAGTGCGGCACCAAGACCATCGCCGCCTTCGAGAAAAGCTGCCATCCCGACGACTGGCGCGAACTGATGCGCCTGTTCATGGTGCGTCGCACGCGCAGCTTCATCCAGATGCACTACGCCTCGCAGGATCCGCAGACCGGACGACGCTTCCTGACCTACGAGTCGGGAGAGAAGTCGTGGTTCCCTGAACGCAAGCCGCGCACCGTCAAGTTCGAGGTTCGCGAGAAGTCGAAGTCCGACCAGTACGCCCGGCTCTTCTCCTCTGCCGTAGTGAACCAGATCGCATCGTTGCACCTGCCACGCTACGGTTTGGGCAACTACGTGGCGCCCTCGCCCGCCGTGGCGCCGAGCGGTGCGGAAGCCAAGATCCTGGACGATCTGGGGCGTGCGGGCAAGCGCCTGATGGGATTCTGCCGCACCAACCTCTTCAAGCGACTGGAAAGCAGCGGCGCTTCGTTCGTCCAATCGATCGAGCGCCACATCCTGCGCAACAATCTGTTCCTGCATGCACTGGATAACGGTCTCCCGCTCCCTCTGGGCGCCCAGGACGCCGCCATGTTGGACGCTTCGCTGGACGACACCGACGAAGGGCGCCTGAGCCTGGACGAGGAGGATTCCAACACGGAACCCGAGACGACCGACGACACAGACTATCGGGCAAAGGCCTCCCAGCTCTATCAGCTCTACTCCACCGCCTGGAAGCGCCGCTTCAAGTGGATTCGCAGTGACCTCTTCGCACCCAAGCTGCGCGAGCATTTGGCGGAGGATGCAGCCATCCTCTCCGACCTGCTTACCCTGTCGGGGTCGTGGGATCCGAGCCGCGACACCAAGCTTCAGGCGCTGGTGGAACTGCTCAAGGTCCAGCATCCCGACCGCAAGGTCCTGATCTTCACGCAATTCGCCGACACCGCGGCCTACCTGCTGGACCAGCTACGCAAAGCGGGAATCGAGCGGGTGGCGGCGGCGACCGGGCAATCTGAAGACCCGACCACTCTCGCCCATCGCTTCAGCCCGGAGAGCAACCGCAAGACCGAACGCATCCCCGAAACCGACCGGCTGCGGGTCCTGATCGCGACAGACGTCTTGAGCGAAGGGCAGAATCTGCAGGACTGCCATGTGGTCGTGAACTTCGACCTTCCGTGGGCCATCATCCGGCTCATCCAGCGGGCGGGGCGCGTGGACCGCATCGGGCAGAAATCGCCGGAGATCCTCTGCTACACCTTCCTCCCGGCCGACGGTGTGGAACGGATCATCCGCCTGCGCGCCCGGGTGCGCCAGCGCCTGACAGAAAACGCCGAGGTGGTGGGAACCGACGAGTCGTTCTTCGAGAACGACGGCGAAGACCAGCAAGTCCTGGATCTCTACAACGAGAAGGCAGGGCTTCTGGACGGCGACGGCGACACCGAGGTGGACCTTTCGTCGTATGCCTACCAGATCTGGAAGAACGCCATCGAGCGCGACCCCAAGTTGGTGCACGAAATCCCTTCCATGCCCGACGTGGTGTACTCCTCCCGTCCACACCAGCCTTTCCCGCGCGCTCCCGAAGGTGTGCTCGTTTTCCTGCGCACCCCCGAAGGCAACGACGCCCTGGCCTTCATGGACCGCAGCGGCAAGAGCGTCACCGAATCGCAGTGGGAAATTCTGAAGCTCGCGGAATGCTCCCCCGACATGCCTGCGCAGCCGAGGCACGAGCACCACCACGAGATCGTCCACAAGGGAGTGTCCCACATCCTGCAACAGGAACGCTCCCGACCCGGCGGCCAATTGGGGAGGCCCAGTGGTGCGCGCTTCAAGTGCTACGAGCGTCTCAAGGCACATGCCGAGAAGGTGCGCGGCACCCTGTTCGAATCGCCGGACCTGCTGCGCGCCATCGACGACCTGTTGCGTGCCCCGCTGCGGCAGACGGCCACCGAGATCCTGAACCGCCAGCTCAAGGCCGGGATCGACGACACCCATCTGGCGGAACTCGCCATCTCCCTGCGCGACGAAGACAGACTCTGCCTGAGTCCCGCCGAAGCCGAGCGCCAAAGCGAAGCGCGCCTGTTGTGCAGCCTGGGGCTGTTCGCCCCCGAAGGACCGATCTCATGAACTCCCTGAATCTCGAGAACGCCCGCCGCCTGCTCCAGGAATTCCGCTTCCAGGAACTCTTCGTGGAGGAACTGGGTTGGCTCAATCCATCTTCTCGGACCACGACTCCGATCCAAGGCAAGGGTTTTGCCGGGACGCTTCGGCCGGTCGCCCAACTGGGCGGGGTGCAGGTGATCGCCTTCGTGAGCGATGCGGCGGAATGGCCGACAGCGGACATCCGCAGGGCTGTCCACAAGGAAGTCGCCAAGAGCTACCACGAAAACCTGCTGATCTTCCTGGACCGCTTCAAGGATCCCACCCAAAGCCTGTGGCATTGGGTACGAACCGAAGGCAAACGCAGCGTGGTACGCGAGCACGCCTACCTCAAGGGGCAGTCGGGCGACCTGTTCCTGACCAAGCTCAGTTCGCTGGTTGTGGAATTGGCCGAGCTGGACGATTCGGGTGACCTGCGCGTGGTGGAGGTTCTCAAGCGGCTACGCGACGCGCTGGACATCGAGCACGTCACGAAGAAGTTCTTCACCGACTTCAAGAATCGCCACGACGAGTTCCTGGGGCTCATCGAGGGCATCGCCGACGAGCACGACCGGCGCTGGTACGCCTCGATCCTGCTCAATCGCCTGATGTTCATCTGGTTCCTGCAGAAGAAGGGCTTCCTCGACTCCGGTGACCTGGACTACCTCCCGCGCAAGCTGGAGGAAAGCCGCAAGACAGGCGAGAACCGATTTTACGACACATTCCTCCAAGCGCTCTTCTTCGAGGGCTTTGCCAAGCCCGAGGCGCAACGCAACGCCGCCACCAACAAACTTCTTGGGGCAATCCGCTACCTGAACGGCGGATTGTTCCTGCCCCACCGCATCGAACAGCGCAACCCCGGCATCCGCATCCCCGACAGTGCCTTCGAGAACCTGTTCCGCCTCTTCGGAGCGTACTCGTGGAATTTGGACGACTCTCCCGGCGGCAAGGACGACGAGATCAACCCCGATGTGCTGGGATACATCTTCGAGAAGTACATCAATCAGAAGGCCTTCGGCGCGTACTACACTCGGCCCGAGATCACAGAATACCTGTGCGAGCGCACCATCCACCAGTTGGTCCTTTCTCGCCTGGAAGCCCCGGCCATCCCCGGCGTGGCACCGGCGCGGCGCTTCAAGTCCATCGAAGACCTCCTCCTGGGACTGGACGCCCAGACCTGCCGCGAGCTTCTGAACGACATCCTTCCCAAGCTGTCCATCCTCGATCCCGCCTGCGGTTCGGGGGCGTTCCTGGTCGCGGCCATGCGCACCCTGATCGATCTCTACGCGGCCTTGTGGGGCCGTGTCCCGGAGTTGCGCGACACTAACCTCTCGGCACAACTAGCGCAGGTCCAGAAGGACCACCCCAGCGTTCCGTACTTCATCAAGAAGTCCATCATCACCGACAATCTGTTCGGGGTGGACCTGATGGAAGAGGCGACAGAAATCGCCAAACTGCGCCTGTTCCTAGCGTTGGTGTCTTCGGCGAAGAAGGCCGAAGACCTGGAGCCATTGCCCAACATCGACTTCAACATCCAGGCGGGCAACTCTCTGGTGGGACTCGTGAGGGTGAACGACAAGGAGATCGAGAAGACGACGGGACGCGATCTGTTCCGCAAGTCGTATGGCGATCTGGTGCGGGAGAAGAACCAGAAGATCGACCTCTATCGGCACACAGGCAAGTTCACCGACGACTTGCGCGGCCTGCGCGATTCCATCGATTCCCTCAAGGCCGAAGCCAAGGAGTTGTTGGACGACCAGCTCCTGAGCCAGTTCGCGAAGGAACTGGAGATCAAGTTCGAGGAGTCCACCTGGAACGACGCCAAGAACGAGGAGGGCAAGCCGCGCAAGCGCACCCTCACCCGCAAGGACATCGAGGCCCTGACCCCATTCCACTGGGGATACGAGTTCGACGAGGTGCTGGGTAAGCGCGGCGGGTTCGATGCCATCCTGACCAATCCGCCGTGGGATATCTGGAAGCCCAACGCCAAGGAGTTTTTCCTGGCGCACTCCGCCTCGGTCACGAAGAAGAACATGACCGTGAAGGATTTCGAGCGCGAGCTGCCCGGCCTCCTGGCCAAGCCCGGAGTGAAGGCCAAGTGGCTGGAGTACCTCAGCAGCTTTCCCCATGTGAGCAGCTACTTCCGCAGCGCCCCGCAGTTCCGGCACCAGATCTCGATCGTGAACGGCAAGAAGGCGGGGAGCGACATCAACCTCTACAAGCTTTTCGTGGAGCAATGCCACACCCTGCTGCGCGACGACGGCCTGTGCGGCATGGTGATCCCCAGCGGTATCTACACCGACCTGGGGACGAAGGCCTTGCGCGAACTGCTCTTCTCGAAGGCGCGCATCGACGCGCTGTTCGGGCTCTCGAACGAGAAGTTCCTCTTCGAGGAGGTGCACCACGCCTTCAAGTTCTGCATCCTGAGCTTCCAGAAGGGCGAGACCACCGAACGCTTCGATGCGTCGTTCCGGATCAATCCCCGCGAAGCCGTGGGGGCCGAGCATCTCGAGAGCTTCCTGCACGACCCGACGGTACGCCTTCCCGTTTCGGTGCCATTGGTGCGCAAGCTCTCGCCCGATTCGCTCTCCGTGATGGAGTTCAAGAGCGACGTGGACGTGGCCATCGCCGAGAAGATGCTGCGCTTTCCGCAGCTGGGAGAAGATGTCCCCGGTACGTGGAAGCTGAAACTCGGTAATGAATTCCATATGACGAGTGACGCTAAAGGCTTATTTGAAGAAATTCGTGTGAAAGGATACTTGCCCCTTTTCGAAGGGAAGATGATCCACCAATTTCGCGCAGACTTTTCAGAGCCACGATTTTGGATCGAAGAGAATAAAGGCAGGGCAAGGCTGGTAGGTCGCACCAAGGACGAAGGCCAGACTGTTAGCTACCAGATCTACCGACTGGCTCACAGATCAATTGCCAGTGCCACCAACGAACGCACGATGATTGCAGCGATCTTGCCTCCACAAAGCTTCTACGGGAATTCGCTAAATGCAACTCAAGAGCTAGTGCCCGCGGATGTTCTCCTCTACACCGCAGCTTTGATGAATAGTTTCTGTTATGACTTCTCGATACGGCAATCCGTAAGCTCAAACCTCAATCAGTTCTATGTGATGCAAGTTCGCGTCCCCCGCCTCACCGCCAAGGACCCGGCCTTCCGTCCCATCGTGGAGCGCGCCGCCAAGCTCACCTGCACGGCACCCGCCTTCGCCGACCTGTGGAAGGATGCCATGGGCACCACCTGGTCGCCGGCTTGCGGTGCCACCTCGTTCGCCGACCGCGCCAAGTTACGCGCCGAGCTCGACGGCCTCGTAGCCCACCTCTATGGGCTGACCGAGATCGAGTTCGCCCACATCCTCAAGAGTTTTCCCGTCACCCCCGATCCCGAGAAAATCTCGGCCCAGAACTCCTTCCGCGACGTGGAGAAAGGGTTCGTGAAATGACCAAGCGACAGACCTCGGCGCGACTGGACAAGATCCGCATCAAGCGATTCAAGGCGATCAGGGATTCAGGAATCGTGAAACTCGGCCCCTTGACCATCTTCGTGGGTAACAACGGATCGGGTAAGAGTTCGATCATCGAAGCCCTTCAGTCCCTGCGTACGTTGGTGCTCTCGGGGATCGACGAGGCCGTATCGCCGTGGAAGGGAATTCAGCATGTGCGGAACAAATTCGCTTCGAAGCGTGCAAGCAGGATCGAATGGGAGCTCGGTGGCAAATTCACATGGGGCCAATCCTTCCGAGGTGGATGGGCTTTGGATGCCGACGAGAACTCCGCCTGGATCGCCGAGGAAGATGTCCGCATAGAGAAATACACCCACATCGTGCGCAGCGCGGATGGCGGCGTGGTCATGGCGGGTAGCGACGAGAATGGCGTCCTGAAACAGGCCCAGAAGGAGGATCAGGGGCGATTCTTCCCCTTCGGGAAGATCCCCACCAACCGGTCGGCGATGGGCTACATCCCTCCCTTCCACGAACTTCTCCTGTCGTGGCAATTCTTGTCCCTGGATGCATGGACGATGGGCCAACCCCGCCGGAAATCAATCGCTTCGGAAGGGGTGCGACTCTCCCTGGAGCCCAATGGTGCCAACCTCGCCGAAATCCTCCTCCAGATCCGCGACCTCGATCCGATGGCCTTCGATGGCATCCTGGAAGCTCTGCAGTTCGTCCTTCCCTATGCCCAGGACATTCAGCCGTACGTGACCTCCGAACTGGAGCGTCTTGTCCTAGTGAACATGACGGAAAATGGCGAGAAGATCCCCAGCTGGCTCCTGTCCACCGGCACGCTGCGGGTGCTGGCGATCTTGGCTTGCCTGCGCCATCCCAATCCGCCACCCTTGCTTGTCATCGAAGAAATCGAAAACGGCCTGGATCCGCGCACCATCGGCTTCGTGGTGAGTGAAATCCGCAGCGCCGTGGAATCGGGCCGAACCCAAGTGATCCTGACCACGCATTCGGGGTACCTGCTCGATCAGGTCCTGTTGGAGCACATCGTGGTGGTCGAGCGCGACCCCAAGACCGGCGAACCGCGCTTCCATCGCCCCTCCGACCAGGACGAACTCAAGGGATGGGCCAAGGAGTTCAGCCCCGGCCAGCTCTACGTATCGGGGCGCCTGGAACGGAAGTATGGCGCATGAAGATCGGGATGCTCTTCGAATGCACCAAGGACGGCCCGGATTACAAGGTCTGCACCAATCTCGCGAAACGAATCTGGACCGAATCTCTGCATCGCTCCGGCCTGGAGATCGTCTCGGACTTCCTGGACAACAAGCCCAAGCTGGTGGCCGGATGCGGGACCAAGGCCGCACACTTTCTCAAGTCAGGTGTCGAGCATGTCTTCATCGTATGGGACCTGTTCCCCAGCTGGCGGCGCGATGAGAAGCCATGCCGTCATCAGGATCGTCTCGACATTTTCGCCAGCCTCGACGCTGCCGGTGTTCCTCACGACAAGGTGACGCTTCTGTGCATCGAGGAGGAGTTGGAAGCCTGGCTGCTCGCTGACGGATCGGCGATCGAGCGCGCATTGTCACGCCCGGCGCACCCGATCTCCGGGATTGGGCACGAGTCCCGTCCGGATGCGGTGAAGAATCCGAAGGAGAAGATGGCACGAATCTTCCGGACCAAGGCCAACCGGACCTACAATGACTTCACCGACGCAGAAAAGATCATACGTCAGGATCCGTCCTTGCGGCGTCTGGCCAAATCGACATCGTTCGCTCGGTTCCAAACCAAGCTCTCCGCGCGCTAACCTTGGTCATCCCCGAATTCGAACGATTCCAACAGTTCCCAATGGGAATCGCCTACACTGGGTAGGCGTACTGGCCCTTTGCGTTCACGAAGGACTTCGCCACCATTTCCGCACCCATCGGATCACCATTCCGCTGGCACCAGTCGTAGGTCAGGCGGATCAATCGATACGTACCGCGCCCACCTTGGTAGGGAGTGCCGTAGGAGGTGAGGTGGCCGTTCCCGTTAAGAGTGGCTGCCAGACGGTTACCAGTCATCGTTTGCTGGGTGGCACTCAGGCATTTGGCAGTAGCCAGCACCAGATTCATTTTTGCTATGGACATGAATTTGCTCCTTTGAGTCGGAAGATCGACATGATCTTGCCCAAAGGACCGCTTCAGCTGCGTTATTTCGTTTCCCGCGCCAGGGATGCCGCCCGAACGGGCCAAGCCCCCCGCGTAGCGGAGGCTTGGCAGGCAGCCCGACCCCGGGCCCGCCCTTCGATACAGCCAGCCGAAGGCTGGCCACTCAGGGAACGGGCCGGGGAGGCGCCCGATCCTGGACTTACTTGATCCGATCCCTCAAATAGTTCTCCACCTGATCGATCGCCACACGGTCCTGCGTCATCTTGTCGCGCTCGCGGATCGTGACGGTGTTGAGCTTCTCCGGCTCGCCCTGGCCAACCGTGTCGAAGTCGACCGTCACGCAGAAGGGCGTGCCGATCTCATCCTGGCGGCGGTAGCGCTTGCCGACGGCCTGGGTCTCGTCGTATTCGACCGGGAAGCTTTCCAGCAGGTCGTGGTAGAGCTTCTGGGCGACCTCGACCTGCTCGGGCTTCTTGTACAACGGCAGGATCGCGGCCTTCACCGGCGCCACGCGCGGCGCGAACCGCAGCACGGTGCGCTCCTCGCCGTTGTCGAGCGTCTCCACCTCGTAGGCGTCGCAGAGGGTCATCAAAGCAAGGCGGTCGGCACCCAGCGCGGGCTCGACCACCCAGGGGATGTAGCGCTCGTTGGTGACCTTGTCGTGGTAGCGCATGTCCTCGCCGGAGTGCTCCATGTGCTGCTTGAGGTCGTAGTCGGTGCGGCAGGCGATGCCCCACAGCTCGCCCCAGCCGAACGGGAACTCGTACTCGATGTCGCAGGTGCCCGACGAGTAGAAGGAGAGCTCCTCCTTCTCGTGGTCGCGCAGACGCAATTTGTCAGCATTGATCCCGACCGTGGAGGTCAGGAAGTTCATGCAGTATTCCTTCCAGTGCCTGTACCACTGCTGGTCCTCGCCCGGCTTGCAGAAGAATTCGAGCTCCATCTGCTCGAACTCGCGCGTGCGGAAGGTGAAGTTGCCCGGCGTGATCTCGTTGCGGAAGGACTTGCCGATCTGGCCCACGCCGAAGGGCACCTTGGTGCGGGCGCCTTCCACGATGGACTTGAAGTCGACGAAGATGCCCTGGGCGGTCTCGGGACGCAGGTACACGGCCGCACCCTCGCCCTCCACCACGCCCTGCTCGGTCTTGAACATCAGGTTGAAGGCGCGCGGTTCGGTCCAGTCGAGCTTGCCGCAGGAGGGGCACACGATCTTGTGCTCGTTCACCAGCGCGAAGAGCTCGGCGTTGGTCTTGCCGGCCACCGCGGAGGAACCCACCTTGGCCTCGACCAGATGGTCAGCGCGCTCGCGGGTCTTGCACTTCTTGCAATCCATGAGCGGATCGGAGAACGACTTCAGGTGGCCCGACGCCTCCCAGACCTTGGTGTTGAGAAGGATGCCCGAATCGAGGCCCACGACGTCGTCGCGCTTCTGGACGAAGTGCTTCCACCACAGGTCCTTGAGGTTCTTCTTGAGCTCGACGCCGTAGGGGCCGTAGTCCCAGGTGTTGGCGAGTCCGCCGTAGATCTCGGAGCCGGGGAACACGAAGCCGCGGCGCTTGGAGAGGGAGACGATGTCTTTGAGGTTTTCGAGCTTGGCCATTGGTCTTGTCCGTCGCGCTCCGCGGTCGCGGCAAGCGCGCCTTTCTGGGATGTGTCGGATTCCGGCTGGATGTCGGTCCGAAGGACGACAAAGGTAGATCCGCGCAGGCGCTCCAAATGGATGCCTGCGGTTGGGCCCGGAAGGCCCGAATGCCGATGGCAAGAAGGCGATTTTTCGCGGAATCAGGATGCGGATGGACCGGGCGAGCAGCCGAGGCTTCCGGTCCGTCCCCGGAAATCGGCGCTCTCCGCTCCTCACGAGAACGCGATTCGGATTCATTCTCGTATCTTCCGCCAAGAACCGGTTTCACCTTTGGATGGGAGGCGATCTCGATGCGCCAGAAAACGACTCTCGCTCTCGTGGCTTGCGCCGCACTGGCCGCCAACGCGGCCGACACGATCTCCTTCGCGGGACAACGCGCCGTGGCCAAGGACCTGGTCACGGGACTCCAGGTCCCGTGGGGAATGGAAGAAGACTCCGCCGGAAAGATCTGGTTCACCGAACGCCCGGGTCGGGTCTCGCGATTGGACCCTGCCACGGGAACCCGCCGTGTGCTGCTGCGCATGACCGACGTCTATTCATCCGGCGAGACGGGGCTGTTGGATCTCGCCTTGCACCCCGCCTTCCCGAGAGTCCCGCAGATTTTCACGGTCTACACATACCAGTCCGGCGGCGCGATCCGCGAGCGTCTGGTGCGTCTGGACTGGGAGGCCGCGCGCGACACCCTGCTGCGTGCCGACACCCTGCTGGACGGCGTGCGGGGAGTCAGCACCCATGTGGGCTCGCGGCTGTTGTTCCTGCCCGACACGACGCTCCTGATGAGCTCGGGCGACTACCAGAACCAACCCATCGCGCAGGATCCCCTCGCCGTGGAAGGCAAGATCCTGCGGATGACGACTTCGGGAACCACGCCTTCCGACAATCCGCGCCCCGGATCCCTCGTGTGGACATCAGGCCATCGCAACGTCCAGGGCCTGGCCATCGGGCCGGCCGGTCGCGTGTTCTACTCCGAGCACGGCCCCAACAACGACGACGAGTTCGGCGTGGTGCGCAAGGGCCGGAACTACGGATGGCCCACCGTGCACGGATTCTGCGACGACGTCGTGGAAGACAAATTCTGCAACGATTCCGACGTGGTCGAGCCGCTGTCGGCCTACACACCCACCCTGGCGGTCGCGGGCATCGAATGGTACGGGAAGGACGCGTTCCCGTCCTTGAAGGGACGCGTCCTGATGACGTCTCTGAAAGCAGGCCAGCTGCGCGCCCTGCGGGTTCACGAGTCCAGGGATTCCCTGCTGTCCGATTCAATCTTGGTGAACAACCGCTGGGGCCGCCTGCGGGACGTCCTGGTGCTGTCCAACGGCAACATCGTGCTGGCGGTGTCCAACCGCGATGGACGCGGAAGCGCCGGTGCCGTCGACGATCGTTTGATCGAACTTTCGCCGGTAGGGTCCACGACCGGCCTGCGCCGCCGCGCCGCCGCGGGAACAGGGGACGCGAGGAACCTGCGCGATCCTTCCGGACGACTCGTCCGCACCGGCGCCGACGTGCGAGGCCTGCCCGCGAGCATCTACCTGCTCGGACGCGGATCGGGCAGAAATTGACGTAACCGGGAACGCCGAGGGGGCGGTTCCCTTCGAGCCGCATTTGTTCTACAATGGGCCGCGTGAACCTGCTGGTCGCAATCCTCCTTTGGGGCGTTCCCCTCCAAGTCCATCACGTGGACCCCCGATTCGGCCGGGCGCTGGGGGAGCGAACTGTGGTTGGACGCCTACTACACGGCGTTCAACGTCTCGCGTTCCATCACCGACGAACCCATCGCCAAGCTGGTGTCGGACGGCGAGCGCGCCACGGACTGGTGGCTGTTCACGCACCTGCTGCAACCTCGCGACATCCTCGTGGAAGCCAGCGTGAATCCGCTCCCGGTGGGCGGTTGGGCCACCCGCAAGTGGGCGCCGGGATTCTACGAGGACGCCACCTTCCGCAGCACCAACCTGGTGCAGGCCCTCACCCAGGGATTTCCGGAACCCTGGGCGGTCTCCGTGTTCTTCGGGAACGTGGTGAACCTGGTGTCGGCCACGGATTCGAACAAGACCAACGGGATGGGCTAATCGGGCATGGCGGCCGCGCCGCAAGGACTGGACACCTCCGCGGCCAGACGCCACGCGTTGCTGTACGCCGTGTCGACCGGGCGCCCCCTCCGCCTCGTGGTGGATGGATGGGAACTTGGGATGGATTCGGCCGACGCCGCCGAAGCGATCAAGGATCTGGTCCCGGAATTCCTGGATTCCAGCGACGTGGAACACCTGTTCCCCACACCGCCGGTGCGGGTCGCGCAGGCGATTTCCGTGGCCCAGGGAGTGCACTCCGACAGTACGCCGGTTTCTGTCAAGGGCTTGTTCGTTGGGAAGAGCCGCCTGCTCGGGCCGTTCTTCCGCGTCCTGGCCGACGGCGCCCCGGTGGCGAACCATTTCGAGCTGACCCAACAGGTCTCGCCGGGATTGTCGTCGACGCGATGGGACCTGGACAGCGCCAGGACGACGCTGCGCGCCTACGGCAACGCGCCCGCGGGCAGCTACGCGCTGGTGGTCTGGATGGAAGACGTCTCCGGCAACGCCGACACCTCCAGGACCTCGTTCGAGGTGCTTCCCGCGCCAGATCGCGTTGGACCTTCCATCGTGCGGGTGTCGCCGGCCTCCGACACCGTCGTTTCCTTCGACGACTCGGTCGCGGCCATCGAAGTCCGCGTCGCGGACCCGTCGGGCGTCGCCTCGGTGGAGCTGGATGGACAGAAAATGACCAAGTCGGGAGCCGAAACCTACCGGCTCCAGGACACCATCCCCCCCACCGGGATCTGGACACGGCTGGCGGTCGTGGCGCGCGACTCGGCCGGCAACCAAGCCGATCTGGAAATCGGGATCCTGCGCCAATCCAAGGACGCGGCCAAGCCCAAACTCGCGCTGCTGGATCCCGCTTCACCCACCGGCGACACGATCCCGACCAGCCAGGCATTCCGCAGGATCCGCTACCGGATCACCGACGCCAACGCCATCACCCTGGTCCTGATGGGCGGGGTGACGGCCTCCGCGGAAAGCGATTCGGTCTGGTCGGCCAACGTCCCCGTCGCGGCGACGGGAACCGCCGTCGCCATCGTGGTCCAGGCGCTCAACGACAAGGGCAACGGCGCGATCGACACGGTATGGGTGGTGCGGCGCCAGGACGACCTCCCTCCCTCCGTCGTCGCCAAGGCCGGGACACGACCTGTCGCATTCGACAGCACCTCGGCCAAGGTGGTCTGGAAGGTCTCCGACAACTTCAAGCTCGATTCGGTCTGGTTGAACGGAACACCGCAGACGATCCGCTCCGACAGTCTTTACACCCTCGTTCTTCCCAACCTGGTGCTGGGCAACAACATCGGAGCCATCCGCGCCAAGGATGCCGCGGGCAACGAAAAAGTCGACACCCAGATCGTGATCCGATTGCAGAACACCACGCCACCGACCTTGAAACTGCTGCCCGGCGCGATCGACCGCCAGGTGTTCGTCTACGGAGCCGACTCGATCCTGGTGCGTTGGCAGGTGACCGGCAACGAAAAGATCGACTCGGTCGCGATCAACGGACGACGCGCCATGAACAACAGGGACACGTTCTTCCTCAAGATCGCGCAGACACCTGGCGACATCCCCGTCGTTGCGGTGGCACGCAACCTGAGCGGTCTGGTCGCCAAGGATTCCATCACGCTGGAAACCAAGCTCAAGGACAAGGACGGGAACCTGTACCGGATCCGCCGCATGCCCGACGGCAGGATCTGGATGGCCCAGAATCTGCGCACCAACCCGCCCAGCGGCACCGCACCCTGCGCGGTTGGCGACTGCGCCAAGAACGGATCGCTCTACACCTGGCGGCAGGCGTTTTCCGCTTCGGATTCCGCCAGCGCCGCGCCGCAGGGCATCTGTCCGTCGGGTTGGCACGTGGCGACCCGCGCCGAGTGGAGCGGTTTGTTCAAGGCCACCATGCCCAAGGCGGCCACGGATTCGGCGCTCGCCTTGAAATCCACCTCCGGTTGGGCGGGAACCATCAAGTGCGTGGGATCCGTGTGCAGCGCCACCCCGTGCAACGGTACCGATCGCTATGAACAATTCCTGCTTCCGAACGTGTCCACCACCCTCGGGGGCGTGACCGCCGGCCGTGCCAACTATTGGCTGCCAGGCGGTGCGGGAACCACGAATGGCAACTGGATGTCGATCATCGAAAAACCAGCGGACTGGACTTCCGGCAAGACCAGCACGTTCGGCGTCAGGTGCGTCCAGGACTCGCGGATCATCAAGCTTCCCATCGACATCATCCAGGACGGCCCGGTCCTGAAACCGCTCGACCTGGAACTGATCCAGCTCCGCTGAGACCTGTGCCCGGGCGCTCGCGCGCCCTTTCTTCCTCGCAAGGACGACGGCCTGTCGGATTCCGGCAGGTCGCTTTCGTTCCGGTCGTCGTCGGCACGTGCGGAGACCGCGACCCGTAGGCCAGACTACAGGATGCGGAATCCCTTGAGGCTCGCGTGGAGTTCGATCACGAACCCGCGGAACAATCCGATGAGCGGAACCGCCACGAGCATCCCGATGATCCCTCCCACGTGGCTTCCGATCGCGACTCCCAGGATCACCACCCAAGGCGGCAGGTGAAGCGACCCGCCGACGGTGGCCGGGTAGATCAGCATGTTGTCGATCATGTGGACGATGAACAGCGCCGAAGCGATCACCCACCACGGCGTGGTGGTGGCACCCACCAGCGCCAATGCCACCGCGGGGATTCCGCCCGCGATGGGCCCCAACAGGGAAACCGCGTTGGCCAAGCCCGCGAAGACCCCGATGAAGATCGCGTAGGGCACCTGCAGGACAGAAAGCACCACGGAGATCAGGATCGCGTTGGCGAGGGAATCCAGACACTGGCCACGCAGGTAGTCGGCCGTCTGGCGCTGCACGCGGTAGAGCAGACGCAAGGTCATCTCGAAATACCGGTTGGGAACCAGTCGCACGAACGCTGTGCGGATTTCCGCGCCTCGCGCCAACAGGAAAAACGCCACCACCAGCGTGAGCAAGGTGTTTTCCAGCATGGGCAGCACATCCAGCAGTTCCTGCAACGACGCGAATGGACTTCCTTGCGCGCTCAGACGCCGCAGCGCAAGCAGTTTGGCTTGTTCCAGCTCCTTGGCCGGGACCAGCCGGGACAGGAAATCCATGAGACCGGCCAACCGCGAAGTGGCCATCTCGATGTATTCCCGCGAATGGCTCTGGAAGACCTGCACCTGGGCCATGATCATCGGCGTGGCGACGACCACGACCACGATCAGGAAGGCGCTGAGACAGCCCAGGATCAGCGCTGCGGAAATCCCGCGCGGAAATCCTCGTCGATCGAATTGTTCGATCACAGGCCCCAACAGGGATGCCAGCAGATAACCCAGGAGCAGCGGCAGCAGCAGCATCCAGGCCGAAAAGAAGACCACGGCCAGGATGGCGACCACGATCGCCACCCAGGCACCGGCCAGCACCTTGTCGCCGATCGGCGCGGACCTGCGGGCGGAAGCCACGGCGATCAATAGGGGCCTCGCGCGGAACCTTCTTCCACTTCGTGCAGACGTTCGTTGGTCTGGCGCAACCGGAGGGCGAGGGACAGCCCCAGGTTGCGAAGCAGCCGCGCCGCCGCCTGTGGACGGGTCCGTTCCAACTGGTCCAGATCTCCCTCGAACAGTCCGTACAGGACGCATTCGCCCTGGGCCACGGCCGATGCGGAACGAGGCGAATGGTCGAACAGCGACATTTCGCCGAACACGTGCCCGCTCTCCAGGATGGCCAACTGGGTCTCGCCTCGCACGGAATCTTCCGCCACGATCCGTACCCGGCCTGTCTGGATGAGGTACATCCCGCTCCCGATGTCGCCCTGTCGAAAGATGGCCTCGCCAGGATCGAACGCGCGGCGATGCAGCACGCGCGAAAGGTGTCGCAAGTGCCTGCGGTGCATGCCTTCGAACAGGGATACTCCCGCCAGCCAATCGACCAGCTTGTCGGGCCTTCCGATATGCAGGCGGTGGACGAGATCCGACCAGAGCGGATGGGTGTCCTTCATCGCCAAGCCCTTAGGGTGAACCGATGCTCTTCCTGATCGCGTTCTCGACCGAGTCCAAGGTCGAGGAGTCTGCGGAATTCCATGCCTCGAAGGTACCATCCCTGGAAACGAGAAGCATCAACGGAACGCTTCCTGAGTTGTACAACTTGGAAAACTGCCTGGATTTGTCTCTGAAGGTCGGCATATCGAGTTGGAAATCCGACCTGAATGCCACCACGTCTTCCGTGGACGCTTTTCCCGTGACGACCGCCACGACGGACAAGCTATCGCCCTGGTACTTGTCGCGGTACATCTTGATTCTGGAGAACGCTTTCTGGCAATGACCGCAAGTTGGCGAGAAGTAGAACAACAAGATTCGCTTTTGCTTGAATTCAGAGAATGTTCGGTTCGAGCCATCGATCGACTCCAGCGGTAGATCGAAATCGATCCGGGTCGTGTCGTGCATCCAGCGGTAAACCTGCACGACCGCTGGAACGTCGCGCTTCCATGCCGAACGAACAAAGATCAGGCAGGCAACAGCGAAGAACGCGATCAAGATGCGCCCAACCCACTTGCGACTGCCCTTGAAGCCCATCACCGGATCCACCAATCCTGTTTGTGTTCGGAGTAACGAAGACTCTCGGGCGTTCTGTGATCGAACCACAACAGCGATCGGAACAATCGCTCCGATCGCCTCCGGCGATCTTATTTGATCTTGAGGTTCTTCTTGATGCCGGCTTCGATGGCCGCCATGGTGGCGGAATCGGAAGAGTTCCAGAGCTGGAACGATCCGTCCGGCGAAACCAGGAGCATCAGCGGAACGCTGCCGGTGCTGTAGAGCTGCGCGAAGCGCTTGGTGTCGTCCTGGAAGTAGAGCATGTCGACCTTGAGTTCGGCATCGAACGCCTTGAGGTCCTCCGGCGAAGCGTAGCCGGTGGAAACGGCGGCGAAGGCCATGCCTTTTTTCTCGTACTTGTCGCGGAAGGCCTTGATGGTCGGGAAGGTGTGCTGGCAATGGCCGCAATTGGGCGAGAAGTAGAACAGGAACGTGTTGCGGTTCTTGAGCATGCTGAACGAAAGATCGGGCTGTTTGAGCGGCTTGAGCGGGATCGAGAAGTCGACCTTGGTGGGTTTGGCCGGAGCCGCCGCGACGGGCCCGAGGGGCTTGGCTGGAGCAGTCTGTCCCTGCGCGGAAACCAAGGCTGCCATGGAGACGAGGGTCAAGACGGAAACAATTCGCACGGTTCGCTCCTTCGATTTTTTGGGGCCATGGAACAAAATAGGAATCTCTGGCCGCTACAGCCTAGCGCGGATCCTTGCCGACAGGTGCGGATAGTCGTCGCCGAACACCTTCCGGAAGGCCACTCGTTCGTCCACTCCGTTGCGCAGATGCGCCAGGTACTTCGCGAGGGCGGTGGAAGTGTTGAGCTCCATGAGTTCCTGCGCGACGGCCAAGGAGAAGATGTAGGCCAGTTCGGCCTGGTCTTCGTCCAGATCCATGAACGTCCGACGCGCCTGGATCTCGTCCAGCCATTCGGCGGATTCGGCGCCCGGAAGGCGTTGGCAGCGTTCGCCCTGGTAGTACTGCGCCAAGCCTTCGTTCAGCCACAGGGGAACTTGGCCACCACCCGCGAAGGCCAGGAACGCGTGCGTCAATTCGTGTCGCAACACCGCGTCGCGCCGCCCCGGATCCGTCGCGGGCTCCAGCGGAAGATGCACCTGGCCGTCGAAACTCGCCGCCGCCCAGTGCGGAGCGTTCGCCTGCCCTCCCAGCAGGATGTTGACCTGGTGGGAAGGCTCGGATCCGATCTGGCTCTTCAGCAGGTTCCATGCGGTCTCGGCCGAGGCCATGACCTCGTCTTCCAACCCGTAGGGGCATGTTCCCATGCAGACCACGCGCAACCGGGAATTCGATTTGCCTTCGGCCCGCGAGCGCATGCGCTGCAGTTGCTGGTCCATCGCTGCCAACCCGATCGCGGCGGGATCGGCCTGGGCGTAGCGCTCCAGCCATCGCGAAGCGGCTTCCGCGTCGCCCCGCCGCATCGCGCATTGGACCAGGATCGGGTAGGCCTGGACCACCCCGGGATGCTCGCCCACCAGCTTTTCCAGGACGGCTTCGGCCGACCCCGGATTCCCGTTCATCGCCTGCGAATAACCCACGAGGAGCGTCGCCTCCGAATCGCCCGGCGATTCCTGGAGGATCGCCTCGCCCAGTTGCCGGCCCTTCCAGGGTTGCCCCGTGGAGGCCATGGAAAAGCCCAGCTCCAACCGACTCGCGCGCCGCCGGAGCAACGCCGCCGTGGAAAGCGGCGCGATCGAGCGGCACCGTTCCAGCGCGGACAAGGCGCTGTCGTGGCGCCCGGCAGCGGCCCAGCATTCGGCCTCGGCCTGCGGCCAAGCCGCATCGCGCGGATCCTGCGAAGCGCCTTGCGCGAACAATCGGGCGCCGTCTTCCAGCATTCCGGATCGGGCCAGCTCCACGGCCGAATCCCACAGCGGCCCCGCCGTGGGATTGGATGGGAATTCCAATCCGCCGGAAAACGCGTGCTCGCCGTGGGCCGGTTTGACTCGCAGGCTGCGACCGCGCGACAAACCCCAAAACGCCCCCCCGAGCAGGATGGCAACAAGGATCACCGCGATGCCGCTGGATAGGCGCATGACACCAGTCTAACTCGAAACAGCCCGGGTCCCGAGGGGTTTACCTTTGCCGGGCCATGCATCGCGAGAATCGTCGTTCCCAAGGCCTCGGGCCGTATGTCCTCGTCTTGGCCGTCTCGACGGCCTTGTCTCTGTCCGGCTGCGCCGGATCCAGACCGGAATCACCGCCCCCACCACCGCCCCACCCGCTCCTGGCCCAGATTCCGGAACCGCCTCCTTCCACCCTGAGGATCCCGATCCAGGTGGACCTGGATTTCGTCCAGCAGAGGATCCTCGCGGCCACCCCGAAGCCGCTTTCCCTGCAGGTGAAGCAGAAGAAGGTGCAACTGGGCGGGAACATCCCGTTCGCTCCCACCGTGGGTGTCGAATTCCGTCATCGCACCGAACTGGAGAACATCGATCTGACCATGCAGGGCGACCAGATCCAGGCGGTGGCCCGCGTGGGGTTCGCGGTGGGCGGTTCCGTGCTGGGCGGCGGAATGAACATGGGGCTGGCGTCCTGCGGGGAACGGACCGGCGAACCCACCGGCGCGATCGACTTCACCCTCAAGGGATACCTGTCCTGGGGCGACGACGCCAAGGTCCAGTTGAGGACGCTCCCCTGGGAGATGCGATGGATCCGTCCTTGCGAGCTGACGGCGTTCAAGGTGAGGCTGGAGGACATCCTGGATCTCCCGCTGGTCCGAAACCAGGTCCACAAGGCGATCACCCAGGCGATCCAGAAGATCCCCGAAGCCATCCAGGTGCGCCCCATGGCCGAAAAGGCCTGGAAGGAAGTGGTCAAGCCGCGCGAGATCCTGCCCGGGGTGAGGCTGGTGGTGCGTCCGGAAAGCCTTTCCGTGAGCCCCCTGACAGGAACCGGCAAGATGGTGTATTCCGCCATCACCATCCGCGCCCGTCCGTCGCTCACCGACAGCGTGGTGGCCTCCGACACCTCGCGCGTCCTCCCTCCCATCCGCGTGGAACCCACCGGGGACGGGCTGTTCCACCTGGAGGCCCAGGCGGGAATCCCTCTGGCCGTGGTCGACAGCCTGATGTCCGCCTCGCTTTCCGGCAGGATCTTCGACGCCGGCGGTCGCACGGTCCGGATCGCCAAGGCATGGCTCTACGGCGGAGGCGACAGGGCCGTGCTGGGCGTGCGCCTGCTGCAACCCTTCGAGGGCGACATCTTCCTGAAAGGCAGGCCCCTGTTCGATTCGGCCAGCAACACGGTGCTCCTGTCGGATGTGGACTTCGACATGCAGACGCGCTCCTTCCTGATGAAATCCGCCGATTTTCTGCTCCACGGCACCATCAAGGACGCGATCGCCAGGGCGGCGACGATCAACATTTCCAGCCACATGCCGCGGGTGGCCGACCTGCGGATCCCGACCGGCGACGTGGGGGAAATGGCCATCTCGCTCCAGACCCTGCGCCCGATGGGCATCTCGCTGGACCAGGGTCGACTGCACGCCTGGATGCGCACCGACGGGACGGCGACGTTCATGGTCGGAACCGGACGGAAAACGACGGAAAGGACCTCACAATGACCGAACGCGAAAAGATGCTGGCGGGCGAGCTCTACGATCCCGCCGACCCCGAGCTGGTGGAACTGCGGATCAGGGCAAGGCTCGCGACGGAGGCCTACAACCGTACTTCGGTCGTGGAAAAGGACCTGCGCGAGCGGATGCTCAAGGAGCTGTTCGGAAGCTGCGGCGGTTCCATCTACATCGAGCCCTCGTTCAAGTGCGACTACGGCTGCAACATCCACGTGGGCGACAACTTCTACGCGAACTTCGACTGCGTGATCCTGGACGTGGCCGAAGTGCGGATCGGGAAGAACTGCCTGCTCGCCCCGCAGGTGGGGATCTACACGGCCACCCATCCGATCGATCCGGTGCTGCGCAACTCTGGCAAGGAGCTGGGCAGACCGATCACCATCGGGGACGATTGCTGGATCGGAGGCCATGCCGTGATCAATCCCGGCGTGCGACTGGGGAACAACGTGGTGGTGGCATCGGGTGCCGTGGTGACGAAATCCTTCGGCGACAACGTGGTGCTGGCCGGCAATCCCGCCCGCGTGATCAAGGAGATCCCCATCGTCGAAGCGGCTTGAGCGCGGACGACCCGACAAGTTTTTGCAGGAATCCTCGTCGGGCGCCGGTGGATTATGGTACTTGTATGGAAAGCCTGCCCGATGTCGGACACGCCCGCGCAATGGAGACATGACAATGGGAGACAAGGTCATCAAGAAGCAGGAGAAGAAGCACCCGAGCAACGAGAAGGTGCTCGCGCAGAAGGCCAATGCGGCGCAGGCGGCGAAAGCCGCCACCGCGCTCGCCGGCGCGAAGCCCGGCGGAAAGAAGTAGAGGCATCGCCGTGGGACCGTAAAATTTTGCGGCCCCACGGCCCCACCAAGCCCCGCGGACCATGAGAAAAGGCGACCTCGTCGGGGTCGCCTTTTCGTCAACAGGATTTGTCGGTCCGGCACAGGCGCCCGTTCCCGATCACTCCTCTTCGGTTTCTTCTTCCTTGAGGAATTCGGCGAACTCGCGCACCGTGGCGATGTATTCCTCGGTCTGGTCGGGCTTGCTCTTGAAGTACTCAACGACCTCGTGGGTCTGGTCGACCGTCAGGTTCAGGCGGGTCTGCTTGTTCAGCTTGCTCTTGCAGCCCCACTTCTTGGCCTTTTCCGGAGTCAGCTCGATCGCGTCTTCGGGCGAAACGAACCGCATGTCGTCGGAATACAGCGCCCAGCAGTTGTCCATCTCGAAGTAGCGGGCCAGGAGTTCGTCGGCTTCGCCGTTCTTGAGCGCCCAGCGGCGCAGGTGCAGCTTCTTGACATCGAGGACCTTGTCGATGCGCATGTAGCCGGTGACCAGGAACTTGCCCTTGTGGGCTTCGGACAGGCCTTCGTAGATGGTGCCGAACAGGATGTAGCGCTTCTTGTTCTTGACCAGCGAATTGCGCAGCTGGACCATGGACGGTCCCACGAGGCCGAAGGTCCCGGTCTCGTAGTTGGGTTCGGTCTGGCGGCCCTTGCGGTATTCGTCCAACGCGTCGCGTACCGGCATGATGGCTTCGCGACTGGAGTTGACGTGGATGAGAACGCCTTCGTCCTTGCCGCGGAAGTCCTGCCACTGCGAAAGGTCGATCTTGGTTCTGGGCATTGGTGAAATCCTTTCAGCCCCCCGAAAGGAAGATCTTCCGGTGGGAGAGGGGGTCACTTCCGTGACCAGTGAAAAGTGGCCCTAGGCCAAAAGTGGCTCGGCAGGGCATCGCTTCCAATTTGAAAAGATAGCAAGAACCCATAGCGCAGGAAAACCCACCTTGGCTTAACGATTTCTTCTTTTGTGGATCTCGATATCTTCTAGCGCCTTGAATGCTAGGTTGTGGGCATGATCCGTTTGATCCCTCTCCTGGCGTTGGCCGCCTGCCACGCGGGCTCGAACCCGAACCAGCAACCCTCGAAACAAGCGATCCAGACGCCGACCGATTCGACCCTGGCCATCGCCGCACGGATCATGGCAAACCTTCCCGCAGGCGATCCGGCCACCCGGCTGGAAGCCGCCAGCCGCGCTTTGCTGGGGCGTCCGTATCTGCTGGGGACCCTGGGCGAAGGGGATTCGGCCAAAGGCGATCCCAAGCCTCGCCTGCGACTGGACGCGTTCGATTGCGTGACGTTCATCGAAACGTCCTTGGCCATGGCGATCTCGGAAGACACCTCCTCCTTGCTGGCCCGCATGGATTCCATCCGGTACCTGGACGGAACGGTCCAATGGCGCCTGCGCAACCATTTCTTCGAGGGGGAATGGCTCCCCCGCAACCGCCGATGGGCGAAGCTGGTGGACTTTCCCGGCGACACCACCGAGGTGCGTTCCTTGGCGCGCAAGGGATTCTACGCCAAGCGCGGCGCGACAGTTCCCGACACCACGATCCCGTTGCGCATGGTTCCCAGCGCCAAGGCGATCGAACGGTGGTCCAAGGCGTCGGACACCACGCGCATCCGCGGGCTGGCGCTGGTCGGCAAGGTGGAAGGCTACCCCGTGCTGCACACGGGGTTCCTGGTGGAACGCAAGGGCGAACCCGCCAGGATCCGTCACGCCTCGCAGCGGGGCGCCGTACTGGAAGAACCCTTGTTCCGCTACCTCCAGGAAAAGAAGAAGTTCGTGGGACTGGTGGTCTGGGAATGGTTCCCGTGAAGCCTCCCCGTTGTACCTTGTGAGGTCGTGATGCTCGATCCCACCAGATGGATCCCACCGCTGGCCTACCTGGTGGCGGTGGCGGTGTACGCGCAGCGGATGTTGTCGCCGACGTCCGTGGCGCGTCCCGGATGGGGACGCTGGGCGATGGCCGCCACCGGCGTGCATCTGGTGCAGATCGCGGCGCTGGCGATCGAGCGTGGACGGTTCCCGTACGCGTCCATGTGGGAAGCCCTGTCCGTCGCGGTCGCGGTGTTCGCACTTTCCTACCTCGTGCTGGAACGCCTGGCGCGATCCGACGCGTTGGGTGCGCCGTTTTTCGCGATGGCGGCGCTGGGCACCTTGGCATCGGCCTTGCACCCCGAGGCGACCCGACTCCCCGCACACATCCAGTCCGGGAGCTTCCTGGTCCACGTCTCGCTTGGGGTGTCCGGGCTCGCGCTCCTGACGACTTCCGGATTGCTCTCCGGCGCGTGGCTGCTGCAGTACCGCCAGTTGCGCAGCCGCAAGTTCACTCCCCTGTCGCGAAGGGCTCCCGACCTGGCCACGCTCGAACGGCTTTCCATGGTGTCCAGCGCCATCGGAACCGCGCTGATGGCGGTTTCGGCCGTGCTGGGGGCCCTATGGACGATCCAATGGCAAGTGCCGGTTTCCGACGTGACGGCCAAGACGGCAAGCGTGACCTTGGCCATCCTTTGGCACCTGGCGATCGCAGGGCTGCGCCGCGGAAAGGGATTTTCCAGCCGCGCGACGGCCTGGCTCTCGCTTGCCGGGATCGGCCCCGTGGTCCTGGTGCTCTGGGCAGGCACCCATGGGATCTGAACGGCCCACGCTCCATGCCGGTGTGGTGGGGGTTTCGTGGCGGACGGCTCCCGCCCAGGTCCGCGACAGCTGCCTGCTCCCGCCGCAACTGGCCGAGCCGCTGATGGAGCGCCTGCGCCGCGAATCCTGCACCGAGGCCACCATCCTGTCCACCTGCAACCGCGTGGAGATCTGGACCGCGTCCATGGATCCCATCGCGTCCACCGACGCCGCGCTGCGCCTTTGGGACGAAATCTGTCATCCCGCTCCGGAATGGAGATCCTGCGTCTACGCCTACCAGCACGAGGAGGCGGTCGAACACGTGTTCCGGGTGGCGTCCTCGGTCGACTCCCTGGTGCCGGGCGAAACCCAGATCCCGACCCAGGTGCGCAAAGCCTGGGAAAGCGCCTGCGCGTCTTCGCACGCGGGGTTCTTCCTGGACCACCTGGTGCGCGGGGCCCTGGTGGCCGGCAAGCGCGTGCGCACCGCGACCCGCCTTGGCGAAGGCGCGATGTCGATCTCCAGCGCCGCGGTGGACCTGGCGCGCAAGATCGCGGGCGACACGTCCAGGCTGAGGATCGGGATCGTGGGCGCGGGCGAGATGGCCGAACTCGCCTTGACCGGATTCGCACGCGGCGGGGCCAGGGCGTTCGTGTACGTGAACCGCACCGAAGCCAACGCCCGCCGCCTGCAGAACGCGCACCCCGGACGGATCGAGCCGATGGAGAACCTGGGACAGGTCCTGTCGGAATGCGACGTGGTCGTGTCGGCCACCGGGGCCCCGGGGTTCGTGGTGACTCCGGAACTCGCGAGATCGGCCATGAAGGGGCGCAAGCGCCCGATCTTCCTGCTGGACATCGCCGCGCCGCGCGACATCGATCCCGACGTGGCCGAGGTCCCCGGGGTGTTCCTCTACGGCATCGACGACCTGGAGCAGGTGGTCGACGAAAACCGTCGCAACCGCGGATCCGAAGCCCGGGCGGCCGAGGCGATCCTGGCCGAAGAAGTGGAGAAGTTCCGCGCCTGGTGGCGCAGCCTCGCCGTGGTGCCGCTGGTGTCGCAGGTGCGGGAGCGCGTTCACGGCATGGCCAGGGCGGAGGTCGAACGGTTCTTCCCGCGCGTGCGCCACGCCACCGAGGACGAGCTCCGTTCGGTGCTGGAGGATTTCGCGCAGGCCATGGCCAACAAGTTCCTGCACCGCCCCACCTCGCAGTCGCGCAAGGCCGCCGCCGACGGCCGCGAGCCCGAGATCGCGGCCGCCCTGCAGGAGCTGTTCCTACAAGGAGACGAATCTTGACAATCCTTCGCGCCGGAACCCGCGGGAGCCAGCTCGCCTGGACCCAATCGGGACAAGCCCTGGAGCTCCTCGCCGCGGCCGTTCCCGGAGCGACCTTCGAGCGCGTGCGCATCGAGACGCGCGGCGACAAGGACCAGCACACGCCGCTTTCCGTCCTGCCGGGCACCGGGTTGTTCGTCAAGGAGCTGGAATCCGCGCTCGTGCGCGGCGAGATCGACCTGGCCATCCATTCCCTCAAGGACGTCCCGTTCGAGACCGCGCCGGGCTGCCAGCTGTTCTACCTGGAGCGCGAAGATCCGCGCGACGCCCTGATCTCGCCGCACGCGAGCCTGGAGGCGCTTCCGGAAGGCGCGCTGGTGGGAACCGGTTCGCCGCGGCGCATCGCCCAGCTCAAGGCCGCGCGCCCCGACCTGCGGTTCCAGGACCTGCGCGGCAACCTGGAGACCCGCCTGCGCCGCCTGGACGCCGGCGAATACGACGCCATCGTGCTGGCCTGCGCGGGGCTCTCCCGGCTCGGCTGGGAAGACAAGATCCGTCAACGCATCGACCCCGGCACCTGCGTTCCGGCGTTCGGGCAGGGGATCCTGGCCCTGGAATGCCGCGGCGACCGCCCCGACGTCGCAGAGATCCTGCGAAAGGCGGAGGATCCCGACGCGCGGCTGGCCGCCGAGACCGAACGGACGCTCATGAAGGCGCTGGGCGGCGGCTGCAAGACGGCCCTGGCCGCCCTGGCCGAACCCGCCGGGAACGACGTGCGCCTGCGGGCCGTGGTGGGCGACCACCATACCGGACGATTGTGCCGTCGCGAGTGGACCGGACCTCGCGAAGATGCCGCGACCGAGGCCCACCGCATGGCACGCGACCTGCGCCAGGAAGCCACCGCGCTGGGGTTCTTTCCCGTTGGCTGACCGCGTCCTGGCCCTGTTCCGGACGGCGGAGACCGCCGATCGTCCCCCGGTTCCGGGGTGGATCGTGCGCACCGTCGTGTTGGGCGAACAAGCCGACTCCGACGACGACGACATCGACCTTGCCAAGCGCCTGGCCGACAAGGATTGTCTGATCGTCACCAGCCCGAGGGCGGCGGCCTGGGTGAACAAGCAGGCGTTGCCACCCGAGCGACGCAAACCCGTGTTCGTGGCCGGCCCCGCCACGGGAGCCGTCCTTGCCAACGGCCGCTGGGATGTCCGCGTCCCCGCGCTGGCCACCGGGGGCGAAGCCGCGGTGCGCATGCTGGCCGCCGCCGGATTCCGTCGACCGCTCTTCGTGGGGGCCCGCGAAACCGCGGGAACGGTCGAAGCGACCTGTCGTTCGCTGAATCTGGATCTGGAACACCTGGCCGCCTATGCCACCAAGGCCAGGAAGAATCTGGATCCGTCCGAACTTCCCGACCCGGTGGTCGCCCAGGCGGCGGCGTTCCTCGCCCCGTCGGCGGTCCGGTTCTTGGAAAAAATGGCGCCGACCTATTTCCGTCAACTGGCCCTGACCAGACCCGCCGCCGCCTGCGGCGAAGCCACGCTCCAGGCCCTGCGGGAGCTGGGTTGGCGCGACATCCGGCCGGCTCCCGGACCCGATCTGCAACAACTCGTCCAAGCCTTCGGAGGAACCATGTCTTCCCGCGAACTCTTCGCCCGTTCCCTCGCCGTCACGCCCGGCGGAGTGCACTCCCCCGTGCGCGCCTTCCGCAACGTGGGCGCCGAACCGTTCTACGTGGCCTCGGCCAAGGGCTCGCGCCTGACCACCGTGGACGGCAAGGAACTGGTCGACTGGGTGGGTTCGTGGGGTCCCATGGTGCTCGGGCATTCGCATCCCGCCGTGGGCGCGGCCATCCAGTCGTCGCTGGCCTCGGGTTCCTCGTTCGGAGCCTGCTCGATTCCCGAGGTCGAACTGTCGGAAGAAATCTGTCGGCGCAACCCGTGGGTGCAGAAGGTCCGACTGGTCAGTTCGGGCACCGAGGCCACCATGTCGGCGCTGCGCCTCGCCCGCGGGTTCACGGGGCGCCCCGCGTTCATCAAGTTCCGCGGTTGCTACCACGGCCACGGCGACAGCTTCCTGGTGGCGGCAGGGTCTGGCGCGCTCACCCATGGCCACCCCTCCAGCCCGGGCGTCACGCCCGACACGGCCAAGGACACCCTGGTGGCGGAGTTCAACGACCTCGAGTCGGTGGAAGCCGCCTTCGCCGCCCGTCCCGGCGAGATCAGCTGCATTTTCGTGGAACCCGTGCCCGGCAACATGGGCGTGGTCCCGGCGCAACCCGGATTCCTGGAGGGCCTTCGCACCCTTTGCGACGAACACGGCGCGCTCCTGGTCCTGGACGAAGTCATGACCGGGTTCCGGGTCCACACCCGCGGCGCGGCGGGGCTGTTGGGAATCCAACCCGACCTGGCCACCTACGGGAAGATCATCGGCGGTGGACTCCCTTTGGCCGCCTTTGGCGGACGCGCCGACATCATGGACAAACTGAGCCCTCTGGGTCCGGTGTACCAGGCCGGGACGCTTTCCGGCAATCCGTTGGCCTGCGCGGCGGGACTGGCGCTGCTTCGCGAACTGACTCCCGAGGTCTACACCAGGCTCGCGATCCTGGGTGAACGCATGGAAAAAGCCATCCTGCCCGGCATCGCGGGCAAACCTCTGCGGTTCCAGAGAGTGGGGAGCATGGCCACCCTCTTTTTCCACGACGGCCCGGTCAGGACATTCGCCGACGTGGCCGCCTGCGACAACGCCGCCTTCGGGAGGTTCTTCCGGATCATGCTGGACAAAGGGCATTTCCTGCCGCCGGCGCAGTTCGAGGCGTTCTTCCTGTCGGCAGCGCACACCGAGGAAGACGTGGACCGGTTCGCGAAGGATCTGCTTTTCGCGGCTGATTCCGCCTTGGCCTGACCAGCGCAGCTCGGATCGACACCTGGGGTGAACCCAAACCGAACTTCCTGCGACCAAGCCATTCGAAAACGACGAATCGAGGAGCGGGACTTGCATTCCGCTTTCCCTCGGCCATCTAGATGGAGTACTCACCCATGCGCATCGTCCGGCTTCTCGTAGCACTGATCCTGGCTGGAGCCGTCTCCACCCAAGCCCAAACCATCGTCGAGCGTCGCGGCGCGCTCAAGGTTGCCGGCAACAAGGTGGTCGATCAAAACGGGGAACCCATCCAATTGACTGGAATGAGTTTCTTCTGGAGCCAGTGGATGACCGGATTCTACAACCGGGATGTCGTCCGATGGCTCGTGAAGGATTGGCAGTGCCCGTTGGTTCGAGCTGCCATGGGCGTCACCGTGGGCGGCGGATACCTCTCCAATCCGACCGGCGCCGTGGCCCCGATCACCAAGGTCGTCGACGCAGCCATCGCAAACGGCATCTACGTCATCATCGACTGGCACGAAGAGATGGCGATCGACCATGTGGAAGAGTCCAAGGTCTTCTTCGGGGAAATGGCCAAGAAGTACGGCAAATACCCCAATGTGATCTTCGAACTCTACAACGAACCGCACAATTCCAATCCAGATCTCAACCCCACTTGGGAACAGATCAAGTCGTACTCGGAACAAGTGATACCCGTCATCCGCGAACACTCCAACAATCTCGTGATCGTCGGAACGCCCAACTATTCCCAGGACGTGGATGAGGCATCGTACGACCCGATCGACCCCACGATCTATGGAGCGGTCGCCTATACGCTTCACTTCTACGCGGGAACGCACGGCGCTTCGCTTCGCAACAAGGGTAACACGGCGATGAACAACGGCGTGCCGCTGTTCGTCACCGAATGGGGCACCACGACCGCCGACGGCGGACAGTTGACCGGCCCCAGCAAAGGCAAGGTATATCCCACCGAATCCAACGCCTGGTTCACCTGGATGGACCAGAAGAAGATCTCCTCCTGCAACTGGTCCATCTCCGACAAGGCCGAAGGTGCATCCATCCTTGTTCCGGGCGCATCGACCAGCGGCGGCTGGGATCCCAATACGGACCTAACGGAGAGCGGCAGATACATCCGCACCAAGATCCAGGAGCATTGCGCGGCGGACCCCAATGTCTGTCCCTATCTTGGCCCCGAGCCAGCCACGTTCCCCGTCCCAGGCGCGATCGATCCATCCCAGATCTCCACTGGAGTCGGCTTGAGTTCGGAAGTTTCTCAGGAATCCTCCAGCATCAAGAACCTGATTTCGATCGACTCCGGCGATTGGGCGACGTACTCCATCAACGCATCTGCTCCGGAGACTTTGATCGTCCGCGCCAAGGTCCAGGCGATCGGAGCCCTCGACTCGATCACCCTCCGCGCCAACGGCAAGGACGTCAGCATCCCGGTGGGTGGGACCGGAATGGACGGATGGTACTGGGCCTACGGCAACAACCGCCTGACCGTTCCCGCTGGTTCCAGCGAAATCGAGATCCGCTTCCAGGCTCCCGGTACGAACCAGATGAAGATCCAAGCGATCGAACTGATTTCAGCTCCTTATCGTCCCCATGCGGCTCCCACCGGAATTCCCATCGAACTCTTCTCGAACACCGGGGCGAGCGGGGTCGAAGTGGTAGCGAAGACGGATGGCAGCCTTCCCTTTCTCGCCAATTTCAAAAACGGCGCATCTATCTCCTATCAAGCCAATTTCAATGTGTCAGGAACACAAATACTGAACTTGGAAGTCGCGTCGGGATCGACAGGAGGAAAACTCTTCCTGAGGGCCACCGGAAGTTCGGTCCGTCGCGACACCATCGAGGTGTCCCCGACGGGAGGGTGGTTCTCCTGGAAACCGGAAAGCTTCAGCTTCCTGGTCGCCAAGGGACTCGTGGTCGTGAACCTCAGCGCAGCTGGCGACACGGGATCACTGTTCAACGTATCCGGCCTGCATACTTGGGATGCGACGTCGATCTCGTCGCGCATGGCCAGCAATGCGCTCTCCGTGGTTCGAACCAGAAGCCACCTGGACTTGGACGGACTCGACGGGGCCGGCTTCCGCGAAGCCATGGTCGTATCCGCCGAAGGTCGAATCCTGTCGCGCACCGACATCTCGGGCCTCCCCAGCGCCAAGATTCCTCTGCCTTCGAGCAGGCTCCCGGTGTGGATCCGCCTGAACGGCATCACCTCGGCCACCCTGTCGGTCCCTCCGACGCGCTGACGCTCGCCGTCGCTTCACCGACAACTGCTGGACTTTCAAGCCCTCGATTCCGGATCACCCGGAATGCGAGGGCTTTTTCATGGGATCAGCTCGGGTGCCAGCCGCAGCGGGTCGCCATCCAGACGAGAAGGAACGCCATCAGCCCGGAAAGCGCGATCAGCTTCCAGGCGCGGGAGCGCAAGGCGGCGTCGATGCGCGGATCGGGAACCTTCTCTGTACCGCAGCCCAGGTCCCATGCTCCCAGCACCGCAAGTACCACGCAGGTGCTGGTGAAGGCTTCCAGGATGCAAAGGATGCTTGCGAAGGCGGGCACCAGGAGCGCCCAACGCCAAAGCGGATGGACTCCTTCCAGGATCATGCCGCCGGCCAGCGCCAAGGTGGCGACGGTTCCCACGATCCCGAGGACCAAGCGCACCTTCTTGCCTCGATGGGCGAGATTCGCGACGCTGAATCGGTAGGGATGGTTCGAGCACATCGTGGTGGTTATGATACTCGCCACCCCCCGATCCAACCAGAGGATCGGTAGAACCGCGACAAAGTTTTGCACGCCCGTGACAATCGACGTGCAGGTGCCGAACCTTCAGGCGCCGGATTCCGTGCGGGAGCGGGAAATCCAGGCCTCGCGGGAGAGCAGGATCCAACCCGCGACCAACAGGACGCCACCGATCGGCGTGATGGCGCCAAGGCCGCGGATCCCGGTCAAGGCGAGCAGATAGAGCGAGCCTGCGAAAAGAACGATCCCCGCCAACAGCACGTTCCAGGAACGCCCCGGAGCCTTCCTTCCCGATGCCAGGGCGACGAGCGCGACGGCATGGACGAGATGGTACTGCGAAGCCGTGGTCCAGACCGCCAGAAGATCGGGCGGAAGGCGCGCCTTGAGAGCGTGCGCCCCGAAGGCGCCGAGCGCGACCGCGAGAGCGGCCAACAGCGCGGCGATGGACGTTTTCATGGAATCCTCCTGTACCCGCCGGAGCTTCGCAGCGGAGATAGCTGGGCGACATCGTCGGGAGCGTCGCGACCGGTCACCAGGTCGGCCACCACCTCGCCGGTGCGCGGCGCCATGGAAATACCCGATCGGTAATGCCCCGACGCGACCAGAAGCCTACCTGGCACGAGCCAACCCAGATGAGGGACCCGGTCGCGCGAGCGCGGGCGAAGCCCCGCCCAGACCTTGACCGCGCGGGACAGATCGAGCTCGGGAAAGATCGAAGACAACCTGTGGCGAAGTTCGCGCAAACCCCGATCGGTGACGTTTTCTTCCCATTCCCCGTGTTCGACGGTGGCCCCCACGAGCGTCAGATCGCCGCGCGGCACCGCGTAGTACGTGTCTTCCAGATGCACCATGGCATCCAGCGCATGCAACCGGGGGACCAGCGCGAGCTGGCCCCGCACAGGCACGAGGTTGGCGTCCCACCCGAGCGGGCGAAGGACGTCGCCGGACCAGGGACCCGCCGACACGAGCAGCACGGGAGCTTCGATCACGCCACCCGCAAAAACGACTTTCCAGGTCGTCCCGAGATCCGTCACCTGCGGGATTCCCGCATTCGGCACGACCAAGGTTCCATCTCGCTCCACCGCCGCCAGGAGCACATCCAGGAGGTCCGACGGCACGCACCAGCGTTCGCCCGCGAACCGGAAAACCCTCCAGGGTCCGCCACGCGCCGCGCAGGACAAGGCCCGCGGCGGGGCGTCCAGCTCCTCCCAGCGAGCAGGATCCGATTCTCGCTCCAACCGCTGACGGAACCTGTCGGCCTTCCCGCCAGGCGGGAAGAAACAGAAGTCGTCGCCCTCCCGCAGAGACAATTCTTGTCCAGACTCCGACGCGAGGGCGCGGACCCATTCCTCGTATCCGTCCAGGGACCGGGTGTAGAACATGCGCCCGGGAACGTCGGAACGGACGACTCCTCGCGCGACCAGGATGCCGGCCGCGGCGGAAGACGCGTGGGAACCGGGAACGTCGCGCTCGACAACGGCCACCCGGAGCCCTCGCTTGGCCAAAGCGCGGGCGGAAGAAAGCCCCGAGATCCCCGCCCCGAGCACGACCACATCGAAAGGATCTGCCATGGCGCCAAACTACTCTGGCGAGCGGCTCCCGCCCTCCGCCAGCGTTCCCACCGGCGGAGGCGCCGCGGTCACACCCTGCGGGCCTTGCGCACCAACAGCGACAGACCGGGGAGGGATGCCCCTGCGGAGCAGAGGGCTGGAAGGGTCGCGGCGTCCACGAGCGACGGATCGTAGACGGCCACGGCGAACGAATCGCCCGGCTGCAGGTAGGTGGATTCGCCCAGCGGCGTGTAGCGCGTGGCTCCGATCGTGATCACGGCGCGCTCGGGACGTCCGGCGCGTTCCAGCAGGGCGGGAAGATCCTCCAGCGGCCCCTGGTCGGCCTGGGAAGACAATTTCTGCTCGACCCATTCCACCAAGGCGGGACCGTACAGGGTGTAGCCCGCGACGGGGCTGTCGATGCCGTAGGCGTCCCACCGCCCGTCGCGCCCCAGGAACGAGGCGATGCGGAAGCGGTCCAGCGCCGCGCCCGCGGCCAATCCGTCCGGAAGATCGATCCAGGCGGAAGAAAGCCCCTTGGAGCCCGGGCCCCAGTTCTTCTTGACGCTGATCTTGGGGGCGCCCTCGCGCCGGATGGAGGCGTCGTCGAAGGCCGCGAACGCCACGGGCCGGACCTTCACGTCGTCGCCCCGGTAGGATAGCTCGCACGCCAAGGCGACTTCCGGCTCGCCCTGGACCTGGGCTCCTTCGGGCAGGGCCAGGTCGGTGGCCGACACCGGATCGATCGACAGGAAATGTCCTTCGATCGGGAGGTGGTAGGGGAACATCCCCTTGGGGCCTTCGCCCGACATCTTGAGCGACGCGAAGTCCTTGACCTCGCCCGCCTGCTCCAGGTGCCCGGCGAAATTCCCGGCGATTCCGAATCCGGCCCAACGGCCGGGGACGAGCTCGATCACAGTCCCTCCAACAGAAGCGAAAGATCCAATGGCATGGTGGAATGCGTGAGCGCCCCCACCGACGCGAATTCGGCACCCGCGCGCGCATAGGCTGGCAGGGTGTCCAGAGTGATGCCTCCCGACACTTCCAATCCGAAGCCGGCACCGGCGGTGTCGCGCATCGCGCGCGCCTGCTCGACCATGCCCGGAGCGAAGTTGTCCAGGAGAACACGGGTCAAGCGCAAGCCAAGCACGGACTCCAGTTCGGCAAGGTCGCGCACTTCCAGGATGATGTCGGTGCCCGGCGCCACCGCCGCGATGGCTTTTTGGGCGGCGATCTTCACGCTACCCGCCGCCTGGGCGTGGTTTTCCTTGATCAGCACGGCGTCCCACAGCCCGATGCGATGGTTGGAACCGCCGCCGACCCGGATGGCCCACTTTTCCAGCAGGCGTTGGCCGGGGGTGGTCTTGCGGGTGTCCAGGACCTTGCAGCCATCGCCCGCCGCGCGCTGGTAGACACTGGCGGTGGTCGCGACACCGGACAGGTGCTGCGCGAAGTTCAGGAACGTGCGTTCGCCTTCCAGGATCGCGCGCGTGGAACCTTCGAGTTCCAGCACGACGGTTCCTTTTGCCACCACCGCCCCGTCTTCGAGCATCGGGTGAAGGAGAACCTTCCCCGCGACGGGATCCAGTTGGGCGACCTGATCGAACACCAGTCGGGCCAGCGGCATTCCCGCGAACACCCCTTGCGCCTTGGCGACCACCCTGGCACGGCTCCGATGCCCCGGTGGCAGCACAAGGGAACAGGTCAGGTCCCCTGTCCCCAGATCTTCTTCCAAAGCCAATCGAACGATCCGCTCGGCGGCGGATGACGGAAAATCCCGCATGGAAGCCGTAGAGTAGTTCCTACCCGCCACAACGGGCAAGTGGAGGCAATCCTTTCCCGCCCCGGCAAAGCCGTTCCGCCGTTTTCCCGGCCATCTTCCAATTGGCGCACGGCTTGCATGGAGACCGGTCGTGCTCAAACTCAAAGACATCATCGCCCTGGGACTGCTGGCCGTCGTGAGCTTCCCGATGGTCCTTCTGGGAGTCCTCCTGTGGACCGGGAACGTCCGGATGGTCTTCGGGCCCGAAGCCGACGACCCCAGCGCCCGAGCCCGCTTGCTGGAACGACCGGAGGACATCCCCGGCGCGACGGTGGTCGGCCGGACATCAAGTTCCGACGAGGCGAATGGAGATCCCGCCGCCCCGACCGGTGGAGACCTGGACCAGCGGGAAGCCGAAGTCCTGCGCGAAATCCAGCGGCTGGAAAGCCTTCGATCGGAAAACGAGTCGATCCGCGAAGCCATCGCGGCGGAACGGCAACGACTGGAACGCCTCCTCCTCCAGGGGGACAGCCTGGAAAGCCGCCGTTCGGAAGTCCTCGCCGCGACGTTCACGGGAATGAAACCCGACCAGGCCGCGAAAATCCTGTCGGCGTTGGACGACATCCTGGTCACGGCCATCCTGAGGAAGGTCGCCGACGACAAGCCGCGCGCCAAGATCCTCGCCGCCTTCGGCAAGATCGATGTGCAACGGGCGGCACAAGTGGCGCGCCTGCTCGGCAACGACCCGAGCGGATCTTCCAAACCGGCATCGCCCAATCGATCCGCCGCGAACAAGCCCGGGAACAACCAACCAGCGACCGGCAGCGGAGATCCCGCCGTCGACGCGAAACCTCGTCAGCCTTGAGAAGGAATCGGAACCAATGATCGAAGCGACCCAGCTCCAGATTCCGGCATCGTCCATGGACGGCCGCCCCGCCGCCACGGGCGCCACGCCTCCTTCCACCGACGGATTCATCCAGGTCCTGGAACTGTTCCTGGGATCGAGTCCGCTCCCGTCGAGCCTGCTGGGCGGTACCGCCATCGTGCAAAGCGCACCATCGCAGCAGATCGACGCGCAACAGGCTTCGCTGGACGATTCGATGCTCGCGCCCGCTCCTATCCTGGATGGCGCGGAGATCGGCGAACTCGACGCGGGGATCCTGGAACGGATCGCGAGCCTGCTGCAGACCCTCGGATTCCAGGTCGAGGCGTCCGACATCCAGGAATTGTCCCCGCTGGACATGGAACAGCTCGGCACGGCGCTGGAGTTCGTGCAACGGAACCTGGAACGGGGCGCCGCCCCCTCGCTGGTCGCCGAAAACGCGGCGCTGCTCCTGCCCCGCCCCTGGGAGCTCGACGAATCCGACGGCGCCCCCCTCGGGACCGGCGAAGTCACGGGTTCGACGGAATCCGGCATCCAGTTGCCCCTGGGATTCACCAAGGAGCTGGAATCGCTGCGCACGGCGCTGCGTCCGACCGGGACCGATGCGGCGGGCACCGGACGCGGGAACGCCGGGGCGACCTCCGCGCCGGATCCGACGACCGGCCACGACGTTCCGGGCCCGGGCACCGCGGTAGCCGCGGCGGCCCCCGAAGCCCATGCCGATTTCCGTCGCGGGAACGCCGATTCGCCGAGCGACCGGAGCTTCCATGCGGATCGAAGCGCCTCCGACCACGCCGTCTGGCTGCAGCAGGTCCGCCAGGCCGACCCGTCGTCCTCCACCGCGCCTGAGGCGGCTTCCGCCACGGCCCCTCGCCACCTCGTGCCGGGAGGCGCCACGAGCGAGCTGATCGGGCGCCAAGTGCTGGAGAAGATCCACGTGCAGCTGTCGGAAGGACACCGCGAACTGAGGCTCCGCCTGTGGCCGGAGGAGCTGGGCGAAGTCCGCATGTCCCTGCGGATGACGGATTCCGACACGGTCCACGCGAACCTCGTGGTGGAGAACGACGCGGTCCGCCAGGCCCTCCTGGACGCGACCCCGCAGTTGAAGGACGCCCTGTCGCGCCACGGGCTCGACCTGGAACGGATGTCCGTCTCGGTGAACCAGAAGGACGCCCAGGAGGCGGGCGACCGCCAGGACGGCAAGGGACGCAGGAACGATTCCCGCTCCGGTTCGCGCGGATCGGGCTGGGACGACGCCCAGGCCGACCTGGTCGGCGCGGTCGCGCTGGGCGAAGACACCGGCCTGCGCAACGGACGCAACACCATCGACCTCTGGAGCTGACGCATGTCGGACGCAACCACCGCCACGGGCACCGCCGCGGACCCGATCCTCGATCTGGTCAAGTACCAGAAGGAGCTGTCCTCCAAGAAGACCGCCTCCACCGAGAAGACGACATCCACGCTCGGCAAGGACGAATTCATGCAGCTCCTGGTGACCCAGCTGCGCTACCAGGATCCGCTCTCGCCGCAGGACAACCAGCAGATGGCCGCCCAGATGGCTCAGTTCTCGTCGCTGGAATCGCTGCAGAACGTGCAGAAGAGCATCGAGGCCCTGGGGACCACCTTCACCGAAATGGCCGGCAAGCAGTCGGACGCCGCCGACGCCGTCTCGTCGGGATCGGCCACCTCCATGCTGGGGAAGACCGCACGGTTCCAGGTCGACGACATCGCCTTGCCCGCGACGGGTTCGCAGGCCACCGTTTCCGTGCATGCCGCCGCGGGATCCACCGCCTTGATCAAGAACGCCGACGGCGAAGTCGTGCGGAGCATCCCGCTCGGGTCGATCCTGAAGAACGGGGAAGGCGTGCTCTCGTGGGACGGCAACACCGACAAGGGGGTCCGGGCCGCGTCCGGCAGCTACAGCCTTTCCATCGTCGACCAGGCCACCCAGGAGAAATCCGGGTACGGCTACGAGGACGCGGCGATCGTCGGTGTGTCGTTCGACGACCAAGGCCCCGTCCTGCGGACCGCCAACGGATCCTACCGGATGACCAAGCTCGTCGAAATCGGGTCCGACAAGAAGACCGACACCCCCGCCTCCGAGCCGGTCGCCACCCAGAGATCGGCCGCCGACAAGGCCGCCGAGACCACCGCGTCGATCGCCCTGATCGGAAAGCGCGTCAGTTTCCGCGACACCTCGGCCGAACTCGACGGATCGAAGGACGCGGAATGGACCTTC
>JAKPQQ010000094.1 GCA_029557215.1 Fibrobacterota bacterium | reverse complement strand
CCGGCACCGAATACGCCTACACTGTGGTCGGTATCAACGGCACCAAGACCAGCCTCGCTTCCAACGCCGCCGTTGCCGTTCCGCGTGGACAGATTCCGGTTCAGGCCACGGGCCTGGTGGCCACCGCCGGCAACGCGACGGTCGCTTTGGCCTGGTCGGCGGCGACGGGCGCCACTCTCTACAAGGTGGTTCGCGGCACCGACACCCTGGCGCGGATCTCGGCGACGTCCTACACGGACGATGCCGTGGTCAACGGCACGGCGTACAGCTACTCGATCGTGGCCTCCAACGTCTGGGGCGACGCTCCGGTGTCGGCTTCGGTCGTGGCGACTCCCACCGCTCCCACCGCCAATCTCAAGGCCGTGTACAAGGCCGGCACCGTGGGCGCGACCACCAACGGAATCCGCCCGCTCCTGCAGATCGTGAACAGCGGCACCACCCCGGTCGCCCTGTCCAAGGTCACGGCCCGCTACTGGTTCACCAACAACGGAACCCAGGCGGTGACCTACTGGTGCGACTGGGCGCAGATCGGCCAGACCAACCTGACGGGAACCGTCAAGACGGTTTCGCCGGCGCGCGCGGGCGCCGACCGCTACCTGGAAATCGCCTTCAAGACATCCGCCGGCAACCTCGCGGCGGGAGCGTCCACCGGCGAGATCCAGAGCCGGTTCAGCAAGAGCGATTGGACCAACTTCACCCAGACCGACGACTACTCCTACGACGCCACCAAGGCCACCAGCTATGCGGACTGGAACCGGGTGACGGTCTACGTGGACGGCGCGCTGGTCTGGGGCGTGGAGCCGTGATCGACCGTTTCCAAGTCGCGGCCTGAACCGCGACCAGGATCTCCAGGAGCCGCGGTCGGATCGATGTCGAGCCCTGTCGGACGGAATCCGGCAGGGCTTTCCTTTTGGGGACGGAATCCGTCGCAGTACTATCTTGGGTGCAGTTCCTTCCGCAGGAGATCCACCCGTGCAACGTATCCAGCGTACAATCCCACTCGCGTTCCTGGCCATCGCCGTCCTGGCGGGCTGCGAAGACCGTTCGATCGGCTCCAAGGAGCCCCAGCCCCAGGGGACGGTGGCGTTCCGCCTGTCGGAATCGCAATTGTCGCTGCTGGACCCCGAGACGGATTCGGTGAAGCTTTCCGCCACGCGAGTGGGGTTCCGCCTGCGCAGCGCGGCCGGTCCGGTGGGCCAGATGCTGTCGCTGTCCGACCTGGAGCCTGGTGAATGGAACCTCCAGGCGATGGTCTACGACACCGGAGCGCGTCCGCTCTGGCGCGGCGACACGACCGTGCGCATCGTTTCCAGCGCCACGGCCCGGACAGCCATCCGGTTGGTTCCGGTCAACGGTTCGGCGGTGGTCGATCCTGTGTTCGACAGCACATTCAACCGCATGGCGTGGGCCACGAGCTTCCATGCCGAGAACATTGTCGGGGATGGGCCTTCGGCGGAATTGCACTGGTGGAGGGTCGACATGGATTCCAACGGCCTGGTCACCACCTACGATTATTCGGTGCCGTCGTTCGAAACCATCTACGACACGTTCCAGCTTTCGCCAGAACGATTGGATTCGGTGCGCAGATATCTGGCTCGTCCGCAAATCGTGACGGGTGGGGGATCGCCGACCGGATGCTCGCTGCACCCCAATTTCAATGGTTGGAGCGCGTCCATCGGCTATGCCGGTCGCGGGAGTGTTTCTGTTTCCATTCCCGCGAACGTCTATTGCACGGAATCGGTCCCGGGAGCTGGAGAAGTCCTGATCGCCAGATGGTTCATTGGCACCAGGAATCCAACGAATCCGCTGGACCTTGGCGGACTCTGAGGTTCCCTCGAGTCTAGGTCACGTCCACGATCCAGCCGTAGCCGGGCAAGTGGTTCAGGGTGTGGATTCCGCTCTTGCCTTTGGGCGGCGAAATCCGTCCCACGATCGTTTGGAGCCAGGTCGTGGGGGTCAGTTCGTCCAGGCGCAGCAGGAACATTCCCGTTCCGTAGCCCGCACGGCAATCCTGCGTGGGCAGGATCCACGAATCCTGGTGCCGGAACGGCCTGCCGGCGGGGCGCGACCCCGCGACGGAAACCGACAACGGATTCAGGGAGTGCGCCCGCAGCGGTTCGCGCAGCGGATCGCGGGTCCAGAACGCGTGGAGTTCGGCGGAATGGTCCTGCTCGTAGCCGCCGCCGGCGGATACGAACAACCACCATAGATCGCCTTGCCGCAGGAAGATGGGATCGTGCCAAGGGCGACCTTCCAGGAGCACCGCGCGTTTTCGCCACTTGGCTGGGAATTCCACGCATTCCCAGATCGCGACTTCGCCGGATTCGCCGGATTCGGGAAGCAGATGCAGCTTGCCGTCGATTTCCAAGGTGGAAGGCCACGACAGGTGGTGTGGTCGCGGCAGAATCTCGCCGGGCACCACCACCCAGGTGTCGCCCTCGCGCCGCGCCGCGCGCAGACGTCCGCGATCGCCGGGGATCATGTCTTCGAACAGGATCCAGTCCTGGTCGGTCCAGCGCAATGGGAACGGGTCGGCGCGGAGGGTTCCTGGAGCCGGAAACAGTTCAACGATGCGCGAGGGACCACTCTGGAACGGATCGGATTCCAATCGCGCGACCTGCCAAGTGTCCTGCGGACCGAATCGCTTGCGGAGCCGTTGGATTCCGCGGGGCAGGCGGGGGTGTTCGGGTGGCGGCGGCCCGATGCGGTCGAAGTCGGGCGGGAAGGCCGATCGCAAGGCCAGGTTGCGTTGCACCGCCGAGCGGAACGTGGGCAGCAGATGCCTGGGCGAGGTGGGCATCATCGCCTGGAAGGGCCAATCGGGAAGGCCTGGAACGCGGATCACGGCGTCGATGGTGTCGGACTTCATCCACTGAATCAACAGATCCGCAAATCCGAATTCGGCGCCTTTGGGCGTGAGCACCTCGAACGATTCAGGGATCCGTTGCGGTTGGGGGGCGTTGCCTTCCATGTTCCAATGCTAGATCACGAGCCGCATCCTCACCAGTCCGGCGGCGGGCGCCGCCTCGTGCCCGGTGTCGATCGGGAATTCGTCCAACGGGATCGAATCCGCCGTGCCGCGGTTCGGGTGGACGGATGTAGCTTTGTCCCCGAAGGCCTCTACGCATTCCTGCCGCGATCCGGACGGAAGTCATCGTGTTCCCAACTCACCTGAAACATCTTGTGCTCATTTGCGTCGCGGCGTCGATGTCGTTTGCCGATTTCCGACTTGTCGCCGAACGCTGGATTTCGCTGGTGGGCGATGGGCGTTCGAGAACCACGCATTCGTACGAGACTTCGGGGCGGCGCAGCCTGACCCGGATCTTCACCCCCGACACCGCGGAATTCGCCGTTGGCCAAGTGGATTATTCCTACGATGCGCACGGAAATCTGGTTCGGACGGTCACCATCGGCGGACTCGATACCGTCGGGGTGGTGGAGTCCACCTACGATCCGGATGGACGGGTCTTGTCCAGCACGGCGTTCGGACCGAACGGAGCCGTTTCCCACCTCGACAGCTTCGCCTTCCGCGAAGGTGCGCTGGCGCGCACGTGGCGGACCGATGCCGAAGGCCGCTTGTCGTGGGTCCGCATCCACGACTCGGTTCCGGGGCGAAGGATCTCGGACACCTTGTTCGAACCCGAAAGCGGTCGGGGTCTCCAGCCGACCATGATCGAAGTGGATTCGCTGGACACCCAAGGGCGCGTGGTGCTGGAAACCAGGCTTCGGCGCGACGGCGAGGATTGGATCGTGGACGAACTCGGAGTCCTGTCGTACGAAGCGGGGCGCCTGGTGTCGGTCGCCAGCTACCGGACATCCATCGAACCGTCCAATCTCCTCGATTCCATGGTGTTCGCCTACGATATCCAAGGCAACCGCACCGAAGAACGGTGGTTCGACTCCGTCCGTTCCGAGACCGATTTGTTCCAGTATTCCTGGGAAAGCACCACCTCCGGAGTGCGCCGTTTCCAGATGGCCCTGTCGGCCATGCCGCTGCTCGCGGGTGCTCGTCTGGAGCTTCCAGACGGTGCCGTCGAGGTGCAGGTACGCGGTTTGGATGGCCGCCGGATTTGGGCGGCGAATGTCGCGGGTTTGCGGAGCCTGGTGCTCCCTTCGCGGCTCGGACCGCATGGCATCGTCACCATTTCGGCACGTTCGAAACCGTCCATCAGGGTCGGGCGAGCGTTCCTTGCGCGTTGATCGGGAGAACAAAACAACATGATCTCGAGATTCCTCACCTTGATCCTTCTGGCGGCCGCGCTGGTCCGGGCCGCCGCGAGCGACACCGCCTACCAGTCCGTCAAGGACGGGTTCGCCTATCTGAACGCCTACACCGGCACATCGAACGTCCTGCTGGTGTCGAGCAATCCCACCAGTTCGTCGATCGGCTGGTTGGCGTTCCAACCAACCGACTTCGCCAACGTGAAGACCGCCGAACTCAAACTGTTCGTGCGCTCGCTGTCGTACCCCGGAAGGCTGGAGGTCCGCCGACTGACCGCGCCGCTGCCGGTGTCGGAATCCGGCGTACCCTATTCCAGCATCGTCTACGACGCATCGAACGTCCTGGCCAGCCATCCCGTCACGTCCACCCAGGTGGGAACAACCATCACCCTCGACCTTTCGTCGCTGGCGGGTGCGACAAGTCCTGTCTACGGCTTCGCGCTGCTGTACAACAGCGGACTGATCGCGAGGTTCGATTCGCGCGAAGGCGCCAATCCTCCGCAGTTGCACATGGTCTACCATCCCGAATCCACCCCTCTGCAGTTCAAGGGGGAGTGGTCCGAACTGGGCGTCTATGTCCGCAACGACGCCGTGACCTACGCGGGCGGCCTGTACGCGGCCTTGGGCGCCTTCCAAGGAATCGCTCCGACGGATGTATCCAGGTGGATCCGTGTCGTGGCGATTCCTTGGA
>JAKPQQ010000091.1 GCA_029557215.1 Fibrobacterota bacterium | reverse complement strand
GAAGGTCGTGCTCGAGGCGGTCTTCCCGATGTCGCAGGTTCCCGCGACGGTTCCTGTCTGCGATCCCGAGCGCACCTCCACCGAGACGCCCGAAGCCGTGGTGGAGGCGTTCACGCGCAGGCTCGCGGCGCCGTCCTTGAAATCGACCCCGCTGATGCGGATCCAGGATCCCGAACTCTGCGGGACCAGGTGGTTGGCCCATTTCGTGGCGTCAAAGGCGGCTTTGATGCCGCTCTGCGCCGACATGGTGGCGGCCGGGATGGAATCGTAAGGGTCGAAATCGGCCAGTTGCGCCATGCCCGCGGTCACGACCACCTGTTTCATGGTGCCGTCGGCGTTGTACTCGAGCTTGTCGATGGACACGTTGCGCTTGTAGGTGCTCTTGAACAGTCTTCGGTCGTGGTACATCATGTACCAGGAACCCTTGTACTCGAAGATCGAGGCGTGGCTGTTGTTGTACTGGTTGATGTTCGCGCCGTTGAGGGTGGGGTTGGGAAGCACCACGCCTTTGCGGACGTAACCGGAAATGGGGCTCGTGGAGCTCATCGAGTACTCGAGATTGGAATTGCCTTCGATGGGGTAGTGCAGGTAGTAGTTGCCCTTGTACTTGTGGACGAACGGCCCCTCGAAGGAGTTCGGAACCGAAATGCGCACGGCGCTCCCTTTCAGGGAGGTCATGTCGGCGTTCAGGGCCACGCCCATCAGGTTGTTGCCGTAGGGGGTGCCGCCGCCCCACACCAGGTAGGCCGATCCGTTTTCGTCCACGAAGATGCCGGGATCGAAGCACCAGGCCATCGGGCACAGCGTCGACCCGCTGACGAGCGCCTTGCCCAGGACGTCCTTGTAGGGGCCTTCGGGCCGGTCGGCCGTGAGCACGCCCACGCCGGATGCGATGTTGGGGAAATACATGTAGACCTTGCCTTTGGCCGCGATCGCCGTCGGCGCGTACGACCCGGCCGCCCACTTCGCGTCGCGGGTGGTGCGGAAGACGTCCCCGTGGTCGGTCCAGTTGCGCAGGTCGGCGGTGGAGATCACCACGGCGCTCTTCATGTCGTAGCCATTGACGTTGTCGTCGTCGTTGGAGCAGATCGCGTAGATCCGGTCGTCGAACACGAACCCGTTGGGGTCGGCCAGCGACCGGTGCGAGATCACGGGGTTTTCGGCCAACGCCGCCGCCGCCAGAACCAGACCGATCCGACACGATTTCATCGCCCATTTCGCATCCATGGCCAAATCTCCTTCGCGCGCTAAACGCCGATTCGTGTCCTGGGTGTTCGCCGGGTGGAGTGCGACGGCAAGCATGGTTGCCGATCCCTCGGATTGCTCAAGGATGGAATCTCGCGTTCGCGGGACCGGAACTCGGGCGGTTTCGAGCACGTTCCTTTGATGATTTGACAAAGGCGCGTTTGCCGGCCTGGAAACCCGGACGATCGGAAGCTGCGGTACCCGATGGCCGGGGGCCTCCATCCGCTTGTCTCGCGACAAAAACAAAACCGCCCCCAACAGATCCTGTCGGAGGGCGGTTTGTCGGTTCCCGTCCATTCATTCTCCTCGGGTCTGATAACCCGAAGCTTGCTTCGTGTCATCAGGCCCGAGATTGCTGGCCAGAAAATACCCCGCAGCTTGCTGCGGGGTGGTTTATTCGACGGAAACCGGAATCTTGTTTCCCTTATTCCTTGACGAAAAGCCCCGCCGACAGGATCCCGTGCGCCACCGACACGTTGAGCGATTCGACGCCCGGGATCATGGGGATCCGGACCTTCGCGTCGCACTTGTCCAGGATGTTGGCCGACGCTCCCTTGCCTTCGTTGCCCACCACCAGCGCGACCTTGCGCTTGAGGTTGGCGGTCTCGATCGTGTCCTTGCCGTGGGGGCTGGTGCCCACGATCGTGAATCCCTTGTTGCGCAGGAATTCGATCGTCTGTTCCAGGCGGGCGTTGGCCTCGAACGGGACTGTGGCCACCAGGCCCGACGATCCCCTCACCGCGCGGGGGTTCCACGGGTCCACCGACCCCTTGCCCAGCACCACGGCGTCGAAC
>JAKPQQ010000089.1 GCA_029557215.1 Fibrobacterota bacterium | reverse complement strand
CTTGAGGGCGTCCCAGATGTCCTTGGCGCCGGTGGAGATGGCGGTCCACTTCTCCGAAATGGTCGTTTTCGCGGACTCCACCGTGCCGGTGATCGCCGATGTGATGGCGTCCCACTTGTCGGAAGCCGCGGTTTTGATGCCGTCCCAGGTGTCGGACAGCGCTGTTTTCACAGCGGTCCACTTGGTCTCCACCGCGGTTTTCACGGTATCGACCGCCGTGCGGATGGCAGCGGTGATGCCGCTCCACACATCGGACGCGGTGGAGGAAATGGCGTCCCAGGTATCCGAAAGCGCGGTTTCGGCCTTGTCCCACTGATCTTCTGCCCAGGATTTCGCCGAATCCACCGCGTCCGAGATGGTCGTGGTGATGGCATTCCAGGTGGCGCTGGCGGCAGTGTGGATGCCCGACCAGATACCGGTCACGGCGTCAGAGAAGGCCGTCCAGGCCGTGGAAGCGGTTGTCGAAATGGAATCCCACAGCCCAGAGAAAAAGTCTGCGACAGCATTCCATGTTGCGGTCGCCGTATCGCTGATCGCCGTCCACACGCCCGTCACGGCGTCGGAAAACAGCGCCCAGCCTTCGCCCGCCGCGGTGGTTATCGTCGTCCACAGCCCGGAGAGGAAATCTGCGATGGTGTTCCAGGCGGTGGTCGCCGCGCCGCTGATCGCCGTCCAGATTCCGCTCACGGTGTCCGAGAAGGCCGTCCAAGCGGTGGACGCGGTGGCGGAGATGGAATCCCACAGCCCGGAGAAGAAGTCCTTGACCCCATTCCAGATGGCGGCAATCCTGCCCGCGATGTCGACGCCGAAGGATTCCGCAATGGTCCGGATTGCTTCCCACGTGCCGGCGAAGAACGCCTGGATCGCCTCCCAGATGTTTTGCCAGAATTCGCCCACGGACGTGAGCGCCGCCTTCAGATGTGTAAGCGCGCCGTCGAAATCCCCGGTGAGCAGGGAAATAATCGCGCCGACGATGTTCATCACCACGTTGACCGCCAAGACAATCGCCTCAACGAACGGCCCGAGGGCGTTCAGCAGCCCGTTCCCGACGGCGATGGCGTTGGCAATCACCGCGCCGATGAGCACCCCAATGGCCGTCACCACCGGTTCGATGATGGTCCAGATGTTCTGGAACACCTCGACCACCGTATTCCAGAGGCTGGTCAGCGCTTCTTTCACCGGCTCCATGGCCGCCTTGATGTTCTCGAACGTGGCAAGGAACATCTCCTTCACCGGCTCGAGGGCCTCGACGATGGACGCCCAGATTTCGTTGACCTTGTTCCGAAAATCCTCGTTCTTGTTGTAGAGGATGACGAATCCGGCCGCCAACGCCGCGACAGCTGCGATTACGAGCCCAATGGGGCTGGTCAGCGCGCCGAGGACCGTTCCGAGCACCTTCGTTGACCCGCCCACGCCGCTGATGAGCTTTGCCACCGGCGAGAGCGCCTTGGTCACCTTGCCGACGGTGGTCACGACTTTCCCGACCACGATGAGCGCCGGGCCGATGGCCGCGACGATCGCCGCGATCTTGACGACGGTCTCCTGCATCTTGGGGCTGAGAGAAGAAAACCAATTGCCCACCGCCTCGATCTTGTCCGCGACAGTCTCCAGCACCGGGACCAGGGTATCCAGGATCTTCTCGCCCAGCACGCGCCCGGCGTTCTTGATCTTGTTCATCGCCATCGTCGCGTCGTCCGAGGAATCCAGAATGGTGTCGTAGGTGGTCGCCACCACGTCCCCGTAATTCTCCATGGAGTCCGCGAGAT
>JAKPQQ010000074.1 GCA_029557215.1 Fibrobacterota bacterium | reverse complement strand
TGCACGTAGCCGTACTTCGCCTCGCCCACCTCCTGCCACACCTCGATGCCTTCGCCCGTCGCGGGATCGGATAGCCGCGTGCTGGCGATTCCTTCGCGCGCCTCGATTTCGATGCAGTCGTTCAGGAAGTCGGGACCGATGCGCTCTGCCTTGCGGAAGCGCTTCCAGGCCGCCTTCGTGCCGTCGGGCACGGCGCGTTCGGTCATGCCCAGGCGCAGCCCCTTGGGAAGGAGGAGGTCGCACTCGCGCACGTCCTTGCCCAGCGTGAAGTACGGGTGCCAGCCCAGCCCCACGGGAGCGTCCGACTTGGCGCGGTTCTCGATCTCCGTCTCCATGCGCAGGCCGCCCTGCTCGAACGACAGGCGCAGCGTCATGCGGATGGGCCACGGGTATCCCTGCCAGCCCTTGCCATCCAGCACGAGCACCAGGGAGTCGTCGCCGGATGCCTTGCGGTCCAGACGGAACTCCTCGTTCATCACCGTGCCGTGCATGGCGTGTCCACCCTGCGAGCGGAAGCTCTTGAACGGGTGGTATTCCTTGCCCTGGAACGTGTAGACGGCGTCCTGGATGCGGTTGGGCCACGGTGCCAGGTGGGCGCCCTTGGCCCAGCGCTGGCGTTCCACCTCGACTTCGGTGCGCATGGGTTGCAGTACCGGCTTGAGGCTGCCGTCGCGGCCGGGCAGCACGATCTGGTGGACGGTCGCGCCTTTGGTGGGGAAGACCTCGACCGAGGCGCCGGACGTGGCGGATTTGAGGGCGAGGATGGGGTGTTTGCCGAGCTGGGTCGAGGCGATGGGCATAGGGGTTCAAGTTAGCTCCGGGGTTTCTTCAGGAAACGGGGTGCGCTCCCATTTCGGGAGCGGAAGCATTGGAAGGGGGCCACGGAGAATCCCGCCATGGAAGGAAATTCCCATGGCACATGAAATATTCCTGCAACAATCCGGAAACCTTCCCGATCCGCCGGGGCTGCCGTCTGGCGGTCCTCGTCGCTTTGGGCGCCTCCTGTTCCTGGGCGCAGGATGTGGATTCGTCGGCCGCCCTGTTCGACGATGCGGTCGTCCACCAGTACAAGATCGATTTCTACCGCGCCGACTGGAAGGAGACGCTCGCCGCCATGTGGGTGGCCGATTCCGGCTACCTTCCCGCGCGTTTTTCGGACGGCACCATCACGCTCGACAGCGTGGGGGTGCGCTTCAAGGGCAATTCCTCCTACACCCTGGCCGGCAACAACCCCAAGAAGCCGCTCAAGATCAAGTTCAACGAGTTCAAGGATCTGACCTATCGCGGCATCAAGGTCCTCAACTTCTCCAACGGCATCGGCGACCCCACGATGATGCGCGAGCACATCAGCTACGCGATCGCCCGCAAGTACCTCCCCGCGCCTCGCTCCAGCTTCGTCCACATCACCGTGAACGGCGCGGCCATGGGGCTCTACACGCAGGTGGAGCAGGCCGACAAGACCTTCCTGAAACGCTGGTACACGGACGCCAAGGGCACCCTCTTCAAGGCCGGCGACGACGGGGCCACCCTGGCGTGGATCGACGACAAGGCCGCTTCCTACGCGAACTCCGGGGCCTACGAGCTCAAGACCAACGACAAGAGCGAGACCTGGAAGGGATTCGTCGGGTTCGTGGACTTCCTGAACCGTTCCACCGACGACGCCTTCTGCGCCGACCGTTCCGCGTACTTCGGGGACGACAACGTCGCGAAGTTCCTCGCCTTCAACACGGTCCTGTCCAATTTCGACTCCTACAACGGCTCCGGACGCAACTGGTACATGTACCAGCCCGACACCGCGACGCCCTTCATGTCCATGATTCCCTGGGATCTCAATCTTTCCTTCGGGCCTACGGCGGCGCTTCGGGAGCCGT
>JAKPQQ010000073.1 GCA_029557215.1 Fibrobacterota bacterium | reverse complement strand
GTGGAGGTTGGGATCGAAGGGGGCGCCCATGGCGGGCAGCTCCTCGAGTCCGGCGTCCGCAAGCACCTTGCGGAGCTGGTCGCGTATCAGGCGCAGGCCCTTGGCGAACGCCACCGGATCTGCGGGCGTCCAGTCCCCTTCGGCGGGAGCGTCCTGGAAGGCGCGCTCGAAGTTGTCCACCACGGGAAACAGGGACGCGAAGGCCTTGCCCTGGGCGGTCTCCTGCATCTCGGCGTATTCGCGCGCCGTGCGCTTGCGGAAATTGTCGAACTCCGCGATCAGTCGGACGTACTTGTCCTTCTGGGCCTCCAGCTCCTCGGTCAGGGACGCGACCTTCAAGTCGATCGCGGGGGCGTCGCCGTCCTCGGGTCCCGCGACCTGCTCGGCCGATTCGACCAGTTCCTCGAGGGTCTTGGCATCCCCCCCCTCGATGGACTCGGCCGCCTTGGCGGCGCGCTCGGCTGCCATTTCCGCCGCTGATTTGATGGTTTCGTCGCTCATGGTCTTTCGCGATCCTCCGGAAACAAGTTCAGCCCACCCTTTTACAAGGAGCGTGCCAAACTCTCGGAGCCTCGCAAACCACTGTTTCGGAATGAAGCGCATTGCTGCGCGTTTCATATAGAAACAGTAAGTGGTTCAAAACACGACATGCGGCCATCCTGATCAAGTCATCACGCAGAGTTCTGCTCACAAGAAAAACCGCCCCACCCCCCCGCGTGCCTCACACACTGCTTTGGGTTGACGAATACCAGGTTTGTATGTTGAACCTGTATGTCCTGTTCCATTCGATGGAGGGCGCTCCAGCCCGGGCTAGCGGCCCTGATGCTGATCCTGGGCTTCCTTGGTCACTTGGGAATGGATTCCCGCGCATCCCGCAGCAATGCTGATTGTGGTGCCCTGGAATCGACTCACGTGCGGGATTGCCATGGGTGCGCCGACATCGAGCACAGCGACCCATCGTCGGCGACACTCGACAGCCAGCGGCTTTGGCAGACTTCCTTGCTCTGCACCGATACAAACCCGTTCGATGGCCGCCCCGGCGAGATCCTCCCCCGTCTTCGACATCTTGAGAGAACCAGCGAGTTCGCTTCTTCGTCGGATCCATGGTCCCAACGGGTGGGCCTTCGTCTCTACGCCTGAGGCGTCTTTCCGTCCCCGATCCTGAACCACGGCCACGCAGCTAGAACGCTGCAGGCCGACGATAGTCCATGTCCTAACGGAAAGAGAATCGACCATGCGTATTTTATTCGCAGGGCTCCTGGCCCTGTCTTTGAGCCTTGTCCTGGCCAGGGATCCCGATTGGGAGCGGATCCGCGAAGCCTGGCTCGCCCAGTCCTCCCTATCGGGAGCGAGAACACTCCTCGCGCAGAGCCAACGTCAAATCGACCTGGCGGGACCATCCACGCCCTGGCGCCTGGAAGCCGCCGTGGAAGGTGCCGCCGGTTCGCGCGACATGAGCGGAATCGGGGGCTCCACCCAGGAGCTCTGGATCGGGCGAGGCATCCCGCTTGGAGCCACCCGCGAAACCCGGCGTTCGATCGCCCGGTTGCAACTGGAAGCGCAGGCGCTCGACACGATCGAATCGCGACGCACCCTGTTGCACCAGGTTCGCGCGCGCTGGGAGGACTGGCTTGTCGCCCGCTGGATGCTGGCGCTGGCCGACTCCCAGCGAATCGATGCCCGGGAGCGACTGGATCGGGCACGGTTAGAGCGGAGCGCGGGAAAATCTCCCGCGTGGACGGTCCACGAGACGGAATCCGACCTCGCGCGAATCGAGGCTCGGCGCACCCGTCTGGCCGGGGAAGCGGACATCCTTTGGATCTCCCTCTGGCCGGAGGGGACGACGTTGGTGGATGAAGGGCCCATCGACCCTCCTCCAGCGGCTCCGCTGGTTCGGGATTCGCGGGAGGGAGTGCCCCTGGATTCCTTGCGGACTCCTGGACATCCGCATCGCG
>JAKPQQ010000068.1 GCA_029557215.1 Fibrobacterota bacterium | reverse complement strand
TGTCGGTGGTGGTGCCGCCGCCGCGATTCTTCTCATGAATGACGGTGGGAGCGATACTCCCGCACCCGCCGACCAACAAACCAAGACCACCGGGTCGTTCGAGGTGAAGTGGAAATGAACAGCAAGCTCCTTCTTTCCGCATTCGCCCTGGCGGCGCTCCTCTCGTGCCAGAGCCAGCCTGACGCCCCTTCGGCTCCGCAGGGGGAGACGGGGACGCTCGCGCTGCGCGTCGTGTCGAGCAAGGCGCTGGCGCAGGTGGATTCCGTTTCCGTCCGGCTGTCCTGGGGGAGCGATTCCCCGCTTGTACGAACGGCGCATTGGAACGCCCCTTCCATCAAGCTCGACGGATTGCCTCTGGGCGTGCGCATCGCGGTGCACATGGAAGGATGGAACGACGAGCGCGGGCGCAAGGTGGTGGTGTGGAGCGGAGACGCTTATGCCCAGCTCACGGGCGATACCAACTGGGACATGAACAACGAAGCTCCCATCGTCATCGTTTCCGCGGCTCCGGCCGTGTCGCCGAATCTCGCCACGCTGCTTCCTGCCGGGTACGCGCTCGTGGGCGATTCGCTGCGCTTGTGGCTGGGCGCAGGCAAGGCGGACACGATCCGCCTGAGTGGCTCCGGTGTCGACAGTGTTCTTCTGGACGACAAGAACATCGCGCCAGTCGACGGCAAGTTCCCGATCGTGCTCGCCCCAGGGGCGCGGCATCAGGTTGTGGTCGTCGGAACCAATGGCATGACGACCACGTTCCGGGTCTCCGCCGTCGCGAAGCTTCCATCCGCGCGCGAACTGGTGGTCCCGGATGCCGCCAGGAGCTGGAGCAACGACACGCTTTCCTTCTCCCTCCCCGACGGCGCGTCGGACACGATCCGGATCGGCGCGTCGGGGGTCGACTCCGTTTGGGTGAATGGATCGAAGGTGCTGCCCGAAGGAGGAGTCTATCGGGTCGTCGTGAAGGCTCCCAGCCGTGATTCCGTCGTTGTCAAGGGTGCGGCGGGGCAGTCGGTCAAGTTCAACATCCTGGTGTCGGCGATCCAGAAGGCCGAGGTCAAGCCTGGATTGGGCGCCGATTTCAAGCCCGCGTTGCCGGATTGGGTGGGGGCCATCTGCTCCCTGCGCGTCGCGATGGACTCCGGCAAGGTCGACAGCGTGGTGATGCTCGAGCCGGAGCGCATCGCATTCGCCAAGGTGTCCGACTCCCTGTGGAAGCTGGATTGGAAGACGAAGGGGACATCCGACTCGCTGGTGGTCCACGCGTACGGGACGGGGAGCAAGGGGACGGATTCCGTCCTCCTGGGCAAGCGGCTGTCCTTCGACAGGGGTGCGCCCGTGATCAGGGTTGCAGGCTCGACGAGCAAGGGTTTCCTCTTCGGCAGGGACGGAGGGACCGTGTCCTGGAAAGTGGCCGACCGAGGCGTCGCGACGACCTGGGCCACCGACATCGGCGATGCCAAGGTGGTCTGCAATGGCGACACCTGCGTGGCCTCGGGGATCAAGAAATCCTTCGTGATCCATGCCGTCGACAACCTGGGCAACGACACGAGCACGAGCATCTCCGTGGTGATCGACGATGTCGGACCCAGGATCACTTCGGTCAAGGATGCGGCGGCGCAGACGCTCGGAAGCGGAGATACCCTCTGGATCGACTCGGCCGTGGGCACGGGGACGATCGTCGTCACTGCGACGGATGATCTTTCCGGAATCGCGATCGTGGCGGAAAGGGCCAGCCCGCAGGGGGCAATCCAGACGCCTGTCATTTCCGGAACCGCCAAGCCTGTTGCCGGCTTGACGGTCGGGACTTGGGCGTTGCGTGCGACGGATGATCTCGGCAATGGAAGCTCATGGGGAAATCTTGTCGTCGCGATCCGGCCATCCGGTGCCATCGTGAAGCTGGGAGC
>JAKPQQ010000065.1 GCA_029557215.1 Fibrobacterota bacterium | reverse complement strand
ACGGCTCCTTCACCATCAACAACCTGACCGTCACACCCACGTACGGCGACAATGACACGCGCGCCGCGACATACCAGGACTTCGCATCCCCACCTCTACCCCCTCGGGCTTGCGCCACTGGCCAGTGGACGGATCTCGACGGCGATGGCGTGTTCGGGCACGAGGAATGGAGCCAGGGCGCCTGCAGGGAGGTTCAGAAAGAGAAGAACGACATCAGCCCCAACCGCAACCTGATCTGGTTCGGGGTGGCAGCGATTCGCGCAGTGTTCACATGGCCAGTAGGTTCGAATCTGTCCTACATCTGGAAAAAAGGAACGACGACTCCCGACTGCGTGACTCGCACGACGGACGCATTCACCTTCGGCTTTATGATCAAGACACCCGACGAATTCTTCGATGCCAAACCCGGGGTCGACAACCTCGCCAACCGCCTGCTGCGCTTCGACGCGGCCAACAAGTTCCTCTACGACGCCGACGCCTTCCTTCTCAAGGACGGGTACGACAACGACGGCAACGGCGTGATCGACGATCCCGACGAGCGGATGGGCGCGATCTCTCCCTTCGAGACGCGCACCTACAACTGGCGTCCCATGGTGACCGATCCGACATCCCCCACCAGGGACTGCGTTCGCTCCTCCTGGGCCCGCACCATGGCAAATCTGGTCGACAGCCAATGGGTCGCGTCCCCACCGACCAAGGGTCCTTGGATCCGCGTGGGTGAACCCGTCTCGTATGCACCCCACTCCAACCTCCGAAGCCAGACCTGGCTTCTTCAGGTTGCCGAGGCGTGTTCCACGGCCTCGAGGCTGGACGCGAACTCGAACATCATCCAGGACAAGCTCAACTTCCATGAAGGCGATCACGACCTGCACAAGGACAGCCTGCTGATGTGGTTCGCAAACCAGCCCGAGCAAGGGCTCGCCGGATTCGTGGCCCGTGTCAGGCAGGGAGATTCCGTCTGGACGGTGGATTCCAGAAAGCACGGCAGCGCCGAGGCACCGTACCGGATGCAGCTCTCGCGAACAGAGCAAGCCCCGATGACTCTCGCTGTGCCCTATGTCTTGCCGGGGGGGGAATTGCGCTACATGTACATCCCCGTGCTTGGAACGACGCAGACAAAACCCAGACCCGTGCAGTTCACCGTGGGAATGCGCTCCGACATCGCCGACCAATCATCCTCCAGTGGCGATCTGGTGCGCATCGCCTGGCCCCTGGACAGCGCGACATGGAGTCTCGAGCGCAAGCGCATCGAGGGAACGTGCGAGACGGTGAACCCCGCCGACCCAGCGACGTGTCGCCGCGTATACGCCGCCGCCTCGGGCGTGCGCTTCGGCCTTGGCGACAGTCTTGACCCGCGGGGGACGGGAACGGTCACGACGTCCGCAGCCCAGGACAGCTTCTTCGCCCTGCGATCCAGGGGAATCTCCTCCAATCCGGACGGACTCCCGTCGGGACGGATTCCGTCTTCAACGGGTTCGGTCCGTTTCTCCGCCTTGCTCGGAACCGATACTCTCGGTCGCTCCTTTTTCGTCGACACGGTGCACTTCCGCGCTCACTGGGACGAACTTCCCGGTGGTCTCGACAGCGTCCATGCGCTCGCCAGGGCGGAAGGCTTCACGGTCGCGGGACCTGACTCCAAAGGACGCGTGACGTTCACCGGCGCGAGTTCCAAGCGTTGGACTCTCGGCTCGGATCCCCGGATGGGAGGGCGAACGCGTCTGGCGGGCTCCATGCGCTGGAGCCTGGGGTCCACCTCGGCGGTGGTTCTGCTGGATACCCTGTACCGCCGTTCGGCATCTTCTTTGGTCCCGGGGGCGAACCAGGACGCATCGCTCTACCTCCAGGGGGTCGATGGTACCCTGAGTCCCAACGCGTCGAAGCTTTCGGGCGTGCGGCTGGTCTCGCCTTCGGTCGCCTGGCGCGATGGTGGCGACGCCTCCGGCGTCTTCGATATCCGCGGAACGGATCCCGACGCCACGACCTTCCCCAGGGGATTGCATCTGGGCCGAACCACCACCGTGCGCCGCATGGCCGAATGGATCTCCTTGCGCGGAGCCGT
>JAKPQQ010000062.1 GCA_029557215.1 Fibrobacterota bacterium | reverse complement strand
GTCTCGGCGAGGTAGGCCGCCCGCGGGTGGCCGGTGGCGTTCAGCGCGACAGGTCGTCCAGGGAGACTCCCCAAAGCTCCATGTCGCGCACCTCCAGCAGGTCGCCGCGCTTGGCCAGGAAGGCGATGGTGTTGGCGGTGGTCTTGACCCGCGGCCAGTTGTCCTGCATGGATCCGGCCGCCAGGCAACGGCGCGTCCAGGTGCCGGACACGGCCTGAACCGAGGCGTTGGCCGACCATTTCCAGCTGCGGTCGGCGGCGTACTCGATGAAGAACAGTTCCACCTGGCCGTTGGCGCGGATGTCGAAGCAGATCGAATCCATGCGCGAAAAGTCCATGGAACGGAACCCGAGCCCATCGCCGAACACGATTCCGGCCAGCACCGCGTTGGCGGTGTCGGGTGCGATGTAGCGCAGGGAAAGGGCGCCCACGAAGCTCGCGCCTTGCGGATCGGCGTCGGAATAGATCTGGGTGCCCCAGGCGTTGACGAACCATCGGCCCATCCCGGTGTAGTCGGCGAGCGAAGTCCTTCCGGTGCCGGAAGAAAAGTCGTCCAGGACCAATCGTCGCGGCGCCACGGTCACCGACGTGTCCAGGCGGCTTCCGAGCGTGACCGTGACCGCGGTCACCGGTGCCAGGGTCGAATCGTTGGCGGCCACCAGGGATCGGCGACCGGGCGGCAGCAGCAGCGTCGCGCGGCCGCCGGAATCCGTCGCGGTGCCCCAGGCCGTCCCCACGGCCATCAGGTGCGCTCCCGCGATGCCGTCGACGCCGACGTCCACGCGCGAAAGCGGCTGGAGCTTCAGCACCCGCGTGGCGGTGTCGCGTCCCAGCGGGATGTCGGCCCCTTGCGAAAGCGTGTCCAGTTGGGCCGACCATTCGCCGTCGGGCAACGAGGCGATCCGCAGCCGCCCATTGGGGTCGGTGGTGCGGGAAATCGTGGTGGGGGAGCCCGTGGCGGCGACGTCGCGAAGCCAGGTGTCGGTGCGCACCAGCAGAACGCGGGCGCCCGCAAGCGGCGAGCCGTCGGGCCCGGTGGCCAGGATATGGACGCTGTTGTCGGTTTCCGTCGCGCCCCCTCCCTGTACGCTCGCGTCCGAGCCGCATCCGGCCAACAGCGCAAAAAACAGCGCCCAACCGGCCAAACCTGCGCGACGTGTCACTTTTCGCACCCCACCGGAGAACTCGCCGGGAACGCCTGGATGGACAACTGGTACACGGTGGTGGGGCATGGGTCGGTGCGGATCAGGGTCAGGATCTCCTGGCGCATTTCCTTGAGACGGGTGCGGATCTTCTGGAACCGTTCCGGCGAAGCGCTGAAGGTGATGGTGGAGATCTCGCGTTCGTCGCGCGGGATTTCGCGCAGGGCGCGGCGCGACAGCTCCAGGATCGAATCCTGGAAGCTTCGCACCGCCTCGGGGGAGCTGTCGACCCCGGCGGCCACGATGGAATCGCTGCGCCGGTAGAACCCTTCGGCATCGCGTCGCACGAGTTCGAGATCTTCCAGGAGGGTCAGCGATTCGGTCACTTCCTGCGCTGTCGCGGGAGGCTCCAGGGTGGAACCCAGCTTGGCGGCGTCCTCCCGACGGAAATCGCCCATGGCGACCAGTTCGCGGATGGCGGCGTTCCTCCAGGACGACAGGTAGGAGACCTTTCCGGGAGGGATGCGCTGTTTGCGCGCGGCCTGGCATCGCGTGATCGCGGCCATCGCGCGCCGGCGTTCGTCGGGGTTGTCGGTGTCGTTGTGTTCCACCAACAGCGCAAGGTATTCGGATTCGGTGGCCGACAACTTCAGCAATCGGGCCATTCGCGGCACCAGGCGCGGCATCAGGTCGCGCTTGCCCTGCAGGATCCACGACACGTGCCCCGACGACTTGAGCCCCAGGAACATGGCGATGTCGCGCTGGCCGGTGATGCGCCCCGCGTCCTTTTCCAGCTGGAACGCGTCCTTGAGAAAGGATCGGTATTCCAGGTAGTCGTGGATGTCGGGTTTGGCCATCGCCAGTCCGGAGTCGTTGCTCGCTTTGGCGCCCCTGGGTGTCCGCATTCCTCAAACTTATACCCCTGCAGGGGCAAAGGTGGTGGTGGTGCGCTCACCGGCTGCGGGGCATTCCGGTGATCGCCCAGGGGGCGTTCGGGCTTCGAATTCCTGACGCAGGCGGTAACCTTTGGACACGGGACACGGTAATCCCGGCAAGATCGTTTTCTAGGAGCAACCATGCGAAACCTGGCATTGGCGCTGATCATGGCCTCGGCGAGCCTCGCCGCCAAGACGATCCACGTCCCGAGCTTCCTGGCTCGCGAAGGCACGAACCTGAACGACTGCAACACCCAGTTCTGCTACGACCGCAGCACCGAGACAGACAACTGGGTGATCTTCTGGGAAAAGGGGTTCGGGAGCGATCCCTCCACCGCTTCGGGTTCGTACAAGGTGAACATGGCCTCGCTCAAGGCCGCGGCGGAAAAGAGCTTCGCCTATTACGTGGACACCATGAAGATGGTGATCCGGGGATCGTCGCTCACCGACAAGCACAAGCAGATGGTCTTTTTGCTCTACCAGACCGACTGGGCCGCCTACGGTTCGGGCCAGGACGAGAAGGTGGGAGTCCTGCACGTGAATCCCGCCGCCGCCAACGTGTCTTCGGTGGTGGCGCACGAAGTGGGACATTGCTTCCAGTACCTGACCGGCGCGGACGTCCCGGGTGCCGGATGGCGCTGGGGGTTCGGGCCCAACGGCGCCGGGGGCAACGGATTCTGGGAGCAGATCGCCCAATGGATGGCGTTTTCCGTCTATCCGGAACAGAAGTTCCGCGACAACTTCGCCGAATACATCGCCAACAACCACCTGCACATGCTGCACGAGACCCCTCGCTACGCCAACCATTTCATCGGCGACTACTGGACCTGGAAGCGCGGGATCGACTTCATGGGCAAGCTGTGGAGGGGCACCAGGAAGTACGAAGATCCCGTGGACACCTACAAGCGCCTGAACGCCCTGACGCAGGAGCAGTTCAACGACGAGATCTTCGAACAGGCGGCACGGCTCACCACCTGGGACCTTCCCACCATCAAGGCGCTCGGGGCCAATTCCCTGGATCGCCGCGCGCAGGTCAAGATGACCCGGAACGCCGACGGATCGTGGATCGTCGATCCTGCGGTGACCATCGAAAACTACGGGTTCAACAGCATCAAGCTCAACGCTCCGGCCACCGCGACCACCGTCTCGGTGAGCTTCCAGGGCAAGGCGGGAGCGTCGGGGTACCGGTCGCAGAACCTCGCCAAGGGCGGCTGGCGCTACGGGTTCGTCGCGCTCCTGAAGGACGGAGCGCGCGTCTATGGCGACATGGCGGTGGCCAAATACGCCGACGGTGCCAATCCGCAGGGGACGGCAAGCTTGGCGGTGCCGGCCGATTGCAGCAAGCTGTGGCTGGTGGTGTCGGGGGCGCCGCAGGAACATTGGCACCACCCCTGGGACGACACGGCGTCCAACGACGAGCAGTGGCCTTACCAGGTGAGCTTCGCCAACACCAACCTGCTGGGGCAGACGAATCCGCCCCCGAGTTCGGTGCGGGGCATCGGTTCATCGCAGGTCCGCTTCGCGATCCGCGACGGGATCCTGGAGTCACCGGATGAATTGGACTACGTGCAGATCCTGGACGGCCGTGGCAAGGTGGTCCGCACCGTGCGCCCGGCGTCCGGGGAACGGAACGTCGCCCTCGGACCGCTCTCGACAGGAATCGTCCTGCTGCGCGTGAAGGCCTCGGGCGAAAGCCCCGTGACACGAACCGTCGCCAACCTTCGCGCCGACTAGGCCGACCCGACCACGACTCCCGCCACCGGCGGGAGCCGGTTCCGAATCTTTCCCGAAAGAAGGTTCTCATGCGCTTCTTGATCCATCGCGCAGCCGCCATGTGCGTCTGCGTGGCCGCCACCCCTGTGTTCGTTCTGGGCGCCGAAGGCGATCGCTACGCCTGGCCCGCCTACACGCCCGACCTGGACTACAACTTCAAGGAACGCCTGGGCGAATTCCCGATGCCCACCAAGGATCTG
>JAKPQQ010000060.1 GCA_029557215.1 Fibrobacterota bacterium | reverse complement strand
GACGCTGCCGTGGATTCCCTTCCCGAGCGCCGACCAGCTTTTGCCATCCCAGCGCGCGACCGACCCGGTGTTCAGGCCGCCGCACACCTCGAAATATCCGCCGACATAGACGTTGCCGAGCGTATCGAAGGCGATCGCGTGGACCTTGGCCGCGGTCCCATACACGCCATCGCCCAGCGCCGACCAATGGCTGCCGTCCCAGCGCGCGATCCGATTGGCCGCGACATCGCCGATGGCGGTGAATCGCCCGCCAACGTACAAGTCCCCGTTGGGTGCCACCGCCACCACGTCCACATCGCCATTGGCACCCGCGATTCCGGGATTGGGAGCACTCCAATCGCCGGCACCGGCCGACCACGCCAGATCGGACAACGAACAAGCGGCAAGCAGCGCGATCCGGAGCGCACCAAGGACTCGATGGGGATATCGGGGAATTCGCATGCAGGAAAATCTACCACCAATTGGCGAAACCCGCCCCCGAGCAGAGCGAGGTTGGTCGGCAAGGACTTCAGTCCGAGCGCTTCTTCACCTCGTCCCACAGCTTGTCCTGGGCGGCCAGATCCAGGTCCGACATCTTCTGTCCGCGACCTTCGACCAGGGCTTCCATGCCTCGGTAGCGGGTCTCGAACTTGCGGTTGGCGCGCTGCAGCGCGATTTCCGGGTCCACGCCCAGCTTGCGAGCCAGGTTGACCGCCACGAAGAACAGGTCGCCCACCTCGTCTTCCAGGTGGTCGGGATCGTTTTCCGTCAACGCTTCCTTGACCTCGCCGATCTCCTCTTCCAGCTTTTCCCAGATGGGCGCGGCGTCGGGCCAGTCGAACCCGTCCTTGGCGGCGCGCACCTGCAGCTTCTTGGCCTTCATGAGGGCGGGATAGTTCACGGGGATCCCGTCGAGGCGGCTCTTGCGCGACTCCTTGCCCTTCTCCGCGTTCTTGATCGCCTCCCAGTTCACCACGACCTCGCCGGAATCCGCGACCGCGACCTCTCCGAACACGTGGGGATGGCGGCGCACCAGCTTGTCGGAAAGCTCGTGGATCACGTCGTGGATGTCGTAGTGGTCGGATTCCGACGCCATCTGGGCATGGAACACCACCTGCAACAGCAGGTCGCCCAGCTCCTCGCGCATGTGGGGAACGCTTCCTTCCTCCACGGCCTCCAGGAACTCGTAGACCTCTTCCAGGAAATACTCCTTGATGCTCTGATGGGTCTGCTCGCGGTCCCAGGGGCATCCGTCGGGCGCCCGCAAGCGGGCCATGATCCGTATCAAGTCTTCGAAGTCGTATCGCTTGGAGTCCATGGACGGCCAAGATAGAAGGGCTCCGCCCATTATTCTTCGAGTTGTAGCTTTGCCGAACATGATTTCCGTCCTGATCGCGCTCCTCGCATTCCATGGAATCCAGGTCTCCGTCGATTCCGCCTCCAAGCGAGCCCCCACCATCGCCGTCATGCCGTTCGAAGGCAAGTTGCTGAATCCGGAAGAAGCCCTGGTCCTCGGCGAAGCCCTCACCACGGAACTCCAATCCAAGCGCACGATGCGCGTCGTGGAGCGCAGCCAGGTGGAAAAGATCCTGTCCGAGCAGGGCTTCCAGAAATCGGGAGCCTGCGACGGATCCGAATGCGCCGTGGAAGTCGGAAAGCTCGTCGGGTTGGACCGGATGATCGTGGGATCGATCGGGAAGCTCGGCCAAACCTGGTCGATGACCGTCCGCATGGTCGACGTCCAGACCGGTGAAATCCTTTCTTCCGCCCGCGACACCCGCGAAGGCAAGGTCGAAGACCTGTTGCGCCATTCGGTCCCGTACCTGGCGACCCAGCTGACCGGCGCGGTTTCGCCGCCCAAGCCCGTTCCCGACGCCGCGCAGCCGACCCTCGCGGCATCCAACGAGGACCGCGCCCTGCGCCAGGAAGCGCAGCTTTCGCGCATGGTCGACCAAAAGCTCTTCCTGGAAAAGAAAGGCCTGACCAGGATCCAGAATCTGGCCGACTCCGTCCCGTTCCAGCGCAAATACGCCATCTACGAGAAGGGGAAGACTTCGGGGTGGTGGTCCCTCGCGAACTTCTACCCGATCATCCCCGTGGGCACCATCGTCCAATCCGACTGGCCGGGACTGGCCATGATGGGCGCGGGCTACATCGCAAGCGCCGCCATGATCGAGCGCAATCCCGGCGCCGCCGGAATCGGCTTGTTCGCTTCCTACGTCTTCCAGCTCGCCAGGCCCGCGCTCGTGGCAAGCTCCCGCAACGCCAAGCTTTCCAAGGCGCTCAAGCTCTCGCTCGCATCTTCCGGCGACGCTTCCGATCCCATCCCGAACCGCGTGGCGCTGGAACTTTCGTTTTGAATCCCGAGCATCCATCCACCCTGGTGGTGATGGGTGTCGCGGGCGCTGGAAAATCCACGGTGGCGTCCGCCCTCGCCGCCGAGCTCGGGCGTCCGTTCCTGGAAGGCGACGATTTCCATCCGCTGGCCAACGTCGACAAGATGTCGAAGGGGATCCCGTTGACGGATTCCGACCGCAATCCCTGGCTGGACGCCCTGGGCCGGGAATTGTCCATCCTGTCGCGAAGCGGCCGCCCCGCCGTGGCCTCCTGCTCGGCCTTGAAGCGGATCTACCGGGAACACCTGGAACGCGAGGCGCCGCCGGTCCGGTTCGTGTTCCTGGAAGCCGACCGCGAAACCCTGGAACGCCGCCTGGCCGATCGCCCCGGCCATTTCGCCGACGCCCGGCTCCTGCAGAGCCAGCTCGAAACGCTGGAGCCCCCCTCCGGCCCTGCCGCGATCCGCGTGGACGCGTCCCGGCCCGTCCCGGCGATCGTGCAAGAAATCCTTTCCCGCCTGCGGCCCCCCGAAGCCAGCCGCGAAGGAGCGACCATGAACGCATCCCCAGCCATCTCGCGATCTTCCTACGGATCCTGGAAGTCGGAACTTGTCACCGACCGGGGCGCGAACGGATTCCGTCGCGTGCGCCGCCCCGACTCCCCCTACGCGCAACCGGACTCCACCGTGTCGGAAGGCATCGCCTACGGGATGATCCTGGCCGTGGTCCACGACGACCAGGATCTGTTCGACGATTTCTGGAAATACTCCCAGCATTGGGCGAACGAGCACGGATTGATGCACTGGTACATCGACGCCGAAGGCTCCAAACCCTTGGGCGAGGGCGGTGCGACGGATTCCGACGAAGACATCGCCTGGGCACTGCTCCATGCCGCCGAGCGCTGGGGCGGATCGGGATCGATCGGCGAACCGTACGCCGACGCCGCACGCCGGCAGATCGACGCGGTATGGAAGCACGAGATCGACCATACCCGCGAAGGTCTGCTCATGCCCGGCGACAAGTGGACGGTTCCCGGACTGTTCAACCCTTCGTATTTCGCACCCAGCCAGTACCGCGTGTTCGGGAACGCCACCGGCAACCAGGAAGGCTGGAACCAGGTGGTCGAGACCGGTTACCGGATCCTGTCGCGCTGCCAGGACGCGCGGTTCGGGAACGCCTCCAACAGCCTGGTGCCCGCCTGGTGCCTGGACGACGGCACGCCGCACGTCCCGTTCCCCCACGGCCCCGTGCACCACCAGTACGATTCGGCACGCACCCCGTACCGGATCGCGCAGGACTGGATCTGGCACCGGGAGCCGCGGGCGCTGGACTACTGCCGCAAGGCGGCGGGGTTCTTCGCGGCCATGCCCGAGTCGGAATTCGTCGACGGCTGGGAACTGGACGGCACGCCGCGTCCCGACGCCGATTCCAATCGTCCGACCGAATCCGCCGTGTTCGTGGGCTGCGCCGCCGTGGCCGCCTCCTGCGATCCCGATCTTGCCGCCTTCGCCGCTCGATGCTCCGAGCGCCTGGCCACCGGAACGCTCACCACCCGCAGCCGCTACTACAACCTCTCGTGGACCGCCCTCGCCCTGGCCATGCTGTCGGGCGGGATGACCGAGGTCCGGGGCATCTAACCTCCCAGCTCCTCCCACCGGGAGTAGGCCTTCGCGATCTCGGCGGCGAGAACCTCCAGACGCTTGTTCGCCGTGGCGATCTCGTCTGGGCTCTTGCGGTAGAACGATGGATCGGCCATGGCTTCGCCCAGGGCGGCCTGTTCGGATTCCAGCGTCTCGATCAGGCCCGGAAGCGATTCCAGCTCGCGGGATTCCTTGTACGACAATTTCCGCGCGCCCGATGCGGAGGTCGGCGCGGCGACCTGGACAGCTTCCGCCTTGGGCTTTTCCGATGCGGCCTTGGCGGCCTTGCGGGCGTCGTCCTCGCGCTTCCAGTCGCTCCAGCCGCCCACGTGCTCGGTCACCGCGCCGCCCTCGCCGATCGCGAGCACGGAGGTCGCCACGTTGTCCAGGAACTCGCGGTCGTGGCTCACCAACAGGACGGTGCCCTCGAACTCCACCAGGAGTTCTTCCAGCAGGTCCAGCGTCTCGGCGTCCAGGTCGTTGGTGGGTTCGTCCAGCACCAGCACGTTGGCGGGCCGCGTGAACAATCGCGCCAGCAGCAGACGGTTGCGCTCGCCGCCGGAAAGTCCGCCCGCCTTCTGCATGGCCTTTTCGGGGCTGAACAGGAACTCCTGCAGGTAGGTCATCACGTGGCGCGGCTTGCCGCCGATCGTCACCGATTCGCGGCCTTCGGCGATGTTGTCCTTCACCGTGGCTTCGGGGTCGATCTGCCCTCGCATCTGGTCGAAGTACAGGACTTCCAGGTTGGTGCCCAGCTGGACGGATCCCGTCACGGGCTGCAGCTCTCCCAGGAGCACGCGCAACAGCGTGGTCTTGCCCGAACCGTTGGGTCCCAGCAGGGCGACCTTGTCGCCGCGCGAGATCACCGCATTCACTCCGTTCAGGATCTGTCGGCCGTCGCCGTAGCCGAACGACACGTTCTTGGCTTCCACGACCTTGCGGCCCGATTTCTCCGCTTCGGCGATCTGCATCTGCACCGCCCCGGACCGCTCCCGGCGATCGGACCGTTCGCGTCGCATGCGCTCCAGAGCCCTCACGCGCCCTTCGTTTCGGGCGCGGCGGGCCTTCAGGCCCTTGCGGATCCAGACCTCTTCCTGGGCCAGGCGCTTGTCGAATTCCGACCAGGCCTTCTCTTCCGCCTCGAGCATCGCCTCCTTGCGCACCAGGAAGGTGTCCCAGTCGCAAGCCCAGTCGAACATGCGCCCGCGGTCCAGTTCCAGGATGCGGGTGGCCAGCCGCTTGAGGAACGCACGGTCGTGGGTCACGAACAACAGCGCCGTCCCGCAGGAAAGCAGAACGTCTTCCATCCAGGCGATCGACGCGATGTCCAGATGGTTGGTGGGTTCGTCCAAAAGCAGAAGGTCCGGTTCGGCGGACAACGCCTGGGCCAGGAGCACGCGGCGCTTCTGGCCGCCCGACAGGCTGGAGAACAAGGCGTCGGCGGGAAGCCCGGCCTTTTCCACCCAGCGTTCGGCTTCCAGGTCGGCCTTCCATTCGCCGTCCTGCACATGGTGGCTGGCCCCTTCGCGGACGATTTCCGCCACCGTGCCCGCCAAGTCCGGGATGTCCTGGGGAAGCACGGCCACGCGCACCGAGGCGTCGCGGATGATTTCCCCTTTGTCGACCTCGTGTTCGCCGGTCACGAGCTTCATGAGCGTGCTCTTGCCGGTGCCGTTGCGGCCGGTCAGGCAGACGCGCTCGCCGCGTTCGATGGAAAAACGGACTCCATCGAGCAGAGGGACTCCGCCGAACTGGAAGGAAACGTCTCGAAAGGATAGGATCGCCATGTGCCTCTGTATCCGGAGCGGCCAAACCTCCTTCGGAATCGAGGAGGCCCGTTGTCTCCGGAGCGCCGGCAAACATACCTAACCCGCGGCGGCCTCGACATCGGTGGAATTCCGCTGGAATCCGTTCGCATTGGAAGGCGATCGAGGAGTCCATACTCCTTCATGCAGACATCTTGGACACCCTTTTCTCGGGAAACGTCCTCCCCTGTCGGCGATCCACGCCGTATTTTCTCACATTGCCTGCACTCGGACACCTGCGCCTTCACCGGCCAGGCGACCGCACTCGGAATCGTACTCGGAGGAACCTGCACAATGGCTCGATATCCCATCGCGCCTTCCCGCGCTTTGCTCGCCGTCCTTTTTCTCCTGTCCTCCGGGTGGGCCGCCAAGACCGTCGTGATCCTGAACCCCTGGCGGGCGGATCCCGCGCTTTCGGGTTCGACCCCGCAGATCTTCGGCGCCCCGAACGGCTGGAACGGCGACGCGATCGCGGCCAACCAGTTCCAGCGGATGTCGGGCGACCTGTGGTCGTTCACCTTCGCATCCGACGATCCCGGCGACTTCCGGCTCCTGAACCGGGGCAACAACGGCTGGACGGAATACGGCGCCCAAGGATCGGGCTCGACGAGTTTCAATCTCAACACGCTGTTCGCGACGACCGACACCGTCTGGATCCTGCCCGGCGCCACCATGGCCACCCCGCCGACCCTCCGGACCTCGGCTCCGCCGTCGGCGACCCTCATGATCCTGAACCCCTGGGAAGCCGCGTCGCCCGGTCGCGCCCCTTCCGTGGAGATCGAATCGCAGGGCTGGACGGCCGCGACGCCGGTGGCTGGCCAAGCTGGATGGTATTCGTCCCGCGCGACGCTCTTCGCTTCGCTGGTGGTGGGAATCCGCAATTCCACGGCCACGTCGTGGATCTCCTCCGCGGGCCTGGCATCGACCGCGTCCACCCTCGCCCTGGACACCGCCTTCGCCAAGAACGACACGATCTGGATCGTGGCTTCGCCCGTGGTGCAAATCCTGTCGTCGGCCCCGATGCCCCCGCCCCCCCTGGACACCACCTGGCTGTTCGTGTTCAACCCCTGGGACGGCGTGTTCCCGCTGGCACGTCCCGTGGCCTACCTTGACGGCGCCGCCACCGGAACCCCCATGGAGGCGTCGGCCACCCATTGCGGGTGGTACCAACTGCCCGTCTTTTCGGCCAAGCAGGTCCTGTTCCGCAATTCGCGCACCGGCGCCACTTTCGGGAGCGCCGGCACCGGATCCAACACGCCCATCGCGCTGACCGCGTCCCTGGACAGCCAGTGGATCACCACCAGCGGCGGAAGGGTCGCGACCACCCGAACCCCACCGGCACAGCGCGGTGTCTGCAACCGCGCCCTGCTGGCCACCACGGTGTACGACTTCGAGCTGCAGGCTCCCGGGTTCGGCGAACTGTACACCGGCGTCCTCCGTGGGATCGTCGCCGACTCCCTGGACGCCGACCGCAAACCGGTCCTGGCCGCCGACACCGGACGCGCATCGGGGTTGGCCACCTGGTTCCGCGACACGCCGGGACAAAACGCGTCCACTTGCCGGGATCTGGTCCTGGAACTGGACACCGCCACCGGGATCTACCGCATGGACGATCCCGAATTCTTCCCCATCGACGATTTCACCACCGTTCCCGGCGGCGGGGTCAACCCGTACAACAACCTCCTGACGTCGTCGTCCCTGGCCCACAACTACTCGTTCTGCCTGGAAAGCCACGGCGAGTTCGAATACAAGCCCGGCCAGACGCTGGAATTCACCGGCGACGACGATTTCTGGTACTTCATCGACGGCAAGCTGCGCATGGACCTGGGCGGCGTGCACATCCCCGCGTCCGGCACCGTTTCGCTCGACACCCTGAACCTGGCACCGGGCAGGACCATCCCTTGGGATTTCTTCTTCTGTGAACGGATGCCGGGCGGATCGAGCCTGAAGATCACGACCTCCATGAACCTGCGCACCTCGGCGACCTATTCCATCGCCGATTCGACGGCTCCCGGCAAACGCATCCTGCGGCTGTGGGCTTCCACGACCCAAGGCCAGGGATGCGCGGCCAAGACGGTCCGCAAATCCGCGCGCGGACAGGTGTTCCTGTCGGGCGGCACCCTGGCATCCCCCGGTCTCCTGTCCACCGGAACGCACTTCGGGGGCATCCAGGTGTTCGACAGTTCCTGGCAGGTGTCTCTGGACACCTCCAGGCTCAGGGGACTGGATCCCGGTTCCTACGTGCTGCGGATCCGTTCGTTCGACGACACGACCCGTTCCCGCGATCTCGCCTTCACGATCCCGGTGCCGCCGCCACCGCCGCCCCCACCTCCTCCGCCGCCACCGGTGGAACACCCTCTGGTGCCGGGCACGCGTTGCGATCTGCTGTCGGGAACCGTGGTGGACACCACCCGCTGCATCGACATCGGTAGCCTGGACGGCACGACGTTGCGCGTCCCCGCTGCCACCACGCGCATCTCCACCAAAGGGCTCGTGCTGTGCGGCGCCAAGGAGTCCAAACCCGAAGGCACCGACATCGTCTACATCGTCGACCAATCGGGCAGCATGTGGAACAAGTACATCCTGCCGCTGGACAACGACACCATCGGGTTCTACGAGTGCAACGGGGCGGCGTTTTCGAGCACGACCATCGGGATCTTCCGCGGGAGCAACGTGACCGTGATCCCCCGGTCAGATTCCGCCCTGGCCATGCAGCGGTGCAACGTCTCGGGCGACATCTACGAGCAGCGCGGATTCGTGGTCCAGGAGGCGATCAAGTTGCATTCCGAGATGAGCCCGGGATCGCAGGCGGCCTGGATCTCCTTTGGCGACAAGTTCATTCCTTCCCAACTCGTGGACCTGTCCGACAGCGCGGCCACGGCCCGGCTGATCGCCGACGTGAAGGCCGCTCGGCTGGGAGGCACCGACTACGAGGAGCCCTTGGCCTGGGCGCGATTGCTGCTGCAAGGCGGCGTGCGCGACGGCGACGATTCGCTGCGTTCGGGATCCAGGAACCGTCGCAAGGCGATCATCATGATTTCCGACGGCGAACCCAACGACGCGCCGGGATACCTGGACGCGCTGACCAGGGACGCGTGGGCCTATTCCGCCGACGGCACCGAGGATTGGACCGTCGCGGGCGATTCGGCCCCTCCCATCTACGGATTCTTCCTGTCCAATCTGGCGCGGTCGGGTGGCGCCCTCCGGACCCTGGCCGACAGGACGAAGGGCGAGTTCCACCAGATCCCGCCTTCGCGCCCCGACAGCCTGCGCAAGGTGATGGCCCGCGTGCTGGGGAACATCGTGGCGGCCAAGCGCCCCGATTCGCTGCGGATCGTGAACACCGCCAACGGACAGATTTCGGTGGGCATCGCGGGCGGAGCCGAAGGCGGCGGATTCCGGGTGACCCTGGATTCCCTGGTGGGGCTGGTTCCCGGTCCCAACGTCCTGGAGCTCCGTTCCGTGCTGACAGGCGAACGCGATTCGGCGGTGACCGCCCGCTGGACCGTGGTCGTGTCCGATTCCGGATCGCAGTTCACTCTCGCGGGATCCGATTCCACCCTGATGGCGGCCTGCACCGCGCCGTCGCGGATCTCGCTCAAGCCGGCCAACGACACCACGCGCGCCTACGCCGACGAACAGGACAGCCTCCTGCGGCTTTCGCTGGACGTGGCCTACGACGGACAACTCCGGTTCCCGGTCGGATTCACCAGCGTCGTGTCGCGGGATTCCGGGCTCGCGTCGCTCTCGATCGCCGCGGCTCCAGCGGCTCCGCGCGCGAAATCGACCGGCGAACTGCCCTGGAGGCTGCAGCCGGGATCCGCTCTCCGCGGGGACGGGATCGTCCAGACAGGTTTTGGATGGGACACCGTCGCGGTCGCGTTCCACACCCCGCGCGATCCGCGCGACACCGCCACCGCCAGGCTCCCCGTGCGGCACAGCTGGCCCGTGGGGATCCGGCTTTCGCCCGACACCGCCCGAGGCACATCGGGATCGTTCTCGGTGTTCGTGCACGACACGAACATGGTGTCGGATTCCGTCATCGTCTTCGTCTCGCACCGCCTGGGGGACCGGCTCCGGGTGGTCCTGCGCCGGATCGGCCCCGCCGATTTCGCCGGCGCCTTCCCGTTCCGGCAATCGTCGGCGATCGTGGCGGCCGACACCATCCTGCAGACCGGCCCCACACGGTCCCTACCGTTCGATTCGATCATGGCCTTCTACGGCGAGGCCGCCGACACCTCGTTGCTGAGGCGCCCCGAGCCTTCCCTCCTGTTCATCGGATCGAACGGCACCCCGATCGGAACACTGGATCCGCTCCTGCTCGATGTCGGCGAGCGCGCCACGCTCCGGGTCGGGCTGTTCCTGGACGGCGCCCTCGTCGTGCGCGACGACAGCGCGAGCATCCGCGCGCCATCCTGGCTGGACATCCTGGACTCGGCGGGCACCGCATCCATCGACGGAATCCGTCTGCGCGGCGGCCTGGCATCGATCCGGGTCCACGGGCGCGAACCCGGCCGCGACGGATCGATCCGGTTCGACCTCTCCGATCGGATCGACAGCCTGGTGGGATCGCCCATCGCGGTCCTGCCGTTCCGGATCCTGTTCGTCGACTCCCTGGGTGCAACGAACCCGACCAGGAGCGTCGACCGGCAGGTGCGCGACACCGAGCTCGTGCGGATGGAGATCCACGGCAGGAACGGCCTGTGCACGGCATGTTCGGGCAGGATGGGCGTCGCGGGATCGGATCCCGCCTTGATCCTCGCCGATTCGACCGGATCCGTCGCGGCCCCCGTGGTCGCCTCGGGCAGAGCCTCGTTGACGATCCGTTCCGACATTCCCCTGGACGCCGCCTCGATCTCGCTATCGTTCGACTCGCTCTTCGCTTCGGCGACCATCGCTCCGGTGCGGTTCGCGGCCCCGCCACCGGATTCGGTGATCTACGAGGATCGCGACGGCGACGGCGCCCTGGACCACGCGCGGGTGTTCTTCCAGATCCCCTGGAACCCCTCGAACACCTTCTCGCTTCCGTGGCCCGAGGCCGGTTCGTTCCTGGATCTTTCCGGTGCGACGCTCGTTCCCGACGCCGATTCCATCACGCTGGACATCGCGTTCACCGCGCCCCAGTTCCCGGGGCGAACCGCATGGACCGCTGGCGCCGTCGCGGCCTCCTGGAGATGGTCGGCGTCGCGACCCCAGGCGAGCTTCCCGGCCATCGAACGGATCGCCCCGATCCCCGTGCGGGCCAGGATCCTGCGCGGCAAGACCCACGACACCCTGGTCGTGCGGAGTTCGGAACCGCTCCGGTCGGATCTTGTCGTCGCCGACGCAGACCTGCTGCGCCGCGTGGCCCCCGGGCTCCCCGGGCTGGCTTCCGCGAACGTTTCCTGGGACGCGGGCACCCAATCCTTGAGGCTGGTGTACCCGTCGGATTCGATCGACTCCCTGGTGAGACCCGCCGACTCGGTCCGGTTCGCCGCGCACGCGGCCCTGCGCGACCTCGGCGGCACGGCCCCCGGCGACACCGCGCCGGCGGTGGTCGTGGAAGGCATCGACCGCGGCCCGTCCAGCGCGATCGTGTCGGACGCCGACGCCGACGGACGCGCCGACCAGGTCGTGCTGCGGTTCGCGACGGCGCCCCGCGTGGTGGACTTGTTCCGGTTCCGCTGGCCCGACACCGCCGGGGCGCTCCAGGAGCGCATCGCCAGGCCGTCGGACGCGAGGTCCGATTCGTCGGGCCGCGTCTTGACGTTTTCCGTCGCCCCGTTCGACTTCGGCGCCACCTCCTGCACCGTTCCCGGATGCGCCGACCTCGGGTCCATGGAGACCCACCGGTTCGGCGACACCCTGCGGGCCTGGTACGACGAACTCGACGGCGTGGTCCCCGTGATCGTCAAGGCGCAGCTGCGGTTCGGCAAGCCGCTGGGGACGCTCGACACCGTTCGCGCCTGGTTGTCGGAATCCGTCGACGCCGCCTCCGGCGCCGGCTGGCTGCGCTGGGGAAGGCCCAGCCGCGATTCTCTGGGCGATTCGATCCCCGCCCGGGGCGAGCGGAATCCCAACCCGCGCCTGCTGGAATTCCTGGTCGATTCCACCTTCCTGGCCACCGGTAAGGATTCCCTGCGCATCGGCGCTTGGCCGTCGGGAGGCGTGCAAGACCTGGTGGGCAACCGCCCGGGACGTTTCGCGCACTGGGCGCCGTTGGAGCTGGGCCCCATCCCGTTGCGCCTGGACGCCAGGCCGTGGCCTTCCATGGCCCGCAACACGGGCTGGAGCGTTCCGTCGGGCGAACCGCCGCTTTCCCTGTACGTGCGCGCCACCGGCGCCGACGAATGGCGCAGCCTGGACGGTCGCCGATCGCCCTCCGAGCCGTCCCATTACGTGGGGGTCCTGCTCCAGACCAACAGCGACATCGACGACGGCACGCTCTACCTGTACGACAACCTTGGCGTGGCCGTGGCCAGGCTGGAGCTGGCCGAACTCGCCCAGGCGGTGCGCCACTCGCGCACGCAGCGCACCCTTCGCGGCGGCTACCAGGTCTGGATCGCCTGGAACGGCACCACCTCGCGCGGCGGATTCGCCCCGACGGGAGTGTACATCGGGCGGCTGGTGGTCTGGAAGCGCCAGGACAAGGAGCTGTCCCTGGTCCACCAGGTCTTCAAGCTGGGCTGGCAGATGCCCACCATCCACAGCTGGGACGAAGACGACAAACCCATCTGGTAGGGCCACTCTCCCGGTGAGGCGGCGCTCGCATCGAAACGACGCCGCCAATGGGCGAAGCAACTCGTTGTATCCCAATGGGATACACAATTTTGCGGCCATCCCCCTGCATGTGCTCCCCGTCACGTGCAGGCGGGAATTTTTTCGATAAATTTCCCCACCGACACACCCTTCACCACTCCGACCATCCCGGACGGCGCCTTCGTGCCGCCCGCTGTCCTGGTATTGCAAAGGCCACCGCCCCCGGAACGTTCCACGCATCCGCCTCGGGCTGCGCCGCCAAAGGATCCGCCGTGCCCCCACGTTCGCGCCGCCAACTCCTCGCCGTCCTGCTCCTGGGCCTGCTGGTTGCTCCGAGCCATGCCGCCAAGACGTTGATCGTCCAGAACCCCTGGCGACAGGATCCGGCACGCGCCACCACCACTCCGCAGATCTTCGGGGCCTACACGAACTGGGTCAGCAGCGCCTCGGCCACCGCGCAGTTCACCAAGGTCTCCGGCGACTGGTGGTCGTTCCAGTTCACCACGACCAACGCCCCGGGTGATTTTCGCCTCCTGAACCTGACGAACTGGCAGGAATACGGCAACACCGGAATCGGAAGCGTCGGCATCAACCTGGATGCCTTGTTCGCGACCGTCGATACCGTTTGGCTGATCCCGACCCCCGCGCCCAGCGGCCCTCCCGTCCTCCTGACGCGCGCGCCCACGAGCGTGGTGCTCATGCTGCAAAATCCCTGGGAAATCGCTCAGCCAGGCATCGCTCCGTCGCTGCAAGTGGAATCGCAAAGCTGGAGGCCCTTCGCCGCGGTCCCGAACCAGACAGGATGGTATTGCGCCACCGCCGATCTCTTCTCTTCCCTCGAGGTCGGGATCCGCAACGGTGCGGGCACGTCCTACCTGGGCGCGACCGGCGTCGCCGCCACCGCCACCACCATGGTCCTGGATTCGATGCTCGCGAAGAACGACACCATCTGGATCGTGCCGGCCACCAACCGCACGCTGGTCCTGCCCCATCCGCCCTCCAACCGCAGCGGAACGCTGATGCTCCTGAACCCCTGGGAGGCCGATCAACCTGGCATGGAGCCTTCGGTGCAACTGGAATCCAAGCCCTGGACCTCCATGGAATCCGCGGCGGGCCAGGCCGGATGGTACTCGATCCGGCTCGACAGCTTCACCACCATGGAGATCGGGATCCGCGACGCGTCGGGTTCCTCCTATCTGACAGGATCCGGCATCTCGGGGACCCTTTCGACGATGCTTCTGGACACCGCGCTGGCCAGGAACGACACCATCTGGATCGTGCCCACGGTGGCTTCGCCCAAGATCGTTTCGACGGCACCTTCCGCGACGCGCACCACGATCCTCCTCTGGAATCCGTGGGAATCTTCCGCGCCAGGCCGATCGCCCTCCCTGCGCGTCGAACAGAAGCCCTGGTCGGACTTCGCGGCCGCGGCGGGCATGCCGGGCTGGTATTCCGCCGACGCGCAGTTCCACGGAAACCTCGCGATCGGCATCCGCGACGCCGACAGTTCGTCGTACCTGACCTCCGGCGGAATCTCCGCCACACCCGCCACGCTGGTCCTGGACACCGCCGCGGCCAGGAACGACACCGTCTGGATCGTGCCCTTCGCCGGCCAAACCCGGATTTTGTCCATCGCGCCCAAGGCCCGGACGCTGATGGTGTCCAATCCCTGGGACGGCATCTTCCCGCTGGAACGCCCGGTGATCTTCGCCGACGGTTCGTCGAACGGCATCGCGGCCACCGCCTCGAGCCGCTGCGGATGGTACGCGGTGTCGTACCCCGTCGCCCCGAACACCATTTTCCTGAAATCGTCCGGCACGGGCTCGCTGTACGGCTCGCTCGGCCGGGGCTCGACGAGCGGGATTTCCGTTTCAGGCTACGCCTCGGACACGATCTGGATCGACGCGCAAGGAACCTATCCCTACGTCACGCAGCGCGCTCCCGTCGTTTCCGGCACCTGCCCCAACCGCGTCCTGGCCACGACCATCCACGACTTCCACGTCGCGCATCCCGGATTCGAGCGCCCCGTCGGGGGCGTGGTCCCGGGCATGCTGCAAGCCGCGCTGGACGCCGAACGCAAGCCCGTCCGCGGGATCGACACCGCCTGGAACGAGCAGTTCCATTCCTGGTTCCGCGATTCGAGTTCCGCGAACGCGGCCACCTGCCGCGACCTGGTCCTCGCGCTGGACACCGCCACCGGATCCTATCGGCGCGTCGACACCGCGTGGTTTCCCATCGACGACTTCGCCACCCTTCCCGGCGGCGGGAGCAACCCGTTCAACGAGCGCCTGGCCACCCCGCCTTCGGCCCGCGACCGCGCGTTCTGCGCGGAAAGCCACGGCGACCTGGTCTTCCAGCCAGGACAAGTCTTGACTTTCGGCGGGAGCGACGACCGCTGGTTCTTCCTGGACGGCCGACTGATCGTCGACCTGGGCGCCGTCCATCCCGACACCACCTTCTCCGTCCTGCTCGACACCCTGGGCCTGCCAGCTGGCAAGACCTACAAATGGGACCTGTTCGCGTGCCAGCGCGGGACGGCGGGTTCCGCTCTGACGATTTCCGGCCCGGCCACGATGTCGTCGGGCGCCCGCTTCGCTGTCCTCGATTCGATCCCGTCCCCGGGCGTCCGCGTCGCGAGCGTCCATTCCATCGCCCACGAGGGCGAAGGCTGTTCCGCAACCCGCACCTTCCAGCCGTCGCTCGGCGAGGCCCTCATCCAAGGTCCCTCGAGCCCCTGGACCGCGCTCGACACCGGCACCCAGTACGGTGGCATCGCGGTATCCGACAGTTCCTGGCGCGTCGTCCTCGACACATCCAGGATGAAAGGCCTGCAACCCGGATCCTACGTGCTGCGCCTGCGTTCGCTGCGCGACACGACGGTCTTCCGGGACATCCCGTTCACGGTCCCCAATCCTCCTTTCCACGTCAAACCGGGTTCGCGCTGCGACCTGATGACCTCGCAGCTTCCCGCCGACGGCGGCTGCCTGGACGTCGGCCAGCTCGACGGAACCACGCTTCGGGTTCCCCTGGCCACCACCCGCCTGTCCTCCGACGGTCTGGTCCTTTGCGGCAAGACCACCAGTTCCACTCCGGGCACGGACATCGTCTACGTGGTCGACCAATCGGGAAGCATGGGTTGGAACGATTCCACCGGATCCCGCGCGCAGGTCGTGAAGGACGCGATCGAGCTGCAATCCGTCTTGAGCCCGTCGGGTTACGCGACCTGGATCCCTTTCGAAAATTCCTTCAGCGCTCCGGCCATGATCCCCGTGTCGGACGCCACCCGAAAGGCCGCCTTGCTCTCGCAGATCAACGCGGTGGACGGAGGCGGCACCTACTACGCGGGCCCGCTCGGTTGGGCGCGCGCGCTGCTCCAAGGTGCGACCCAGGCGTCGAACCCCACCTCACCCATGCCCCCCAGCCCCAGTCGGCGCAAGGCGATCATCATGATTTCCGATGGCGAGCCAAGCGACGCCTTCGCGACGATCATGGCGAGTCTGGCGCCTTCGGCCACGGTCTATTCCCCCTCCAGCTATTCGTGGAAGCTGCCTTCCGACAGCTCTCCGCCGGTCTACGGATTCTTCATTTCCAGCTCCACGCCTGGTTCGAGCAATACGCTGAAAAGGATTTCCGACACCACGCACGGCGGCTTCTTCTCCATCCCCGTCGGGACGACCGACAGCCTCAAGAACGCGATGACCAAGGTGCTGGGCTCGATCATCTCGAAGACGGTTCCCGACACCCTCTACGTCCTCAACCGAGCCAACGGGCAACGCTCCGTCGGGCTTTCTTCCAGCCAGGAAGGATCGGGTTGGCGCTTCCACCTGGATTCGCTGGTCGCCCTCGAGCCCGGCCGCAACGACCTGGAGCTCCGCACCATCATGGAAACCGCCAACGGGGATTCCGCCGTGGTCGCCACCTGGACGGTGATCGTGTCGGATTCCGGCATGGACCTCACCCGCAAAGGCAGCGACACGACCCTCGACGCGGCCTGCTTCGAGCCGACCACGCTCAAGCTCCACCCCGCCACGGATACGGCCAGGCGCTACGCCGACGAACGCGACACGGCACTCGCCTGGGAGCTCGACGTCCGCTACGACCGCCAGCTTTCCTTCCCCACCGCGTTCACCACCCTCCGCTCGCTGGACAGCGGATCCAGGACCTTGTCGCTTCCCGCCGCGCCGTTGGGCGTGCGGGCGGTCTCCAAGGGATCCAGCCCGTGGACCATGGCGCCCGTCTCCACGGCCGACACGCTGATCCAGACACGCCACGGATGGGACACCGTCCGTGTGGTCTACCGCACCTCGCGGGACCGCCGCGACACCGCCGAGGCGTTCCTTCCCGTCTACCATCCTTGGCCGGTTTCCGTCACGCTGTCTCCCGACACCTCCGGCGGCTACGTCGGATCGTACCGGATTTCCGTCGACGACTCGAACATCCTCGTGGACACGGTCCGCGCCCTGGTCCGCCACCGGCTGGGCGACACGGTCTCGGTCCTGCTGCGCCGCGGCGGCGACGGTCGATTCGGCGCGAACGTTCCGTACGCGCAGAACCAGCGCCCGGTCCCCGGCGACACCATCCTGCAGACCGGCCCCGTGCGGCGCATCGAGCTCGATTCCATCGAGGCGATCTACACCACCCACCGGTCGGTCGCGCGGGACACGGCGATCCTGAAGCGCCCTCCGCCCGCACTGCGTTTCATCGACGCGTCGGGAGCGCCTGTGGACAACCTTCCCTTGCGCAGGCTCGATCTCGGCGAACTCGACACCGTGCTCGTCGGCCTGTTCGTCGACAGCGTCCTGATCCGTTCCTCCGACAGCGTCGCGATCTCGCGGGAGACCTGGCTGCGCAGCGTCGGAGCCATCGGCGATATCGACGGATTCCGTCTGTCGGCCGGCACCGCCACGGTCGCGATCCAAGGCGTCCGCCCCGGCACGTCGGGACGCACCGGTTTCCGCCGCGTCGGCGACACGGCTTCGCTCGACCGCTTCGTGGACGTCCTGGGGTACCGGATCCGGTTCGTGGACGCCGCGGGGAACCTCGTCGACTCGGCATCGATCGATCGCGACCAGCGATCCGACACCCTGATCCGGTTCGAACTCTGGGGACAGCGGAATCGTTGCGACGGCTGCTCGGCCTGGGCCTTCGATTCCGTTTCGAGTCCCGCCATTTCCGTTTCGGATTCCGCCTACGGCCCCCGCGTCGATTCGATCCGGATCCAGGGCGGCCGCGGCTCCTTCCATGTCCAGGGGGGAGCGGCCCTGCAGGACGGCCGCATCGTCCTGGATGTCCCATCCCTTTGGGCGCGGGCGACCCTGCGGCCGGTGGTGTTCCAGCCGCTGCGGATCCGCTTCCTCGACGCGTCGGGCGCCGTCGTCGATTCGGCGGGCGTCGACCGCGACCTCTTCTCCGACACCCTCGTGCGAGTCCAGGTCTGGGGACGCGACGGAATCTGCACACGCTGCGACGGGATGTTCGCCGCGAGCGCATCCACCAAGAGCATCCTGCTGGCGGATTCCGCCAACAAGGCCGTCGATTCGTTCGAACTCCGCGCGGGACGAGGCTCGCTCCGCATCAATGGAAACGCGCCGTTCACCGACTCCACGGTCGCGCTGGATGCGCCCCTCTTCGCGGCGCAAGCCGGGATCCGCGTCACCTACAGGCCCTACCGACTGCGCTTCCTCGACGCGTCGGGCGCCGTCGTCGATTCGGCGAGCGTCGACCGCGACCTCTTCTCCGACACCCTCGTGCGCGTCCAGGTCTGGGGACGCGACGGAATCTGCACACGCTGCGACGGGATGTTCGCCGCGAGCGCATCCACCAAGGACATCCTGCTGACGGATTCCGCCAACAAGGCCGTCGATTCGTTCAAGCTCCGCGCAGGACGAGGCTCCTTGAAGATCGGGAGCAAGGCACCCGTCTCCGGGGGGCGCGTGGAATTGGACTGCCCGCTCTTCCACGCGGCATCGAACATCGCCAAGGTGGATTTCCACGCCCTCCGGCTCCGGTTCGTCGCGGCCGGCTCGCCCGTCTCCGACTCCTTGGCCTCCGACACCCTGGTCCGTCGCCGCGTCGCGGTCGAGCTCGAGGTCTGGGGACTCAAGGGCCCCATTCCCACCCGCGGGATCCTGAAGTTCCGTCCCTCCAGCAAATCGATTCGGGCCAGCGACAGCGCCGGCAGGGTCGACTCGTCCTTCCAGGTCCGGAACGGACGCGCGAAGCTGTGGCTCCGCTCCGACATCCCGCTCGATTCCGCGATCGCGTCGTTCGGCATCGACAGCCTGTGGGCCGCGACCCAGGCGCATCCGCTGACCTGGCGCGCTCCCGCTCCCGATTCGGCGAGCTACTTCGATCGCGACGGCGACGGCGGCCTGGACAGGATCGCCGCGTGGTTCCCGGTTCCGTGGAACCCCGCCAACGCGTTGCGCTTCCCGTGGCCGGACTCGGCGAATTCCATCGATCTTTCCAAGGCCAAGCGTTCCGTATCGTCCGACTCCCTCGTGGTGACATGGACCTTCGCCCGATCGCCCGCGCCCAAGACCACCGCATGGAAGACCTCTCCGCGAAAGGCGCTGTTCTCGTGGGATTCGACCCGCGCGACGGCCGGATTCGTCGTGCGCGAACGGATCGCACCCGTTCCGCTGCGCGCCCGCCTGCAGCGCGGCGACGGCAAGGACACCCTCGTCGTGCGCATCTCCGAAACCCTGGACGAATCCTGGCGGAACGATCCTTCCGATCTCGTGCGCCGCATCTGGCCCGCGTCCAACCCGATCCCGGCGGCAAGCGTCTCGTGGAACCCCGGTTCCGGCGAACTCCGGCTCGTCCTGGAGGCCGGCGATCTCGACAAGTTCCTGCACCCCGGCGATTCGGTGCGCCTGCGCCCGCGCGGATCGATCCGCGACGCCGACGGCACCGCGCCATCCGACACCGCCGTGGCGGTGGAAGTCGAGGGCCGCGAACTCGCTCCGACCAAGGCCGTCGTCGCGGACACCGACGCCGACGGACGCGCCGACCAGGTCAGGCTCGTGTTCACCCACGCCCCCCGGACGGTCGACACCTACGCCTTCCGGTGGCCGGGTCGCGACGGCAAGCTCCAGGTCCGCGAGCTCGCCGCTTCGAAGGCCGCTTCCGATTCGAACGGACGGATCCTGACCTTCAAGGTCCAGCCCTGGGAGTTCGGCGCCACCTCGTGCCCCGACTCCGGCGGATGCGCCGACCTGGGCCGCCTGCGCACCACGCGCTGGGGCGACACGCTGGACACCCGCTTCCCGCTGGAAGACGGCGTCGTCCCCGTGATCCTGAAGGCGCAATTGCGCTTCGGGTTCCCCTACGGCGTCCTGGACACCGTACGCGCCATCATGTCGGAATCCGTCAAGTCGCAGGACGGCAAGGAATGGATGCGCTGGGGCCGTCCCCGCCGGGACTCGCTGGGCGACTCGATCTCCCGGGTGCGGGCGCGCCGCGTGGATTCGCGGACCCTGGAATTCATCGTGGATTCGTCCTTCCACGGCACGGAAAAAGATTCCCTGCGCATCGGCGCCTGGCCCGGCGGCGGAATCCAGGATCCGGCCGGCAACCGCCCCGGCAGGTTCGCGCACTGGACCCGGCTGGAACCGGGCCCCGTTCCGCTGCGGATGGAAGCCCGCCTCTGGCCTTCGATCGCGCGCAACACCGGATGGGACGCGCCCCGGGGCGAATCGCCGATTTCCGTCTTCGTGAGGAGGGCGCCCGGCGAACCCTGGAAAGGCCTCGACGGCAGGCGCGATCCCGGACCGGTCTCCCGCTACGCGGGCATCTCGCTGCAGACGAACAAGGAGATCGACGGCGGGACCCTGTTCCTCTACGACAACCTGGGCGTCGCCGTGGCCGAGCTGGACCTGTCCGCACTCGCCCAGGCGGTGCGGCAAGGACGCGTCGCCAGGACCCTGCGAGGCGGCTACGAGACCTGGATCGCCTGGAACGGCACGACCTCGGCGGGCAAATTCGCCCCCTCGGGGGTCTACATCGGGCGTCTGGTGGTCTGGAAGCGCGTGGACGGCCAGCAATCCCTGGTCCACCAGGTCTTCAAACTGGGCTGGCAGATGCCCACCGTCCACAACTGGGACGAAAACGACATGCCCAACTGGTAAGCGCCACTTTTCGTCGCCATCGCC
>JAKPQQ010000047.1 GCA_029557215.1 Fibrobacterota bacterium | reverse complement strand
CCCAAGTAATGGGTGGCCACGTCTTCGCCGTCGGAATACGGATAGCCGAGCGGAGCGGCTTTCATAAGATCGTCGGCGTTCCAGGGATTCACCTTGACGCTGTCCCATTCGCCCAGGGTGGCCGTGTTCTTGAGGCTCTGGCGGTAGACCGTGATGGATTGCAGGAACAGGGAATCTTCGCAGGCGGCTCCTGCGGAAGTGGCCATTCCGGCCAATGCGATGGATGCGAGGAGAAGCCTTGAATGCATGAGAACGAACCTCCGTTGGACAGATCCCATCACCTGAACCTGATACCATTCAGGTTAATTCCGAACGCTCGGGTTCCGTTGCAAGTTTCGCGCGAGACCAGCGAACCATACTCGGAAAGAGTACACGCTCCGATGGTCGAGCGAGGCTCGATTCCAGGAATCGGTTCAGCGGACCAGAACGGGCACCGCACCGATGCCCTGGACACGCAGGACCCACACCCCCGGTGGAACCCGGTGTCCGGCGGCATCGCGGCCATCCCACCAAAGCTCCCGCCCGCCCTGGAGCCTTCGAACCTCGCGACCGTCGGGCGCGCGAACCTCGAGAGGAAGCGACGCGGGGAGGGAAATGGACCAACCCTTGCCTTTGGGGACCGCCCGGAAGGAAAAACGCCACCCTTTGCCGACGATCCCGGTGTAGTCCGACGACTCGTACGCGTAACGGAATTTGACCACGTCGAACCGGGTGGAATCGATGTCCCCTGTGCCGATCGAATCGACCGATTTGCGGAAGGCAGCCAGCGCCGAGGCGATCGAATTGTCGATCTGATGGTGGAAAATCTTGTAGGTCCACACCCCTGCGACGGGATGATCGATCGCCGGCCCGGCACCGGACGAGGCCGGCTTGCGGAACACCCGTCCCACGTACCAAGTGCTCCAGGCGCCGATGGAATCGGGGCCTTGCACCTGGGCGATGTCGAACCGATCGGATGTCCAGTGGAACTTGGGATTCACGACCTCGGACCCTACAGAGAAATAGCTGTCGGTCAGACGGCGGACGGCCATGGATTCCGAGCCGGAGTTCACCGCCACACCACCCGGACCGAACAGGAAGGGATTGGTCACCGCATGGTATTCCACGCTGGACACGGAATCGAACCCGCAATTGGAGGA
>JAKPQQ010000034.1 GCA_029557215.1 Fibrobacterota bacterium | reverse complement strand
GCATCGGAAGCGCGGCCTCGAGAGCTCCGCCGCGAAAGAACGTGTCCACGAAGAACAGGACCGGACCATCCAAGGTCTCTCGCCGTTCGTCGATACGCTGGCCCAGGTTCGAAACGGTCCCTCTTCCGAAGAGGAATTGCCTCGTGTTGCGGCTGGGGATCATGGCTGCTCCTTTTCCTGGATGCCGTCGATGGACGTCGCGAAGTCCCTGCGGTTGACGTAGTTGCGCACAATCAGAGGTCGACCGGCCACGGTGTGGTGCTCCTCGCGCGTCCTGCGCGGCAGGTAGCAGCGCCTGCAGATGTCGATCTTCCTGAATCCGTCCTTTTCCAGGTGTGTTTCGCGATACGAGCGCAGTTTCTGTCCGTTCCATATCTCGGCGATGCCCTGCTCGTTCGCATCGCCGACGGGATGGTCGTTCTCCTCGTCGTTCGCGCACATCATCGCCTTGCCGTCGGCGGCGATCACCAGGCGTTGGAAGATCATGGGACAGGCGAAATCCTCCTCGTAGGCGAGGATGTCCTCGGGGATCTCGCGCATGTAGTCGACCAGGGGATTGAACGCGACCAGATCGGAAACGGGCGAATAGGCCTGGTAGTAGGAATCGGGATCCTTTTCCATCGCCGGCCAGATGCCCTGTACCTTGATCGCGGGTTTTTCCGAACCGGCCTCCCGGCGCGCGCGCACGAGACTGGCGAGACCTTCGCGGATCTCGTCGAACTTGATCGGGCCGCGGATCTTCTCGTAGGTCCTGCCCACGCCGTCGGCGCTGACGGTGAGCCAGTCGATCCCCGATTCCACGAGCTGGCGACAGAATTCGGGATTTCTGAGCTTGCTGCCGTTGGTCAGGCTCGACACTTCGAGGATTCCCTTCTCCTTGGCGTAGCGCACGCAGTCCAGGAAACGGGGATGCATGGTGGGCTCGCCGCGCAGGCTCAGGCGGATGGCGAAGACCTTGCCGCCGATTTCGTCGACGATCCTGCGGAACAGCCCGAAATCCATCAAACGGGCGTTGACCTTCTCCTTGAACGCGGAGGTGATGGTGTAGCACATCGGGCACTTGAGATTGCAGACCGAAGACAGTTCGATGTCCACGAGCAACGGGAATTCGGGGAATTCCAGGGACTGCGGCAGCGCGTGCCACTGCCGGCGGTTTTCCAGGTAGGCTTCCATGTGCCCGGCGCCGCGGCGGCGATCGAATTCGGCTTCCCGTTCGGGGGTGTCGAGCGAATAGTTGCCCTTGTTCACCGGAACGTACCGGTCGCTCTCGGCGTCGGATTTCCTCTGAGCGTCTCCGTGCAAAACGAACCCCCTCCGGTCTCGAGATCGAGGGAGTCGTCAGGCGAAAAGCGTTCCAACCCCCATTGGGTCGCGGATTCGCGGGACGTGCCCGGCAGATTCCGACCCTCGGGGGGAAGGTTTTTCCCCTTTGGAAGCCCCGAGACTCGTGCGTGAGCCCGGAGCACATCCCTCGGAAGAGCGATCATACAACGCCAGGAACTGTCGAGTCAAGGACGAATTCCGACAGGTCGTCGCCTTTGCCGGGACATCGCGCGCGGGGGATCGCCTGGAAGGCATCTGGGATCGTCTCAGTCGGAGTCCGCGAAGAACGTCCGGAAGAGTTCGATGTCCTCGGCGGCGGGCGTCTTCTCGCGCTCCGGATGCCACATGATACCGCGGATCGGTTTGTCCGGCACCCGGAAGGCCTCCAATGTCCCGTCTTCGGAGTAGGCCTCGGGCACCAACGGGGATTCCAACGGGAGGGACACCGCGATCCCATGGAAAGAATTGACTTCACGGAGAGGCTGATGGCCGGCGGCGAACCGGATTCGATGCCGCTTCGCGACATGGAGCCCGCGTTCGCAGGGGGTCAGCCGCGCCCCGTGCAGGTGCGCCAGGAACTGCATGCCACGGCACACTCCCAGGATCGGCAAGGATCTGGCCTTGGCGGTCCGAACCGAGGCTTCTTCGGTCGCGTCCCGTTCTTCGCAGGATCCGACGTCGTTGCCGCCGGTGAGCAGGAGTCCTCCGACCTCCGGGAGCGAGCACAAGGCCGTGGCGAATCCGGGGTCGTTGGGGAGGAGCAGGGGAGCCCAGCCGGGGAGAGCCGTCTTCAGGAACGCCCACCAGTCCCTGGCGAGGGCATCGCGCTCCTCGACATACTCCTTCTCGGAGGTCCTCCGCATGCTGATGGCGATTAGACGGGTTCCGTTCATCGCCGGAAAATGCCTTCCGGAAACCGTTCCAGGAAGGCGTCGACGATCCTGTCCGCGATCGTGTCGATCGAATTCTCGTCGCCGGAATTGTCCAACCGCAGATCGGGGGAGCGGGGGAGTTCGACGGCGAGGTCGAGACCGCCCATGGAACCGTTGTCGCCGCGGACGTGCGCAGCGTAGAGGCCCTTCGGGTCGCGTGCGCGGCGGACCTCCTCGGGGACGTCGAGGAAGACCTCGAAATATCCCGGAAGGTTGGCGCGGTTCCAGTCGTGGACTTCGTGGAAGAGCGAAATGGTCGACACGATGGCGGCGAATCCCTGGTCGGCGACCATCTTGGCGAACCTGGCGTAGCGTCTGGCTCCGGCGAGTCGGCTTTCCCGATCGTAACCGTAGGTCGGGTCGCGCAACGCCTCCCGCATGCGATCGCCGTCGATGAGCAGAGCGGGAACCTTCCGCGAACGCAGGAATTCCTGGACACGGGAGGATACCGTGGTCTTCCCGGCCCCCGAAAGCCCGGTGATCCACAAGACAGTGCCGGAATTCGTCATGACGGTTTCCGTGCGATCCATGCACGTGTGGTGTAGGTCGCTTCGATGCTCTGGATGCCTTCGATGCGGGACCTGACCCTGTCGAGGAAGAACGCGAAGGTCTCCTCGCCGACCTGGACCCGTATGTCGTTCACCGATTCCCAGAGGCCCAGGTAGCGGGCGGGGCTTTGATGTTCGGTGTGTTCGGCCTCGATGTAGACCACCTTCTCGAAGCCAGGCGTCTTCGCCAACCGGTCGTGGAGCCCGTCGCAGAACTCGGATTTCCCCGAAGAAACCCGCTTGAGGCCCGGAACCAGCACGTTGAGCTCCTTTTCGATCTCCACAAGCAGAGGGTTGGTTTCGATGCGTCTCGGGTTCCAAAGGGCGCAGAACACTCCACATGGGCGGAGGATCCGCTGGAACTCCCTGGTCGCTTCCTGGTAATCCGGCCAATGGAAGGACGAAGCCATGCTGAGCAGATCCACCGACGCCTCCGGCAGGCCCGTCCGCTCCGCTGATCCTTCGATCCACTGGATCTCCGATCCCGCGCTTTGTTCGATCCCCACGGTTCTCATCGGGCCGCTGGGCTCGATCGCAGTCGTCCGGCAGCCTCGCGCGCGGACCATGCGGGTCCAGATGCCGGTTCCCGCGCCCACGTCGACGAACTCGATTTCGTCGGGTCGTTTTCCGACCAGTCCCAGGATCGCGTCCAGGACCTGCGGTGCGTAGCCGGGTCGGTATTGTCCGTAGCGTTCCGCGAGCTGGTCGAAATCGCCGTGCTTCATGTGTCCCATCTCCAATCGTGGCTCCAGGTGCCTTGCGGGGATCCGGTGAGCTTGCGTTCGTAGAGGGCGAGGTCGTCTTGGTTGTCGGCTTCGCACCACTTTCCGGAAACCTCCACGGTTCCGATCTTCGCTCCTTCGGCCAGCAGGTGCCGCAGGAGGCTGGTCATGTCGAGCTTGTCGGCGCTCGAACCCAGCGCGTCCAATTTCCGTTCCGCCAGATTCCAGCCCGCCGGGCGGAACAGCAGCAACCCCATGTACTGTCCCTGGATGTCGTTTTCGTCGGAGGTCTTCCCGCCGATGGTCTCGAGGATTCCGTCCTTCTGCAGGAAGGTCTCCGCGTCGGAAAGCGGATCTTCGAATCGGGCCGACCAAAGCTCCTTCCAGCGGGCGTCGTAGGCGATGGCGAGGTCTTCCCGGCAGCGCGCCAGCGCACGCAGGTGGTCGGGATGGTAGACGATGTCGGTGTAGGAGACCAGGCAGGGACCCGACCGCAGGTGCTCGGCTGCGCATTGCAGCGTGCGCACCATGTTGGTTTCCGCCCATCTCGGGTTCTCCAGCGTCGCGAACCGCCCTTGGACGGTTTCTGACTTGTATCCCCGGGCCACCACGATGTCGTCGAACCCGGCTTGCAGCAGCGCTTCTGTCTGCCACTGCAGAAGAGTCTTGCCCGCCAAGGGCGCCAGGCATTTGGGAAGATCGCGGGTGCGTTCACCCATGCGAGAGCCGCGGCCGGCGGCAAGCAGGATCGCTTTCATGGAGTCTCCAAGGGACGGAGGATCTTGCGTTCCGCGTCGAGCTCGCAAGCCGGGGCCGAGCGGACGGATTCGAAAAGCTGCTCTCCGCAGCCGATCGCGGCGGGAATGCCGTACTCGGTGCAACGGATCGCCATGTGGGAATTCGCTCCGCCGAATTGCGTGACCAGCCCGGCGATGCCACGGGAGAAGAGCCAGTCGAAACCTGGATCCGCGTTGCGGATGCACACGATGGCGCCTTCGGTTCCGACGGCTTCGAAATCGCGGCCATCGAGATGGAGCACCCGGGCGGAAACACGTCGCGTCGTCACGAAGTTCGGCGCGCTCCGGTGGCGCGGCATCACGTAGACGTCGCGGGGCGAACGGATCAGGTAGCCGAGCTTCAGGCCCTGCCCGACCTTCGCGGTGCGCCTCCCTTGCTCGACGAGGGGGCTGAACCACTCCTTGGGGGAGCGCAGCGGCGGACGATTGCGCGAATCGAGGATCGATCCGATGTCCAGCCAGGACAGATCTTCCCGGGAGATCCCGGAGTGCTCGCCCCACCTGGCGATGCACTCCATGGCGTCAGACAGATTCCGTGTGAAGACGAATTTCGACCACTCCCTGGCGGCGATGGCGAGCCTGCCGTGTTCGAGGACCGCTGCCCCGTCCGGTCCTCCCGGGAAGCGGGAAGCGAGAAGTTCGTCGAAATCCGTCAGGTCGGCGGCGAATTCGCGCTCTTCCGGAGCGGAGCGAGGCTGATCTCCGGCCGGGATGCTTTCCGGATGGTCGGCATACCTCGGGCTCAGGATGTCGTAGGTGCCTGGACGCAGATGCCCGAACCTGTCGAGGAACCGGGAAATGTCGAGCCTGCCTTCGCGGACTGCCCGCAGGGATTTCCCGAATTCGCCGGAGATGGTCCGGACGCTCCTGCGGAAGTCCGTCGCCTGCCCGGCTCCCATGGCTCCCATGGCCACGGCGGAACGAAGGAATGATTCCGCGATGAAGGCATGGCGCGCGATGACGGCGAAGGGCCGGGTCCCGAGGATCCGTGCCTCCTCCAGCAGGGAATCGGCTCGGGCCAGGAGGTCGCCTGGGCGTTCGGGCAGGCGGCGTTCGCGATGTGCCTGCTTCTCTTCGAGCATCTTCGCCGCGCGGATCGCCGTCGCGAGGCTGCCATCCGGTCCGAGGTTGAAACACCGCAGCGTCAAGTCGGACAGCAGCTCCGACCACTGACGGAATTCGTTGCTGCGCAGCGCGTCGGGGGTCCTTTCGCGGTAGGTCTTCTCGAAGGCCGGATCGACCACGGTCTGGGCGATCTCGAATTCGACCTTGTCGTGGAACTCAGGATGGGATTCCAGGCGGTCGAGCCAAGCGTCGACGAGCCGGGCGCCGGTGTCGGGCGGAATTCCGGTCGGCAGGAAAGAGTTGAAGCTGGCGCGGACGTCGATGTACGGGCGTCCCGCCAGCAGGACCATCAGTTCCACGGGGGGCAGGGCCCGGTATCCCATCGATTCCCGGGCCAGGCTCCAGCTTCTGCGCGTGACGAGATCGCGGTACAGCGAAGCGGACAACGGACGCGGATGGACCCCTATGATCTCCGCCGGATTCCAGTCCGGCATCACGCCGAGGATCGTGCGGCGCCCCCAGATCCCTTCCTGCGGCCGGTTCCAGGTCGTCAGGGCCTCTTCCACAAACGAGACCTTGTCGACGATCTCCTCGTCCATCTCCGAGCTCCAGCGGGAGGAACCTCCGATGGGCCGGGCCTGGAGGACGTGGATGTTGTCGGCGCGGTCTAGGCAGAATTCGATGTCCAGTCTGTCGGACCCCAGATGCGATTCGAGCTGCCTCGCGGTCCGGACGACCTGCAGGAGGCGCTGGGAGTCGAAATCCGTGTTGCGGAACAGCCGGAAGACGTGGACCGTCTTGGATACGGGGCCGTTCCCGCCCGTGACGGAATCCGTCCGTCCGCTCTCGTCGTCGTAGCCCACCACGTAGTAGGGCGAATCGTCCCCGAGGTCGCGGGTCATCACAACCCCTGCCATCGCGACGTCACGCACCATTTCCTGGACCAGGACCTGGTCGAGAGGATCCAGCCCGGCCCCGTACGATTCGATGACTGCGTCGACGCTGGACTCGAAGGACGGATCCGGATGGGAGGGCACATCCAGCAGGGAGAGGAACGCTCCGGCCATCGAGGACTCTTCGCTGTCCTCGCGGCGGCACGAACTCCGCACCGCGAGCGGAGTCCCGGCGCGGAAGGCGCCGGAGATCTCGGCGATGACGGACGCGCGGTCGTCCAACCAGCGCCCGACCTCGAAATGGACGGAGCGTGGCACCCCGAATCCGGCCTCGGCGACGTACGCGAGGATTTCCGCCTTCGTCCCCGAAAGCGCCCCGTTCTTCCTGGATGCGTGCGCGGAAGGATTGGCCATCTTGGGCTCGATCATACCGCGTCTGGCGGGAACTGTCAACGAACTTTTGGACAGATTCCGTGTCGGATTTCGCTGACGGCCCTCTCTGTTCGGGGCTCCTCGCCGGCGGTTCCGACCATTGCGACAGGAATCGCCCCCACCCTCGCTCCGGACAGCAGCGCCTCGTTCCACGCGGCGCCCAGCTCCAGCGTTCCCGGGGCGGTCGCGTGGCGCAGGACGGCCTTTTCCGCGGCTTCCACGAACTGGCGTGTCCTGCGGAACCAATGGAACCCGGCCAGGCGGCGGCCGGCGGCCGGACGGTTCCAGGCGACGTGGGAAATCCCGCCCTGGTCTTCCACGACGCAGGGGAGGTCGGTCGAGAGTTCGCCGTGGATCGCGATGCATCCGTCGCTCCCCGATTCCCGCGATTTCGCGAGCATTTCCTGCAAGGGCGCGTTGGCGGGCAGTCCCGGCTCCAGGATCAGGAGTTCCTGTTCCATGGGGGCGTCCGACAGCGACATGAGGATGGAATAGACCGGACCGGCCGTGGACAGCGGGAGCGGGAGGACGACGCATTCCGGCGCCAGGATCGAAGCCAGGTGTCCGATCGCGGAGGCTTCGCATTCGGATTCCGACGCGACCAGGACGCATCGTTCCTTGTCCAGCCGTCCGAGGTTTCCCAGGAGCGAGGCGATGTCGGCGGGCGCGTCGTTGCCTTGCCTGGCGCTCGTCGACGATGCTTGCGAAAACCGACCCGTGGTTGCGACGACGTTCAGCATTCGTCCGAGCCTTCCTGCGTGGATTCGACCCGCGAAACGAATCGCTGGATCCGTGGCCATTCGGCGAGCTCCTTGGGCCGCAGACCGCAGGTCCGCAGTCCGGCCGATCTCGCCGATTCGATCCCCTCGGGGGCGCCTTCCACCGCGACCACCTGGTCCGGTCGCAGTCCCAGATGGGCGCAGATCGCCAGCAGCTCCTCCTTCGCGCAGCCCTTGGCGGCGAGATCGTCGCAGCAGACCAGGTCGTCGACGTGCGCGCGCAGTCCCGACATGTCCAGGATCAGGCGCGTCTTCTTGGCGGGGAGCGTCGAGCGGATCGCGATGCGCATGCCCTGGGCCCGCAGGCGCGAGACCAGGATCTCGTTCTCCACGCGGGCGCAGCAGCGCACGCGCAGGATCTCCTCGAAGAACGACTTGGCGACGCCTTCCACCGCCTTGTGCAAAAACCGCGGCAGGCGCCGTTCCTGGCTCATGGTTTCCAGCGCATCTTTGACGGATCCTGTCATCGAGGGCGGGAGTTCCAGGCCGAATTTCCGCAGCGCGCAATCCAGCGCCTCCAGGTGCCAGCGCGAGGCTTCGGGGAACAGGCGATCCAGTTCCAGGACCACGGCCCGGACGATCCTCACGGGCGCGAAGGCTTCGGGAAGGTCGCCCGACACCATGGCCTTCTCCAGCGGCACGGGGATCAGCCGCGGAGCGCGTTCCGGCTTCGGCTTCGGAACCAGATGCGCCTCGTCGGTCTGGGCGAACAGTTCCGCCATGGGGATCGTGGTTCCCAACTGGTCGATATGGGATGGATTCGGATTCCGCTTGTGCACGACGACTCGATTGACGCCCATCGGACTACGCCCCTCTCCACTTCTGCATCCGACGGTCCGGCGCTGCGCCAGGATGGTCGGGTGGACGGTGATGGACGGATTATGGCATTCCAAAGAGTCCGGTTTCCACAGAAAACGCGAACAATTCCACGAATTCCGGAATCCGTTCGCGATCGGACCAGACCATGGAGGCCGAGCGGGCCTCGCTGCGCTTCAGGTGCCGGTGGATTCTCCGCGACAGAGTTTCCAGGCGTTTTTCAGGTTCAGATGGAGCCGGTCGCGGGCGTCGACGGGGACTTCGGCGACCAGTTCCTCGTCGCGGAACAGTTCGATCGTCCTGCGCGAACTGTCGACCACCACGCGGCATTTTTCGCAGGTGGCCATGTGGCGGCGCAGTTCGGTGCACATTTCGGCTTGTTCGTTGCCGTCCAGGTATTCGGCCAGGGCTCCCAGCAGATCCTTGCAGTCGCTCACGACGGGACCTCCGCGGCGGACGCCAGCCCGCCCAGGCCGGCGTGTTCGAGATGGGTGTGGACCAGTTGCTGTCCACCGAAGGCGCGGGTCAGCAGTTCCCGCAGGGCCAGCCGGGCGCGCAGCAGTCGCACCTTCACGTTCGCTTCGGTGATGCCCAGCTGCTCGGCTGTCTCGGAAATGGAAAGGCCTTCCATGTCCCGCAGCACGAAGACGGATCTCAGTCCGGGCGACAAGGCGTCCAGGGAGGTGTCCAGGATCCGTCGCACCTCGGCGCGTTCGATGGATCGCGACGGGTCCTCGCGCCAGTCCACCAGGAGTTCGGGATGGGGGATCGGGCCGTCGTCGTTTTCCGTCGCGAAGGCGTCCAGGGATATGCCCTCCCGGCGCTTGCGGCGGCGCAGGATCTCCAGTGCTTCGTTGGTGGCGATGCGGCCGATCCACGTGCAGAACCCGGCCTCGCCGCGGAACGATTCCAGCGCCTCCATGGCCTTCAGGAAGGCCGACTGCATGGCGTTCTCGGCCTCCTCCTTCTCGCCCAGAAGCCGCCAGCAGATCGCCCAGATCCGGCGTTCGCAGGAGCGAACCAGCTGGTCGAAGGCGTCGAAGTCGCCGGCCTTGGCCCGTTCCACCAGGGCGGTTTCCGTCTCCCGGTCCAGATTGGCGACCGGACGGCGCGGACTCACGACGCCACCACCGAGGATGGCGCGACGCGGCGGGAGCCCGGCGATGGTCGGTGGAGGCGGATCATTCGACCGTGACGGATTTCGCCAGATTGCGCGGCTTGTCCACGTCGTGGCCGCGCAGCACGGCGGCGTGGTAGGCCATCAGCTGCAGCGCCACGGTGGTGACCAGCGGGCTCAGCGCTTCGGAGACCTCGGGGACGCGGATGATCTCGTCGGCGTGGGGGATGATCTCCTCGTCGCCTTCGGTGGCGATCGCGATCACCCGGCCGCCGCGGGCCCGCACCTCCTGCATGTTCCCGATCACCTTGTCGTGCTGGCTCCCCTTGGGCGCCACGAACACGCAGGGCATGCCTTCGTGGATGAGGGCGATGGGACCGTGCTTCATCTCCGCCGCGGGCATGCCTTCGGCGTGGATGTAGCTGATTTCCTTGACCTTGAGCGCGCCTTCCAGCGCGACCGGGTAGTTGTAGCCGCGCCCCAGGAACAGCCAGTTCTCGCGATCCACGTACCTGGCGACCAGGTCCCGGATCGATCCGGACTGCGAAGTGACCTGACGGATCTTGTCGGGAATGGATTCCAGCTCCTCCAGGAGGCTGCGCGTCCTGTCGATGGAAAGGTGCCTGCGGCGTCCGGCGTAGATCGCCATGAGGGCGCCGACCGCGACCTGTCCGATGAACGCCTTGGTGGACGCCACGCCGATTTCCGGACCCACGCGCAGGTACACGCCGGCGTCGGTCACGCGGGAGATCGTGCTTCCCACCACGTTCACCATGCCCAGGGTCAGCGCCCCGCGCTCCTTGGCCTCTTCCAGGGCGGCCAGGGTGTCGGCCGTCTCGCCCGACTGCGAGATCGCGACGAACACGGTCCCTTCTTCCACGATGGGATTGCGGTAGCGGAATTCGGCGGCGTACTGGACTTCGCAGGGGATCCGCGCGAAGTCCTCGATCATGTATTCTGTCACCAGGGCCGCGTGCCAGGCGGTTCCCTGTCCGGTGAGCACGATGCGGCGGGCCTTCACCAGGTCGGGGCCGGAACTCTGCAATCCTCCGAGCACCACGTCGCCCCGCTTGAGGTCGATGCGGCCGCTCAAGGTGTTGCGCAAGGCGTCGGGCTGCTCGAAGATCTCCTTGAGCATGAAATGCGGGAACGCGCCGAGCTCGATCTCCTCGAGCTTCATTTCCAGTTCCATGACCTTGGGGGTCACGGGGACGTTGTTCAGGCTGGAAGTCCGGTAGCCTTCCCTGGACAGGCGGCAGACGGTGAAGTCGTCCAGGGAGAACGCCTGGGTCGTGTGCGCCACGATCGCCGAAGGGTCGGAAGCGACCACGAACTCGTCGTTGCCAAGCCCAACCATGAGAGGCGAGCCCTTGCGGGCCACCACCATGACCCCGGGTTCCTTCGCGCACATCACGGCGATCGCGTAGGCGCCGGTGACTCCGCGCAGGGCGGCCTGCACGGCGGCTTCCAGATCCCCTTCGTACAGCTCGCCCACCAGCATGGAGAGGACTTCGGTGTCGGTTTCCGACCGGAACACGTGGCCCTTGGATTCCAGAGCCTTCTTCAGGGACTGGTAGTTCTCGATGATGCCGTTGTGGACCAGCTGGATCCCCGACTTGTCGTCGGCGTGGGGGTGGGCGTTGCGCTCGGCCGGAACGCCGTGCGTGGCCCAACGGGTGTGGGCGATCCCTTCCGTGCCGCGATAGCGCGACGGATCCTGTCCGAGCTTGGACTCCAGCGAGGCGACCTTGCCGACCTCGCGGCAGACTTCGAACCCCGCGCCGTGCCGGATGGCCACCCCCGCCGAGTCGTAGCCGCGGTATTCCAGCCGCTTGAGGCCTTCCATCAGGAGCGGGAGGGCTTCGCGATGCCCCAGGTATCCCACGATTCCGCACATCAGAGAGTCTCCTCGGCGATCCTGCAGAGCGATTCGGCGGCTTCCAGGGTGGGAGCTTCGGCGATCGCGCGCAGGATGGGTTCGGTGTTGGACGCGCGCAGATGCAGCCAGCGGTCGGGCCAGGCAAGACGCAATCCGTCGCGTTCGTCGAGTGTCGCATCCGCGAACTTCGCGCGCAACCGCCCGATGGCCGCGGACAGATCCTTCCCGGCCAGGTCGAACTTGCGCTTGACCATCGCGTACCTGGGAAGCGCCGCGGCGAGTTCAGACAATTTCCGACCGGACGTCAGGAGTTGGCACACCAGGGCCGCGCCCAGCACGCCGTCGCGTCCGGGATGCAGTTCGGGGAGGATGACCCCGCCGTTGCCTTCGCCCCCCACCAGGAGCCCGTCGGCGAGCATGCGCGTGGAGACGTGGATTTCGCCCACCGGCGTGCGCACGCATTCCACGCCCATCTTCCTGGCGATGTCCTCCGACATCGCCGACGTGGACAGGTTCAGGGCCACGCCGCCTTTCTTCTTGGCCAGGATCAGGCGCACGGCCAGGGCCAGGGTGGCTTCTTCGCCCAGCGGAACGCCCTTCTCGTCGACCAGGGCCAGACGGTCGCCGTCGGGATCGAACGCGAGCCCCGCGTCGCACTCGCCTTCGCGCACGGCGCGGCCAAGATCCGCAAGGGCTTCGGGGACGGGCTCGGCTCCGCGCGGGAACCGTCCGTCGGGTGTGACGTGGATGCCCACGACTTCGCAGCCCAGGCGCTCCAGCAGGCGGGGGGCGATCCTGTAGGCGGCACCGTTCACCGCGTCGACGGCGATGCGAAGCTTGCGTGCGCGGATCGCCTCCAGGTTCAGGTAGGGGAGTGCGAGGATCGCCTCGATATGCAGATCGTCGCAATCCGGGCCCTCGACGATCGAGCCCAGCGCGTCGTGGCGGACCCAGTCGGTGCGATTTTCGTCCACGCGCTGGAAAAGGGCCTTCACCGCGTCGGGCCCCAGGAACAGGCCGTCCTTGTCCAGGAACTTCAGAGCGTTCCAGGGCGCGGGGTTGTGGCTGGCGGTCAGGATGATCCCACCCACGGCGTCGGGGTCGGCCTGCACGGCCATTTCCACGGTGGGAGTGGTGGCGATTCCCAGGCGCACGGCGGTGCAGCCCGACATGGCCAGCGCCGCGCACACGACTTGTTCCACGAGCGGTCCCGAGTCGCGGGTGTCGCGACCCACCAGGATCTTGCCTTTGCCCACGGCCTGGGCGAAGGAGTGCACGTGGGCGGCGAGCACGGGGGGGGTCAGGCCTTCGCCGACGATGCCGCGGACGCCCGAAACGGATCTCATGAGGATGTGTGCCATGGTAACGGGCAAAGAAACAAATCCGGCGGCGATCGCGGTGGGCTGGAATCGAGGTAGTTTGAATTCCCCCAATGACGGAAATCCTACCTGTAGAAAGTTGTCTGGAAGCGTTCCTGGAGTCGCGCGCGATGGGTCGGGCGGTGGTGGTCTGTTCCCCCACCGGGTCGGGCAAGAGCACGCGGGTGCCGCTTTGGGCCAGTCGCGCCGGGAAGGTGCTGGTGGTGGAGCCGCGCCGCGTGGTCGCCCGGGCCTTGGCGATGCGGATCTGCGAAGAGACCGGCACATCGCCGGGCGAGCTGGCGGGTTGGGCGGTGCGCGGCGAATCGGTGCGCGGCGCCGGAACGGAAATCGTCTTCGTCACCCCCGGCGTGGCCCTGCGGATGCTGGGACGCGGCGAACTGGAAGGGTTCGCGACCTGGATCCTGGACGAGTTCCACGAGCGGCGCGCCGACGTGGACGCCCTGCTCGCCTGGATGCGCTGGAAGGGGGAGGTCGGGAGGGTCGTCCTGTTGTCGGCGACGCTCGACGCCCAGGGGCTCGCCCGCGAGCTGGATGCGGACGTGTTGACCTCCCAAGGGCGGACGTTTCCCGTCGACATCGAGCATCGCTGCGAGCTGGGCCAGACCTGGCCGGAATCCGACGGCTTGCCGTTGCGGCTGGAGCGCGCCTTGCGCGGATTGGACGCCTCCGACGGAACCGTCCTGGTGTTCCTGCCGGGCGTGGGCGAGATCGCCGATTGCGCGTCGTGGCTGGAAGGTCGCGTTCCCGGCGAGGTCCGCGAACTGCACGGCGGTCTGTCCCTCGAGGCCCAGCAGGAAGTGCTCCACCCCTTCGAGGGGCTTCGGTTCGTGCTGTCCACCAACGTTGCGGAAAGCGCCTTGACGGTTCCCGACGTGGTCGCGGTGGTGGATTCCGGCCTGGAACGGCGGATCGTGCGTTCGGGAGGATTCCCGAGCCTGGAGCTGCAGCCCATTTCGCAGGCGTCGGCCGACCAGCGCGCGGGCCGGGCGGGTCGCGTCGCCGCGGGTCGTTGCCTCCGCATGTGGTCTTCGTCCGCGCGCCTGGAGGCGCGTCCGCGGCCGGGAATCCAGGTGGACGATCCCGACGGCTGGCTGCTTCCGATCCTGGCCGCCGGTTGCGACCCGTGGTCCATGCCTTGGCTGGACAAGCCGCGCGCCGACGGAATCCGGGACGCGCTCGAGAGGTTCCGCAAAGCCGGAATCTGGCGGCCCGATCCTTGGAACGGATCCGGGGGGACGATCACGGGCCGTGGATCGCGGGCATTGGATCTGCCGCTTCCACCGGATCTCGCGGGCGTGTGCCTGGGATTGTCGGGGAGCGCGGCCTTCCGCGACGCCGTCGCGCTTTCCTGCGCGTTGGCGCAGGCCCGCCCGATCCTGAATGGACGCCCTTCCGCCGAACGGATGCTGGCGCGACGGGAATTGGCGGGACTTGGCGGCGATCCCGCGCTGCTTTCGCGGCTGGTGCGTTGCGATCCCGACACGGCGCGACGGCTGGGCGCGCGCATGCCCGCCTGGAAGGAGGCTCGCGAGCTGTGGGACAGGATCCGTGGATCGCTCGGGTTGGACGAAGACGGCTGGCCCGCGCAGTTTCAGTCGGATTCCGTCGTCCAGGCGCTTTGCCGGCTCGAGCCCCGGTCGCTGCGGTTGCGACGGGGGGCGGCGGGCAAGGAGGAATACGCCCTGGGGGATGGCGCCGGGCTTCGGCCGTCGGCATCGGCTCTGGCGTTCGCCGATGGCGCTCCTGAACTGGTCATGGCGGTATCCACCCACGGAGGTCTGGACGCCCACGGGCGTCGCCGGGTGTGGATCGAGGCGGCCGAGGCGATTTCCAAGGCGAGGGCCATCCAGCTGGATCTGGGGCGGATCGAAATCGTGCGGGCCGAGCGACGCGGCGACGCGGTCCGGGCCCAGTGGAAGCTGCGCGCCGGGAGCGTCGTCCTGGGCCAGAAGGAGGATTGGGCGACCGATCCCTCGGTCTGGGCGGCGGCCGTGGCCAAGGCGGTTCCGGCGATCGAACGCGAAGACATCCAACGGCGTCTGGACGATCTTTGGCTGGAGCGCTGCCTGGCGTCCGGAACCTGGATGGCTCCGCCGGAAGACGCTTCAGGTTGGCTCCAGAGGGTTTTGGAATCGGAATGCGTGGACGGCGCCTGGTCTCCGCCGCGTTGGCCTGAACCGTTGCCGATGCCCCGGGAGCCGATCGACCCGGAGGCGATCCGCAAGGCTTTCCCGACGGAAATCGACGGGCAGGGAGGCCTCTGGCGCGCGCATTGGGATGTCCGCGCCGGCAAGGTCCGTTTGGTCTCGCCAGGTGGCAAAAAACTCGCCGCACCGATGCTGGCCCACGCATCCGGCTGGACGATCAAACCCGGGTAGCAGGGTAGCAGGAGTCCCGGGTGGCGCGCCTGCGGAACCTGCGAGCATGACGTCAGTTTTTGTCTAACCGGGTGTCGTCGTCCGAGGTGTCCGCGATGGCGGAGATGTCCATCTCGTAGACGCCCACCACCCAGCCCGCCTGGAGGTGGCGCCAGCCCTTGCGATGCAGGCGCAGTCCGCCCAGCACCCACACGGGCACGGACCCCAGCACCTCCATGCCGTGCAGATCCGCCACGGTCAAAGCGGGACCGCCAGGCTGCGAAGCCGCGTACAGGATGGAGGGTGAGATGGTTGGGACTTGTGGAGTCTCGTCGGACGTCAAAACTTGGGTTCCGCTGGTGAAAAGAGGAATCGCCTTCGGATCCGGGTGTGCAGAGGCAGGACTCTGGATGGCTCCGAGTCCAGAAGGATAGCGCCGGGTGCCCGATTTCGCGCCTCGTTTCCGGAGCCGACCGCGACGCGGCGGCATTTTTCTGCGAATGTGTTCGCGAAGGAACGGTGCGGCTAGGCGAACACCGTTCCCGTCAGGCGGGATCGAACTGCAGGGTCCAGCTCCACGAGTCGCCGGGGGCGAGCGCGATCACGCCGGGCTTGGCCCGGAGATCCCAATCCGTGCCGTATTTGTCGGCCACGCCGTGCCAGGGTTCCAGGCACAGGAACGGGGCGCCGGGGCGGGTCCAGAATCCCCACCAGGGAGCCTTGGGGGCGGTCAGCTTGACTTGCGCGCCGCCTTCCACTCCGAAGGTGACGGAATCCGACTTCAGGCCTTCCAGCACCACGGCGCCGGCCCGGAACAGGTCGGGGCGGAGCTTGAGCTGGTCCACGTCCCGGAAGAACGGGACCTTGCGGCCGGTGAGCAGCCCGTCGATGCCGACTTCCAACCGATCGGCGGTTTCCGACCGGTCGAACTTGAGGAAATACGACTCGGGCGAGACGCCTTCTTCCAGCGGCCAGCGGAACGCCGGATGGGCGCCCAGCGAAAAGAGAAGGTCGTCGGTGTTGGAGGGGTTGAACACGTCGGCGCGCATGACCAGCGTGGGACCGTCGAGCGTGTAGGTGATCGCGAGCTGGAACTCCTGCGGGTAGCGTTCCAGGAACGGTCCCGCGTGGGCCAGCAGGAACGATGCGCAGTTTCCGTCTTCGTGGACGAGGTCGAATTCCAGGTCGCGGGCGAACCCGTGCTGCGGGAGCGAATACTGGCGGCCCTGCCAGGTGTACTTGTCGTTTTCCAGGCGTCCCACGATGGGAAACAGGATGGGGGAGGTTCGTTCCCAATGGGCGGGATCTCCGCTCCAGAGGTAGTCGCGACCCAGATCGGTGCGGCGCAAGGCACGAAGTTCGGCTCCCATCGGATGGATGCGGGCTTCCAGCACTTCGTTTTTCAGGAGAACGGAATTCATCGCGATCTTTCCAAATGGGCGGTCAGGGAACCAAGGTGGTGGGAAGGATCCAGGGCGCCGGGTTGATCGGCTGTTGCCCCTGGTGGACCTCGTAGTGGACATGAGGCCCGGTGGAGCGTCCGGTGTTTCCAAGGAGGCCGATGACCTGTCCTCGTCTGACGTTGTCGCCCAGTTCGCACTTGAACGAGTGCAGATGGGCGTACAAGGTGCGGATCCCGCTGCCATGAGCTATGACAACGTAATTGCCGAACGACGAACTGTACTCCCTTGTCACGACCTTGCCCATCGCGGTGGCCACCACGGGGATTCCGGTCGGGCCGGTGATGTCTTGTCCTGCGTGCAGGATGTATTCGCCAAAGACGGGATGCAATCGCCACCCGAAGGGCGAGCACATCTGACCGCGAGCCGGCATGATGCTTGGGGTCTGTTCCAGCTGCTGCATCTTCGCCGAGGCTTGCGATTCCATCCGGGTCAGGTCCATGCGCAGCCGGGAGGTGGCCTCCCCGAGGTCCGAAGCCTTGCGCGACCATCCTTCCGAACCCGAAGGATCGGGGAAAAGAAGTTCGATCAATTTCTGGCCGTCCGGGAGGATTTCCGCGTCGGTGGTTCCGTCCTGGACCAGCCCGAATCGCCCGCCCAGGCGCCGGGTCAGCTGGTCGATCGTCTCGGATTCCTTTTCCAGGAGGGCGGTTTCCTTGCGAAGCCGATCCATCTTGGCGGATAGCGACGCCGTGCGGCGCGTCTCGTAGAGCAGCTCGGGGTAGATCCTGGCCGCAGAAACCACCTGCCAGCTCAGGAACACGAACCCCGCCACCAACAGCGCCAGGGCCAACCAGAACACCTTGACCCATCGTCCCTGCACGGCCAGTTGGCGCGGGCTGCCAAGCTCGCCAAGCCGGATGGAGAGATCCAGGTTCATTTCTTCCAGGCCTCGATCCGCCCCTCGACCCAGGTGCGGGTGGTCTTGACCAAAGGCTCCAGCGCGTGGCGACCGGTCCACGACCTGGCGAGATCGGCCCGTGCGCCGGGAAGCGCGATCGACAACCCCGCGAGCACCGCCAGCGTCAGGACCACTCCCTTGATCGCCCCCACGGCGAACCCGGCAAAGCGGTCGGCCCATCCGATTTCCGTCCCCTCGGAGGCTTTCTTCCAGGCCCAACCGGCCAGCATCCCCAGGATCCATCCTCCCAAGAACCCTGTCGCCAGGGCCGCCAGCGGGGCCGATGTCGACGAAAACCCGAGCGTCGCGGTGGCGAATTGGACCAGGAACGGCATTTTCCAGACGGCCAACGCGATTCCGGCCAGGATTCCCGCCGCCTTGAGGAGTCCGGCCACCAGGCCGACCCTGAAACCGGAAATGGCCGGCATGAGCACGCATCCGGAGACGAGGAAATCGATCCAATTCACCGGTCAGGTCCTCATCGGCCCAAAAACCCCAACCCTACGCCTGCGGCGAATCCGGCCAGGAGGGCGCAGGAAGCCCAGATCCAGCTTGGCACGCCCACCCGGGGCATCGGGGCCTCGAACGGACGTCCGGCGCGCAGGGCCGCCATGTAGGCCGCGAGATACGCTTCGCGGTCGCGTCCCTTGCGGTTCCAGGATTTGTCGAGCTGTTGCAGGAAGGCCGATCCGTCGCGAGGGCGGCGGGCGCGTTTGCGCGACATGGACAGCGCCACCAGTCGCGAGACGGAAAACGGCGTTCCGGGGCGCGCCAGCCAGAGGGAGCGGGCGTTCTTGGTCAGCAGCGCGGTCAAGGTCGCGTCGGGCTGGTCCTTGCGGAACGGATGGGTTCCCAGGATGGACTCGTACAGGCACAGCGCGAGCGAGTAGATGTCGCTGCGTTCGTCCAGGTCCTCGCCCTTGGCCTGTTCCGCGCTCATGTAGGAGGTGGTCCCCACCACCATGCCGGGCATGGTGAGGTCGGCGTGCTTTTCGAACCGGGCGACCCCGAAGTCCAGGAGCTTCACCTGGCCCGAATGCGAAACCATGATGTTGGCGGGTTTCACGTCGCGGTGGATGATCCCGTGCAGGTGCGCGTGCCGAAGCGCTTCCGCGACCGACCACCCGATGCACAGGGCCACGTCCAGGGGAAGGGTCCTGCGCAGGTCCATGAGTTCGCGCAGCGTCAGGCCGTCGATGAACTCCATGGCCATGGCGGGGCGGCCTTCCACCATCCAGTAGCGGTACACGTGGGCGTAGCCGGGGTGGGCCACGCCCGACAGCAGACTGGCTTCGCGGTGGAACCGGTTCAGGATCTCTTCGCTGGCGCCCGCCGGAACGCGCTTGACCACGACCTTGCGGTCCAGCGAAGGATCGTAGCACAGGAAGATCTCGCCCATGCCGCCCAGACCCGCCCCGATCACTTCCAGGACGTGGTAGGGGCCCAAGGTCGCGGGCAGGTCAGATTTCGGCGAAGTGGCGGTCGCGGGCTTCAAGCAGCTTGTCCACAACGGTTCTGGCCACGCGCACCGAGCCGATTCCAGGTTGTCCGGGGCGTTCGCCGTGCGAGTCGCTCCCTCCGGTCCAGACCAGATTGTGTCGGCGCGCGATGTCCTGGTAGCGTCGGCGATGGGTGGACGGGATGCGGTGGCAGTAGATCTCGATCCCCTTGAGACCGGCTTCCACCAGGAGCGGGATGATGTCGTCCCGGTTGGTGTGCAATGGGTGCGCCATCACGGCGGCTCCGCCGGCGTTGTTGATGAGCGCGACGGTTTCCATGGGGGTCAGGCATTCGGTCTCCACGTAGGCCGGGCAATTGGGGCCCAGCCATTTTTCGAAGGCTTCCTGGAAGGTCTTCACGTATTCCTCTTCCAGGAGGGCGCGGGCGATGTGGGGGCGGCCCACCGTGCCGCCCTGCACGTAGGAAAGGACCTTTTCGAACCGGATGGGCATGCCCAGGCGGTCGAGCTTGCGGACCATCGCCTTGGCGCGCAGCAAGCGCCGCCGCTTGGAGCGTTCCAGCGCCTGGTTGAGCGCAAGGTTGGACGGATCGAAGAAATACCCCAGGATGTGGATGTCGGAGCCTTCCCAGCCACTGGAGATTTCCACTCCCGGGATCAGTTCCACGCCGGCCTTTCGGGCCAGATCCTTGCCTTGTTCCCAGGAATCGATGTTGTCGTGGTCGGTGATGGAAATCGCCACCAGCTTGCGCTTGGCCGCCACGTCGATCATTTCCGGTACCGACAGGGTGCCGTCCGACAGCGTGGAATGCATGTGCAAATCCACCCATCCGGGAGCTTTCCCGCCGGCGATCGGCATGAACGGATGGTGCGTGCAGTGGTGCATTTCGGAAATGGTGCTCCCTCTATGCCAGAAAGGTACCACCCTCCGAGCGGTCGGAAAAGTCGATCTGGATGTGGTTGTTGAAATCTTGAGGACGGGGAATCAGTAGATTATGGAGCTCATGTACTTGCTCCTCCTTGGCGCGGCCATCCTGATCCTCGTAAGTCTCTTCCTAGCCGGGCTTTATGTGGCCTTGCAGAAAAAGAACGAAGACGAGGAACAGACGCCGCAGATCCATCATTCCGGTGTCTACCGGCTTCGTCGCAGCCCGCGCGAAGCGTTGTTGGCCGTCAAACCGTCGGAGAAGGACCTGCAGGACCACTTGGCCACGCAGGATCTGCCCGCACGCGAGAGCCAGGCATTGATCGATCTCTGGCGCGAGCAGACGGAGGCCAACCTTCGGATCATCGAAGAGGCCGACATCAAGGAGATCCGCACGTTCCAGTACGAAATCCCGGCTTCCCAGACCGAGGCCATCAAGGCGTTCCCGGTCGGGACCTACGTCACCCGCGACCAGCTGGGTGCCCATGCCGAACTCATCCCCCCGTTCCATCTGGGCTGCAAGGCGGTTCTCACGCCGCGCAACGCCTGGGAGGGCGGCGAATGGAAGCCGTTGCTTCCCGCCAGCGAAGGGCGCTACCATGTGCCTGATTGGAGGAACCTTGTCTCGTAAGCATCTCCTGTCGGCCGGATTCGCCTTGTCGCTTGCGGTGATGGCCCAAGCCCAGGGACAATCGGCCGTTTTGACCCTGGTCATGCCCGTGGGTGCCCGCCAATTGGGCATGGGCGAAACCTCCGTGGGCCTGGCCGACGACGTCTTCGCGACCTATTGGAACCCGGCGGGGCTCGCGTTCGGGCCGCTGGCCGACGAATGGGAGCTCGCGCTTCCGTCGGCGAAGCTTCCGGGCAAGGTCACCGCGATGTCTTCCACCAAGCGCACCGGCCTCTTTTCGCGCGGCGAACTCTGGTTGGCATCCGGCTCCGATCTGCGCCGTTGGGACGGCAAGGCTTGGCGGACCGGACAAGTCGTTTCCCTGGACCAGGGCGAAAAGGCCGTGGCCGTGATGCGGAGGTTCCTGGGGAACCTGTGGCCCACCGATACCGCATCCCAGAGGGCGTTGCAGGATTCCATCCTCCAGGCTTCGGGGGCCGAACGCCCCGAAGACGAGAGGGATCTGGTGGAACTGAGCGTGCCGTTTTCGCTGGTCGTGAAGGACTCCGTCCGCGCCATCGCCTTGGACGAAACCGGGAAGCTCTGGCTCGGCACCACCAATGGATTGCTGCGTTGGGACGGAAAGTCCTGGAGGGCTTGGCGCGACACCGCCCTGGGGCTTGGCACCAACCGCATCACCTCGTTGGCGACCTCGGGCGCCGCGGTCTGGATCGGAACGGAAGACGGCCTGGTGCGGTTGCGCCAGAAGAACAACGATTTCGAGTTCCGTCGATTCGGCGAATCCTTCGGGTTGGGCAGCCAGTACATCACTTCCATGGCGGTGGAAGAAAAGACCAAGACCCTCTGGGTGGGAACGCGTGGGGGCGTGTCGCGGTTGGAGATCACGGCGCAGGCGTCCACCTGGAAGGCCTGGACCAGAACCGACGGACTGCTTTCCGATACCGCCCACGCGGTGACGCTCGATCCCGACGGGCAGGCCTGGGTGGCGCAGTCGCAAGGTGTTTCCCATTGGGACGGCAAGGCCTGGGAACGCCTGGAGTTCAAGGCGGTCAACGTGAACTCCATCGGGGTCGACAAAAAACGCAACGTCTGGATCGGTTCCGACAAGGGCGTCTGGAAGTACTACCCCTTGGCGGCGGAAAAGAAGGAATCGGGCGGCAAGGCCGAAGGGCAAAAGCAAGGCCGTTGGGTGCATTACCACTCCGGCAACGGTCTGATCGCCAACGACGCGAGCATGGTCGCCGCCCAAGGCGAAGACGTCTGGTTCGCGACATCCAAGGGCATCGTGAAGTCGCACAAGGCCAAGGCGCGCCTTGGCCTGTTCTACGAAAACCTTCTCCCGGCCCTTCAGCTCAAGGACCTCTACCACACCTTCGTGGCGGGTACCTTCCCGGTGGAAGAATGGGGCACCTTCGGCGGGTTCATCAATTTCCTGTCGCTGGGCCAGACCACCTACCAGGAAAACGAGAATCTTCCCGAACAGACCTTCGCGTCCTACGAGCTCGTGGGCGCGATCTCCTACGGAACGCGGCTTCCCCGCAACTGGGGGCTTGGCTTGAACCTCAAGTTCCTGTATTCTGCCCTGGCTTCGGGAATCACGATCGGTGGCCAGAAGGAATCCGGCGTCGCGGCCAGCTACGCCTTCGACGTCGCGGTGATGCGCAAGGACCTGTTCCTGCCCGGCCTCACCTGGGGAGCCCAGATCCAGAACATCGGGCCATCGGTGTTCTACATCAGCAAGGACGAATCCGACCCGATCCCGTTGACCTGGAAGACCGGTTTTTCCTACCAGATCTTCAAGGTGCCGGGCCATTCCTTGACGGCCGCCGCCGACATTTCGCGCGAGACGGTCTCGCGCACGGCTTCGGGGAAGGCGCGCAACTTCGCCACCGGCGCCTACTACGGGCTGGCCGAGCCTTGGGGCGAAGGCGAGGCGCCGGCCGACGCGGGCTGGAGCGACATCGCCCAGAAGAACTTCGAGGAATCGGTCTACAACCTCGGGATGGAATACGTGTATTCCCAGATGCTGGCCCTGCGCGGCGGGTTCCTGTTCGACCCGGGCGGCAAGCGCCAGGAAGCGGACCTGGGCGTGGGCGTGACGATTTCCGACCTGCTGCAGCTGGACTACGCCTACATCAAGGACGTGCAACTCCTGGGCAACCAGCCCGCCGGCGTGCGCGAAGGCCAGTCCCGCCTGTCCTTCAACTTCATGTTCTGACCCCGCTTTCCAGCCTCCAAGGAGCGACTCCATGCGTTCACGAATTCTTGCAACGGTCTTCGCCCTTGGTGCCACCGGGATCCTGGCCTCCTGCGATCTGGGGGAAAGCATCCAGGAAGTCTTCAACGTTGCCAGCGTGAGCTTCTCGTCGGCCGACCCCGCCTACGACGGACCTCGGATCGGCGGTCCGAGCTGGGGTGTGACTGGCGCCGCAATACTTGCGCAAAAAATGGGTTTGCCTGATGGCAAGACCACCGATCAAATTATGGGCGAGTACTACCTGGACCTCACCTTCAAGGTGAATGCCGACAATTCCAAGAACACGCAGAAGGCGAGTTTTGGGCAAACGGTGCGGCCCCTGCTGCGGCTGCGGATGAACGACAAGAACGCGACTTCCTACGTCGAATCGGAAATGGCGCCGTTTTCCGTGGAAGGCGGCCAGGTGGGTGCCCTGGAATTCCCGGTCCGAATCCCGCTTACCCAGATCGATCGCACCACGCTGGGCAAGATCCTGGACGGAGACGACATCCCCTACTTCCTGAGCGGAACCTTGAATTTCAATCTCCTGGAAGGCACCACGATCAAGGGATCGGGCAAGTCCGAAATCGACCTCGCCACGGGAGCGATCCCCACCCGCTCCAAAGACGGCGATCTGGATTTGAGCCAACTCGGTTCGCTGCTGCAGTAGGATCCATCCGGGAGTGCAGTCCGCAAGTTGGGGACTGCAGCAATCCGCAACCTGCAGTGACGGTGCGACCTCCATGGAGGTGGATTCGTCGCCGAGATTGGTGGATTGGCACGGCTTTTCCATTGAGCTGTGGCATGCTCACGCAATACCCCCATCGGAATCTTCTTTCTGACGACCTGCCCGGCGGATGGACGACCGGGGACGACACCGCGAACCGGTCGGTGGATCTGGATCGGTTCCAGCAAGGACGCCGTTCGCTGCGTTCCGAGGTGGTCGATCTGGGGGTCCGGTTGTCGGCCACCGTCCCGGGAGGATTGGCCTACCGCTGTCGGCTCACCGACACCGGGTTCGAGGCGATGGACGTGGTGCTGGATCTCGCCTACCGCAAGCGTCTGGCCGAGCTGCGCGCCGTCCACGAGCGGATCCGGGAAAGCGTATCCGCCCTGTGGCTGCAGGCGGCGGCGGGAGACGAGTTCCTGGTGCCCGGCGGACGGAATCTGCCTGCGTTCCTGGACGACCTGGAACAACGGAACCTGGGCGCGCTGGAAAGCTTCGAGCGGCACCCCGTCGCGTTGGGGTTCGAGGGCGCGTTCGGAGGCAGGATGTCGATTTCCCTGGAATCGAGGCTGAGCAGATGCTGCGAGGCCGTCGACGGACCGTCGGATGTACGGACGGTTCTTGTCGACCCGATGCACCCCCAGCGGATCGCGCAGGCTCTGGAAGTCCACCAGTGCCATTTTCTGGTTCCAAGGCTCGACAAGGGGCGGATCGAGGTGGATGTTCGGCGCGAATCCCTGGTGTTCGCGTTCGTGTTGGACGGCGTGCAGGACCGGGACGGGGCCGATCTGCTCCCCGCGTCCGCCCTGGACTGGCTCGCCGCCCATCGCGAAGGTCTGCCGCTGGTGATCGAAGAGAACCTGATCGGGTGCGGCCGCGCGGGCGAACTGTACGCGTTCGAGCGCACGCCGCTGCGCGAATCCCGGCCCGACTACATCGTGTTGAACAAGCTGTTCGCCGGGTGGGGCGCCAAGATCGGGGCTGCGCTGGTGCGCGACGATCTGGGGGATCCGGGGCTGGACGATTCCTGCGCCAGCGGATTCGGGGAAGACGAATTTTCGCTGGAAGTCGCCTTGGCGGTGTTCGACGCGCTGGATTCGATCGACCGCACCGAGCTGGAAAAGCGGGGTGGCGCCCCGGTCTGAACCGAGGATCGGAGAGTCCGCTCGGGTCTCAGTCGGCCAGCAGGCGATCCTTGCATTCGGGACAGATTCCGTGCGAGAACTCGGTCTTGGAGTGCTTGGCCAGGAACGCGTCGAGCTGCTGCCAGTAGTTGCGGTCGTCGCGGACCTTGCGGCAGTAGGAGCAGATGGGGATGACGCCGCGCAGTTCGTCGAGTTCCTTTTCGTGCATTCGCCGTAGTTCCTCTTGGGCGGCGATGCGGTCGGTGACGTCGACGCAACTGCCGATGAATCCCAGGAAGGCGCCATCGGGTCCGTGGAACGGCGAGCCCCGGTCCAGAAGCCACCTGTATTCGCCGTCGGCGCGGCGCAGGCGGTATTCCATCTCGAAGCTCTCGCGTCTGGCGAAATGCGTGGTGTAGATCTGCAGGCAGCGGTCGAAGTCGTCGGGGTGGACGCCTTCGGCCCAGCCGTTGCCGAATTCCTGTTCCATGGTGCGGCCCGTGAAGGCCAGCCATCGTTCGTTGAAGTAGTCGCAGCCCATGGAGAGATCGGCCCTCCAGATCAGGATGGGGGACTGCTCCACGAGCGTGGCGTATTCGTCGCTGGAAAGGCGGGATTTCTGCATTGGGTCGTTGCTCCGTCGGAGTCGAGAACGCCCGATTGTAGCATTCCCGCCGACGCGGTCTACGGGCGCATGCGCCGCGCCACGATCCAGTTGGCCAGCGACAAGGCGATCCCGGCGACAAAGACCGACTGGTACCCCAACTGGCGCCAAAGGACCCCGCCCAGGAGCGCGATGGCGATGGAGAACACGTGGTCGATGCTCACCGCCATGGTCAGGGTGGGCGTGATGTGCGACGGATCGAGCGCGATCTTCTTCATGTAGGTGGATCGCGCGATGTTGAAGCTCATCAGGATCTGGTCCAGCAGGAAGCAACCCGCCGCGACAAGGAACGCCGTCGCGGGCGCGAACAGGTCGCGGGCCAGCGCGTAGCCGGCGCACACGAACACCAGCAGCACGGCCTCCAGCGAAAGCGCGAACCGTTCGCCCTTGGCGTCGATCATGCGTCCGATCAGCGGCTGGATGGCGATCCCCACCACGCCCCCGATGGTCAGCAGCCGCGCGATCATGGAGGTGGGCTGCTGGAAGATGGTCACGAGCACCCAAGGCGCGAAGGTCAGGAACAGCTGCTTGCGGGTGCCGAACAGGATGGCCAGCAGATAGTAGAGCCGGTATTCCTTGTGGATCTTGAGGTGCGACCGCTGCGGCTGCGGGGTGTCGGGACGCATGCGGTAGAACAGCCATCCGGCCAGGAGCAGGCTGGCGGCCGCCAAGGCGATGGTGGTCCCGAATCCCATATCAAAGAATTGGAACCCCACGAACACCAGGGCCGACCCCGCGATGGCCATCGCGTTGCGCAGCGCGTTCATCTGGCCAAGACGTTTTCCGGCCTGGCCCTCTTTGGCCAGTTCCATCCCGATCGCCTGGCTGATGGGCATGAACAGATGCTGCCCCATGCTGTAGAAGAACAGCCAGGGCATCATCCATACGAAGCTGTACGAGAACAACCCCAGGCAGGCCAGTCCCGCGAACCCCAACACTCCGGCCAACGCCGCCATGCGACGCGACGGCAGGAACGCCAGCGCGGCCGACACGAACGCCACGGAAAGCCCCGGCACTTCGCGAGGGATTTCCAGGAGCGTGCGCTGGAGGCCGTCCAGCTGGAACCGCGCATCCAGGAAATTGTTGAAGATCGCGTCGATCAGCGAACCGCCGAACCCGAAAGCAGCCACCGCCCCCAGGAAGAACTTGAGGTCGCGCGGGAGCGATCGGATGCGTTCACGGATGGCCATGTGACGGGAAATGTACCTGGAGACCGTACGGGTCCGCTACCGCCATCGCGTGCATGGGGGGTATGCGGGGTGGATCGTCGAATCGCCAATCCATGGGTGGATCGGGCGTTTTGACGTTAGCTTCATGTCTCGGAGGATCAGAATGAAGGCTTTGTCGGGTTTGGCGGTGATGGTTGGGGCCTTTGCCGGGAGCGCGATGGCGGTGCCGCAATGGATGAGCATGGGCGGGATCTGGGAAAGCTCCTTTGGCGGTTACATGGTGACCGTCGATCCAGCCAAGGCCGGAAAGATCACCAAATTCCGCTACAAGGGCCTGGATGTCATCCAGCCAGGGGCGGATCAGGGCGCATTCTTCTGGCCCGCTCCGCAGTACATCTGGGATTGGCCACCGCCGGAGTCCTATACGAATTCCACCTATAATGCTTCGTTGGAAGCTTCTACCGGAACCATGGTCCTGGTCGGTCCTCCCGATCCGACCACGAAGCTGCGGGTGACCAAGCGATTCTCGTTCGACTCCGTGGCCAATTCGTTCGTGCTCACCTACACCACCACGAACACGGCGACGGATTCCGCGCGCCACTTCGCGCCGTGGGAGATCTCGCGCGGTTTCAGGAACAGCCTTTTGTTTTTCCCCAAGGCGACCAAATTCAAGTTCGTTGGGCCGAAGACGGATTTGCCGCTAGCCTTGGACGACTCTTTGGGTTGGTACAAGGATGATAGTACTCAGAATGGACAGAAATTCTTCCGCGACGGGGGCGAAGGCTGGTTGGCCCAGTTGAAGGACAGCCTGCTGTTCGTGAAGACGATTCCCGACGTTGATTCGACTCGGTTCGCTCCCAGGGAATCGGATATCGAAGGCTATGCAGAGGGAAATTTCATCGAAAACGAGGTCCTTGGCCCGTGGACCGCGATCCAGCCGGGCGATTCGCTGGTCTGGACCGTGCGCTGGAGCTGCGCGATCCTGCCCAAGACGGCCAATCTCCAGGTGGGTTCGGCCGATCTGAAATCGGCCGCCCGCCAGCTCGCGAAGTCGGCCACGGCATCGGCCAAACCCCGTGCGGGCAAGGCGAGGGCCTTCTCGGGGACGCGGCCGCTCGTGGACGCGCGCGGCCGTCTGCTGCCAAAATCCGACCGGCTCCTGAAGTCCGGCGATCTGGGAGTGCTGCCGCTGCGTTGACGTTTTTTGGCGGCGCCTTCGGTGCCGTCCCGCGCCAGGGACCGACGCCCCGCCCCGGAGGACCCGCGGCGCGGGGCCGCAGGGGAGGCACGGGGCCGGGACGCCAACGGGGGGCGTAGGGGCGATTCACGAATCGCCCGACCATCCGGGAATCCCTGTGGCGACCCGGTTCACGAGGGCCCGGCGACGCCGACAGGCGGCGGGCGCCCGACCGACGGAATCCGGTTGCATTCGGTGGCGGAAACAGGTGGTCGCGGATGCTGAAGTCCCGTGGATCTATCTTTGTTTCCACAATGCTCTGCCCATACTGTTCGTACCCGGAAGACAAGGTGGTCGACTCCCGCGCGGCCCGCGAAGGGCGAGCGATCCGGCGTCGCCGCGAATGCCTGTCCTGCGGCAAGCGCTTCACCACCTACGAGTACATCGAAAGCCTGGAACTGCAGGTGGTCAAGCGCGATGGTCGGCGCGAGCCGTTCGATCGCGAGAAGATCATCAAGGGGGTGACGCTCGCCTGCAAGAAGCGCCCGATCGGCGTGAAGCAGATCGAGGCCGTGGCCGACAAGGTGGAATCGCTCCTGCAGCAGCTGGGGTCGCACGAGGTGCAGTCCAATCTGATCGGCGAGCTGGTGGTCAAGGAGCTCCAGACCATCGACGAGGTCGCCTACGTGCGGTTCGCGAGCGTGTACCGGCAGTTCCAGGACAGCATGGAATTCCTGGCCGAGATCCGCAACTCCACGATCCCGCCTCCGTAGGGGTCCGGTCGGACAAGAAACGGAAAAAGGGTTCCGGATGGCTCCGGAGCCCTTTTTTGTCGGAATTCGCCGTGTGGGGTCTACTTGCCGATGGCGTCGAGCTTTTCCTTCAGCACGTCGGGCGTGAAGGGTTTGACGATGTAGTTGGTCGCGCCCGCCTGGATGGCTTCCAGGATGCGGGTCTTCTCCGATTCCGACGTCACCATGATCACGGGGATCTTGGCGGTGGCGGGATTGGCGCGGATCGCCTTGAGGGCGTCGATCCCGGTCATGTTGGGCATGTTCCAGTCCATCAGGACGAGTTCGTACGGGGCCTTGCCGACCTTGGCGACGGCGTCCTGGCCGTCTTCGGCCTCGTCCACGTCGGTGAACCCTAGGCTCCCGAGCGTGTTCTTCTGGATGCGGCGCATGGTGGACGAGTCGTCGACGAGGAGGATCTTCATGGCACGGTCTCCTGGCTCACTTCGCTTAGGTGAGGGCGATGCAGACCTCCACGACGAATTCGCCGTGGGTGCAGTTGAATGGGATCACGATGCTGGGGATGTCCTTGGGCGTGGTCACCTTGTGGTTGGACCCCACGACCACCGAAGGCAGGGAGATCGTGACGTTCAGGCCCTGCAGGTCGGCCTTGGCCGCGCCCGCGATGATGTTCGCGAGTTCGCCGACGGCGTCGGTGACGTCGGCGTCGATCTGCGACACGTTGAGCCCGATGAACGCCGAGACCACGGCCAGCGCGGTCTTGGTGGGGAAGCTGATGATCACCGCCCCCTTCGCGCCGCCGGACAGGCCGATGATGCCCGACACGTCGTGCGAAAGACTCGGCTCCGCCTTGACGTAGGGGGTGCCCGGAGTCGGAGCTGTGTTCACCATCGTCTGGAAGGTGGACATCGTGGCTTTTAGGAACGGATTGACAAGTTCTGACCGCATTGCGGTGGCTCCCCTGGGAGAGGTGGGACATGAGCACTGTACCACCGGCGGGAGCCCGGAGTCAAGCGGGAAAAGCGGGAGATTCCGGTCCGTGTCCCGGTGGCGGATCCTGGTTCGGAACCCGGGCCGACGGGAGCGAGAAGCGCTTGCCTTCGCCGGGAAGGATCTCGAATCCGGCGTCGTAGACCTGGCGCGCGGTCGCCAGCAGGGAGCGGCCGAAATCGGATCCGTCGTCCCCAAGGTCGCGCGTCGCGTCGTTGTCCGGAGCGAAGCGCAGCAGCAGGCTCCAGCGCCCGGCTTCGGCGTCGACCACCGCGCCGTCGTAGCGTTCGCCGGACAGGACGATTTCCCGAAGGAGGACTTCGAGGTGTTCGGCCACGATCGCGGGCGCGAGGAAGCCGTGGATCTCCAGCCGGATGCCGGAAACCGGTTCCAGGACCTTCCTGAGGACGGATTCGGACTCGACGCATCCGCGGGAGCGGAGCCGGTCGCGCACCGACGGGTCGAGCTGGGCCATCTCCATTTCCGCGTAGCACAGGAACCGGCGGACCAGGCGGTGGAGCGACTCGCCCGAATCGGCGATGCCGCGGGCGATGTCGAGCATCTCCCCGCGGCGCATGGTCTCGTATTCCTGGACCAGGATGCCCGACAGACCGAGGATCCCGTTGAGCGGCGTGAGGAGCTCGTGGGGCAGCGCGCGCGACAGCGTGTTGCGCAGCGTTCCCAGCTGGCGGCGGTAGATTCCGGCGAGGCTTTCCGACCTCTGCAGGCGGGTCCTGACCGCGGCCAGGAGCTCGGTGCGCGAGAACGGCTTGGTGAGGTAGTCCTCGGCGCCCAGCTCCATGCCCTTGCGCAGGCTTCCGCGGTCGGCGCGCGCGGTCAGGAACAGGAACGGCAGGTGGCTCGTGGCTTCGCGTCCGCGCAGGTCGGCCAGGACCTCGAACCCGTCCTTGCCGGGCATCATCACGTCGCAGACCACCAGATCGGGAGGGTCGGACACGGCATGACGGATTCCGTCGACTCCGCAGTCGGCCTCCTCGACCGCGAACCCCTCGGCTTCCAGCATCTCGCGCAGGTTCTCGCGGATGCCCGTCTCGTCTTCGATCACAAGGATCCGGTGGCTCACGGGGATTCCCTCCGGGGGAAGTTCGCGATCGCCCGCGTGCCCTTGCCCGCAGGGTTCGGGACGTGGACCGCCTCGCCCCCCGCCAGCTCCATGCAGCGCCGGACGATGGCCAGGCCCAGGCCCGATCCGGGGATGCCCATCGAGTTCGATCCGCGCTCGAACGGTTCCCAGATCCTGTCGGCGTCGGAATGCGGGACGCCTTCTCCTTCGTCGTCGACGGTGACGGAAAGCGCTCCCGCGCCCGTCGTGACGGAAATCGTCACGGTTCCGACCGGAGGCGAGAACCGCAGCGCGTTGGCCACGAGGTTGGACACCACCGCCTGGACGATCCGCCGGTCGAGTTCGACCTTCGCGTCGGGAGGCGAGACATCGGACACGACCCTCTGTCCCACGCCGCGCAGCGGGGCGATCTCCTCCAGCACGGAATCGAGCAGTTCCCGGGCGGAAAAGAACGCGGGGGAGTTCTCGAGCCGTCCCGATTCCGCGCGCCCCAGGAACGCGACGTTGTCCAGGAGCGAGGTCATGGTCGCCACCGCGTTGTGGATGCGCAGGAAATGGGCTTGGCGCTTGGCTTCGGGCCAGTTCCAGCCGTAGTGTTCCAGCAGCTCGGAAGAGCTCAGGATGACCGTCAGCGGGGTGCGGAATTCGTGGCTCACCAGCGACAGGAACCGCATCCGCATCTCGCCGAGGGCGCGCTCGCGCGCCAGCGATTCGCCCAGGAGGTCGCTGTGCCCCTCGGGAAGGGGGATCGCGAAGAACTCGATCCCGGCGGCGGTGCGCGAGCTCTGCAAGGCCACGCGGGAGGAGTGCCGCGAATCGGCGATCCGCACTTCGGCGGAGCCGCCGGGTTCGGACAGCAGGGCCGCGACGGTGGGCCGATCCTCCTCCAGGAACAGATTCTGCCAGCAGCGAGGAACGGGACCGAACGCATCGAGCCAGGCGAGGTTGGCGACGGGTGTCTGCGACGCGGTGGAAAATTCCAGGGAGGCGAGTCGTGCGGTGCTCATGTCCTGCGAGGACATCCTAGAAATCCGCTCCTCCAAGCCGGGAAAAGAAGCTGCCTTCCCCTCCGGCGAGGTCGCGGACGGTTTCGCGGGCGATCAGCCTCACGGCCCGGGCGAAGGCGCCGTCGGGCGAAGCGCGGAAGGCCGGCCTGCGTTCCAGGGTGAACCGTTCCAGGCCCGGTTGCCGGGGCACCCATCCGGCCCACGCCGGCTCCCATCCCAGGAACCGCTCCGACACCCGCGACAGGCGGGTGAGCGCCTGCACGGCCTCGTCTTCGGAAGCGCACAGGTTCGCGCACAGGCGCGCGGGCAGGTCGCGGCGGTGCGAGCGCATCACCTTCAGGAACGCGTAGGCGTCGGCCTGGGCGGTCGGTTCGGGAGTGGTCACCAGCAGCAGACGGTCCGATGCCAGCACCAGGTTCATGGTCGTGTCGCCGATCCCCGCTCCGGTGTCGACCAGCATGACGTCGTAGCCCGACTGCAGGCGCGACAGCGAGGTGGCCAGGTCGCGGATCCGTTCCGGGGGCAGCGACGACAGGTCGGCGACCCCGGAGGCCGAAGGCAGCAGGTCAATGCCCGGCCCCAAGGGGAGCAGCGCGTCCTCGGGTCGACAGGTTCCGGCAAGAATCTCCTGGATGTCGTGTTCGGGGTAGAGCCCGCACAGGATGTGCAGGTTGGCCAGGCCCATGTCGCCGTCGACCAGCAGGACGCGCTTGCCCAGATCGGCCAGCGCCAATCCCACGGACAGGGCGATGTGCGACTTGCCGACCCCGCCCTTTCCCGACGAGACGGAAACCGTCGGGCAGGAGGAGGATGCGGCGAGTTTTCCGGGAGCGGTCGGGGTCCAGCCCTTCAGCGAATCAAGCTGGTTGGCCATCCTCGTCCCCCAGGAGCATGCGGGCGAGCTCGTCGGGCGAGGCCTCGGACATGGCTTCGGGGATCTCCTGCCCGAAGCATAGGGCCGTCACGGGGATGCGTTCCCGCGCGGCGAGGGTGCACATGGCGCCGTGGGTGTCGGTTTCGTCGATCTTGGTGAAGACCAGACGCGACGGTCCCAGGTCGCGGTAGGCGCGCGTGGACGACGAAAGGTCGCGCAGCCGGGTGGTGGCCGACTGCACCAGCACGAGATCGGTGGGTTTGATGCGTTCCACCAGCGTGGACAGTTCCAGGAAATGGACCTGGTTGGCCGGCGAACGGCCCGCGGTGTCGACCAGGACCACGTCCAGGTTGGACAATTCCTGGATCGCGGTGTCCAGGTCGGAGTCGGTGAACACGATGCGCAGCGGCAGGCCCGCGACGTCGCAGAAGGTCTTGATCTGTTCCTGCGCTCCGATCCGGTACGAGTCGCACCCGACCACACCCACCGAAAGCCCGTCCTGGCGGGAAAGCCGGATGGCGAGCTTCATGAGCGTCGTGGTCTTGCCCACGCCCGTGGGGCCGGCGAACAGGACCTTGGAGGCCGCACCGCGTCCCTTGGCGAACCGAAGCGGCGCGCAGGGCATGCGGCCGGCCAGGGAGCGCAGAACGACCATGCGGATCCAGGCGGCATCGTCGCGTCCGGTTTCGCGGAGCGTGGCCGCGGCTTCCTGGCAGGTTTCGCGGGCCAGATCCTCGGCCAGATCCGACTTGAGCAGCTGCTGGTACCACGGCAGGACCTCCGGCGGGACGGGAAGTCCGCCCGGCTGGTCCTTCCAGTGTTCGGCCAGGAGCGAGACGACGGAGCGGATCTGTCCCAGATCCTGTCGCACGGCCGCGATCGCCTGGGTGGGGGCTTCCGCGGCGCGGCGGACCGATTCGATCCCGTCCTGCAGGGCGCGCAGTTCGTCGCGGCTGATGGACGTCGTGTCGCGACGCGGCTCGGTCGCGACCGGAGCGGTGCGCGCGGGGGCGGGCTCGACGGATTCCGGCACGACCGAAATCCGTCGGGTTCCGGGGCCGTAGGCGGGAGCGGTCTCCTTGGCGGCGCCGGGCTTCTCGAAGAACCTGTCTTCCAGTCCCGCGGTGACCTCCCAGCGTTCCGAACCGCCCAGCAGCGAACCCTTGATCTTCTGGGTGCGAAGGATCAACGCTTCGGGACCGAGCTCCTCCTTCACCTGGAGGAGCGCTTCCCGCATCGAGTCTGCCTGGAATTTCCGGATCCGCAAACGAGTTCCTTATGGAGTCGGAGCAGGCGCGCGGCCTGGTTCGAGGGCCTGGACGGTGCCGCGCGAACGCACGGAGACGCCCGGGACGATCTCGGCGTAAGATAGCACCGAAAGCTGGGGGAACGAGCCTTCCAGGAGCCTTCGGAGGTGGGGTCTGACCTGGGGCGCGCACACCAGCACGGGAGTTTCGCCGGAGGCGGACATGGTTTCCACCAGGGGCTTGAGCGCGTCCAGCAGCCGCCCGACGACTTCCGGTCGGACCAGCAGGCGCGGTCCGCGGTCGGTGGTCTGGATGGACGCTTCCAGGATCTGTTCCATGCCGGGTTCCAGCGTGAGCACGGGAAGCACGCCTTCGGTGTCGGCGAGCTGCTTGCACAGCGACCTCGCCAGGGCCAGGCGGGCCTGCTCGGTGAGGTGCACCGGATCGCGGTTGGAACGGGCCGCGTCGGCCAAGGATTCCAGGATGGTCGGGAGGTCGCGGATGGAAACACGCTCGCGAAGGAGGTTCTCCAGGACCTTCTGGATTTCGCCGTAGGAAAGCAGGGACGGGACGAGTTCGTCGACCACGGTGGGGTGGGATGGACGCAAATTGTCCACCAGGGTGCGCACGTCCTGCCGGGTGAGGACCTCGTGGGAATGGGAACGGATGATTTCCGTCAGGTGGGTGGCGAGCACGGCGGGAAGCTCCACCACCGTGTAGCCGGCGAGGTCGGCGGCTTCCTTCTGGGTTTCCGTGATCCACATGGCGGGAAGCCCGAACGCCGGTTCGCGCGTGGGGATGCCGGCGATGCGGCGCGAGACGGATCCCGGATCCATGGCCAGGTAGCATCCGGTCATGAGTTCGCCCTGCCCGATCTCCACCCCCTTCACGCGGATCACGTACTGGGCGGGTTTGAGCAGGATGTTGTCGCGGATGCGGATGGGGGGCACGATGATCCCGAGCTCCGAAGCGCACTGGCGCCGCAGCAGGGTGATGCGCTCCAGCAGGTCGCCTCCCTGGTTCACGTCGACCAGCGGGATCAGGGCGTACCCGATCTCCAGTTCCATCTGGTCGATGGCCAGGTAGTTCTCGACCTTGTCCTCCTCGTGGGGTTTGGTGGAGGTCTTCGCGGGCTCGCGCGAGGCGAGATCCTCCTTGTGCAGCGCGAGGTTCTTGCCGTATCCGATCGCGGCGGTCGCAAGCGCCAGGAGGAGGAACGGGACGGTGGGCAGCCCCGGCACCAGGGCGAGTCCGCCCATCACGGCCGCCGACACGAACAGGGCGGTGGGGGATTGCGTGAGTTGGCCGGTGATTTCCGCGCCAAGGTTCGCCTTGGACGCGGCGCGGGTCACGATGATGCCGGCCGCGGTGGAGATCATGAGCGCGGGGACCTGCGCGACCAGGCCGTCGCCGATGGTCAGCAGGGTGAATGTCTTGATGCTCTGGGCGGCCGACATGTCGAGCATGGTCATGCCCACGACGAATCCGCCCAGGATGTTCACCGCCGTGATGATGAGCCCCGCCACGGCGTCGCCGCGGACGAACTTGCTCGCGCCGTCCATGGCCCCGAAGAAGTCCGCTTCCCGGCTGATGTCGCCGCGGCGCTTGCGGGCCTCGGCTTCGTCGATGTTGCCCGCGTTGAGGTCGGCGTCCACCGCCATCTGCTTGCCCGGCATCGCGTCCAGCGTGAACCGGGCCGCGACTTCGGCGATGCGCGTGGAGCCGCTGGTGATCACCTTGAAGTTGATGACCAGCAGGATGATGAAGATGATCACGCCCACGACGATGTTGCCGCCGGTCACGAACGAACCGAACGCCGCGATCACCTCGCCGCCGATCCCTTCGGAGAGGATCAGGCGCGTGGATGCCACGTTGAGCGCGAGCTTGAAGAGCGTGACCACCAGCAGGATGCCGGGGAAGATGCTGAAGTCGAGCACGGTCTTGATGAACATGCTGACCATGAGGATCACGAGGGCGATCGTGATCATGAGCGACAGGAGCAGGTCCAGCATGAAGGCCGGAACCGGGATCAGCATGACGACCACGACGCCGATCACGCCGACGATGAGCAGCAGATCCTTGTGCTCGCCGATCAGCCTGAAAAAGGGGTTCGACCAGGCGTTGCCCATCTTCTCCTGGAATCCACCCAAGGTCGTGTCCGTTCGGCTCAAGGCGCCCCCCTGTGCACCGCCACGAGATCCGGACGGTCCAGTCCGAGCCCGGCGGTGGAGACGATTTCCGTCGCTCCGTCCAACAGTACCATCCTGCCGTTCTCCGTGTCGGCGACCCAGGCCCTGTCCGGATCCGACGGATCCACGACCACCGCGCGCGGGCCGTTCACGGTGGCGCACCGCGTCTGCAGCGCGCCGTCGTGGGAGTAGCGGCGCACCTCGCCGGTGCCCGAGCCGGCGGGATCGCCGAGATCCGCGACCCAGAGCCGGCCTCCCGAGGCCGCGACGGAAACCGGCCGGTGGACCGACGAGAT
>JAKPQQ010000017.1 GCA_029557215.1 Fibrobacterota bacterium | reverse complement strand
CGTCGTCGTCGCCGCGGAACGAGAAGGTGAGACCGCGCACGTACTCGAACGTGGACTTCGCGTGCATGCAGAACCCGAAGTCCCGCGACTGGCTCTGGCTGGGGGCCAGCGTCTCGTTGTAGGGCGCCACCGTGATCAGGGTGTCCAGCGGGAAATAGGCGTCGCTGGAAAATTCGTATTGCCCCGTCGCCGGATTGAGCTTGAGCGGTTGCTGCAGGCAACCGGTGGTGTTGTCGGGACGCGCCTTGAACCAATTGTTCGGCCCGTTGGCCGGATTGGTGCATTCGCTCGACCTGGGGTCGCCGGTGCCGCACATGGATTTCCCTGTGTAGGTGGGCAGGCCGTCTGCTCCGAGGGTGGTGCCAACGATCCCCTTGATGTGGTCGGAATTCGTCTTCTCCGAGAACGGGAAATACGGCCCCTTGATGAGATAGTCGTAGACCTTGAAGGCGAGGATCTTCTCGTTGCAGATCTTGACCGATGCTCCGGTGGGTTTGGTGGGCGAAGCGACAGGAGCACCGCTGGTGACCAGCCAGATCGTGTCGGTACCCGCGGACGACGGAATGGAGATCCAGTCGACGAAGGTCGCCAGGTCGCCTGGGTGCTTCTGGATGCCCTTGGATCCGACGATCGTGTCCTGGAACGGATGGTTCAGGACGATGGATTTGGGGACCAGCCCTTCGTAGAAGCTGATGGCGAACCAATCGCAATAGGCGGTGGACTGGGCGATGAACAAACCCGGAACGCCCTGCCAGGTCACGCGGATCGCACTGGCGCCCCAGGTGGGTTTCTGGACCATCAGGGTCGTGGACAGCTTGGGCGCGGTGGTCAGCACCTTGGGGACGTTGGTGCCATCCAACGCCGGAGCGATCCAACGCTCCCAAGGCGAGGCCAGGGCCGACATGTCGAACGGCGTCGTCCTGGACCCGACGCCGATCCCCGTCATGTCCATGTATTGGATGTCCAGGCCGGCAGCGGGATTGGCGCTGGCGAAGACCAGTTTCTGGTCCACGACGGCGGTAGGGAGGGAATGGAAGGTCGCCGTCACCCACCCCGGACGCCCGGGCTCGCCGTAGAGGGGCACCCACTTGTTGTCGAACAGCACATAGGCCGTGCGCCCCGGCCAAGGATTCAGAAGATGGATGGTTCCGATGGTCTTGAGGTAGGGATTGTGGTCGGAGCAGGTCGGTTTGGTCTGGGCGCTGGCGGTCTGGCCCAGGCCCCAGTACATCCAGACCGTGTCGCCGGGAACCATGTCCAGACAACTGTCGATCACCCCGGGAAACGACGTGTAGCGGCCGTTCATTTCCTGGGTTTCTGCGTTTTCCCTCTGGTAGCGGGGGGTGGCGGTGGGTCCGTTGAACTTCGTGTAGGTGATGTTCATCCGGAAGCGGTTCTCGCGGTACAAGTTCCCGTTCCAGTTGGGGATGGACCACCAGTTGATCTTGGCCGATCGGGTCCGCACGGAATCCACATAGGCGGTGGCGACCTTGGTCAGCTTGAAGTTGCCCGCACCCAGGTAGTATCCGTTGCCGTTGTTGGTCGACGTGTCGGAGTGGCGCACCCAGATCGAATCGACGCCACCGATATCGCCGTTCTGGAAGGCTCCCTGCTGGAAGAAGTTCCCCAGCCACATGATCGTCTTGGCCGACGCGGGAACCGAGAACAGGAACAGCGCGGCGATCCAGGACACGAACCGGATCCGACGAGGACTGCGCGATTGATTGATCATGGCGAACTCCTGAGCATCCTCGGCACCGAACGGGTCTGATGGCTTGTGATGTCTACTACTCGAACCAATTGGTTTTTGCGCCCCGTTTCGATCGACGATCGAAATGAGCGGACACTCCAGTGTGCAAACGAAGGATGTCCTCCCGCCACAACAAACAAAAACGCCCGGTGGAGTATCCCCCCCCGGGCGTTGTGGACATTACTTGGTGTCGCGCTTGAATCCCAGCTTCCAGACCAGGTTTCTGAAGGTGTGGGAGCCATCCCCGTTGTCGACCTTGACGATGGCCCGGAACAGGTACACCCCCGTAGCGGCGAACTTACCCTTCCCGTCGGTGCCGTTCCAGACCATCCAGACTTCGCGCAACTCGTTCAGCTTGGTGCTGTCGGCCAGCCAGGCCTTGCTCATGGGCGTCAGATCCACGACCGCGACATGGGTTCCCAAGTTGTCGTAGATGATGAGTTGGCCTTCCAGCGGACGATTCAGCAGCACCCGGACCGCGAGAACCTGTGACATGTTGTTCTGCGGAGCCGTTCCCTCCGGAGTCTTGAGCAGCGACAGATCCGGATTCGGGGAAAGTGTTCCCCCGGTAGTGCCGAGCACCAGGATTTCGGTCGATGGAATGCTCGCCGGCGGCGCCTCCCAGGCCAGAGGATCGCTGCTGACGTTCTTCAGGACACCTTGGGGCGGATACGGGGCCAACTCCAAGGTCAGCGGCCGAAGACCGAATTCGATGGGCCGCCAAGGCGAAACGTCGCCCGGACGATTCCCGAACGCATCCACGACCGGAGCGGTCGCTCCGCCCACATAGCGGGCGGAATCGTCCTTTTGGACTTCGCTGGCCCCAACGCTGTCCAGAATCGCGATCGCCTCGAACCCGTCGGCGGAAACCGACCACGAGACCATGGGAAGGTTCTGGGGGGCGGCCTTGCCTGTCAAGGCGAAGGGCACCAAGCTTGTGAGAACCGCGCCGACCCAGGGTTCGGAAGAACGCAGCACCAAGGTGTCGGCGTTGACACCCATTCCCGAGAACCGATACCGGGCGCGAACCAGAGTGGGCGGCACACCGTCCTGAAGAATCCAGCTCCTGGAGCCGGTCGCCGAGGTCGCGACGGTTGCGCAACTTCCCGATGGGCAGGCGGTCGCGGCGAACTCGAACGGCACCGGCAAGGTCGCGGTCCAGCCGGTGGCGGTGGCCACCAGCGACGAGAACGCGATGTCGCGGAAATCCGGTGCGCCCTGCGCGTTGTTCCAGGTGACCCGCAGGCTCGCGATCGAGGCCAAGGCGGCGGCCGGAACCGCGCGAACGGGAACGACATCCAACGTGGTGGCCATTCCAAGTCCGGTCGGATCGCGCAGCACCGTGATCATGGGCGGAATCCCGAAATCCACCGGCGCCCAGGGGCTTAGCGCGCCCGGCTTGATGCCACCCAGATCCACGACCCGTCCAGCCTCGGTCCCGACGGCCATGCGGATGGAATCGCAGGTGGCTGGAATTCCTTTGGACGCGGCATCCAACACGAAGTAGGCCGAATCGTTGCTTCCCAGCAGTCCTACGGTGGTGTGACCCACCAACCCCAGAGGAGCGCCCGCGCTCCCCCATTCCAGCCATGCGGGAAGATCGGAAACGCTCGCGACGGGTTCGCTGAACTTCACCCAGAGGGTGTCGGTGAGCGTCCCGAACGAATAGTGGCCACGCAGCGCCATCGGGGCCACGCTGTCGATCAGGGACCAGTTCTGGATGGTCTTGCCGGCGGCATCCAGGAATGTCACCGAGCAACCACCGCCCAGGCACGAAGTGGCTCCCTTGGGGAAGGTCAGCGCGCCCGCATCGACGGTGAACGATCCGCTCACCGCCGCGGGAACCGGCCAGGTCCGGGAAACCGGAGCACCCGAAAGGTCCTTCCAGTCGATCTGGACATTGGCGACCCCGGAGAGGCTACCCTTGACCTGCACGCTCAAGCGATCGGCACGACCGTCGCCGTCGGCATCGAACAAGGCGGCCCCACCTTGGGCGTTGGAGCGGATGGGCACCCAGACCGACGAATTGGCCGCGCCGTTTTGGGCTGCATCGGCCACCAATCCGGCCACCCGAGCCGAATCGCTCGGCAGGATCCCGTGACCCGGAGCCAGAAGAAGCAGGATCTCGCGTCCCGACACGCCGCCATCCAGCACCGTCGCGTCGCGAGGGATGGCGGAACGCCCCACCTTGACCCATGTGTCGGTGGCCGTGGCGTTCATGTGACGGAACGCGTTTTCATTGACCCAGACGCGCAAGGTGTCGTAGGCTCCGGCGGTTCCGAACGAAAGCCGAGCGGAATCCGCAACGGGGGCGATTCCGTCGAAGATCTTGATGGGATTCACCACGTTGGTGGCGATGCCTCCGGGGTGGCTCAGGATGGCGCCCACGGAATCGATCCGCACACCTGCGGGGATTTCGGTGCGACGCCCCCAGTTCACGCCGGCCAGCGGAGCGACCACGATCGAATCGCTGACGCGACGCACGCTGGTGGCCGCCGGCTTGACGGAATCCCTCGCGCCCGAGGCCTTGAACCAGGACAGATGGTAGGAAGGATCGTCCTTGAACACGGGCATCGGCGCGACCAGGCGGATGGAATCGGCGACACCATCGCCGTTGGCGTCCAGGACGGTTCCGTTGACCACGACGGCACCGTA
>JAKPQQ010000012.1 GCA_029557215.1 Fibrobacterota bacterium | reverse complement strand
GGTCGTCTTCCTGGCATGTGTACAGCTGGTCGGCGAACTTGGGCAGGTTGCCGGTTCCCGTCATGGAGGCGCGGTTGACCATGTGGGGAGGCTGCACTTCCAGGAAGCCCGCGGCGCGGTGTTCGTCGAGGAACCAGGCGACGAGGGCGCGCTCGAGCCGGGCACCCCAACCGGTGTACACGGGAAAGCCCGCGCCGGAGATCTTGGCGCCGCGCTTGAAGTCGAACAGCTTGAGGGCTTCCCCGACCTGCAGGTGGTCCTTGGCCCACGCTGGAGCATCCTTGATCTCGCCCCAGGTGGAGGCCACCACGTTGTCTTCGCTGGAACGGCCCGTCGGCACCGATTCGTGCGGGAGGTTGGGCAGGCCCATGAGGATGTCCTCGAGTTCCTTCTCCGATGCGGCCAGCTTCGCTTCGGCCTCGGCCTGCTCGTCGCCGCGCGTCTTGATTGCGGCGATCGCCTCGGAGGCGTCCTTGCCCTCGCGCTTGAGCTTGCCGACCTCGGCGGAGGCGGCGTTCTTCGCTGCCTTGGCGGCCTCGACGACCTGGATCAGGCTGCGACGGGATTCGTCGAGCTGCGCCAGACGGTCGACGGGGGCTTCCAGGCCGCGTCGGCCCCAGGCGGCCTTGAGGAGTTCGGGATTGTCGCGGACGAGACGTGGGTTGATCATGGGAAAAAAAGCTCCGGTTCTCTGGTTCGGCATCCTGTCCGCGATTCCTTCGTGGATGGTTCGCGACGAGGTGCGTACGACGACCACCAAAGGTAGATCGCCGCGGTTCTCCCGAAACGGGTGTGACGAAGATCGCATCGGGCAATGAAGTCGTTGACGAGGCTTCGCTCCGGCGAATATGCTTATGGAGCGCAAGGTCCAGTCCCGGTCCCGGCGTGCGATCCCCGTCGCGAGAAATACCCCACAGGTTTTGTTTTCGTTCCATCATTTCGAGGGTTTCGCATGCGGCACATCCTTATCGCGTCCTGGATCGCGTTCCTGCTGCCATGCGCGGCGGTTCGCGCGAACGATTCCATCCCCGAGGCGGCCAAGCGGCAGTCCATCGCGGTGATGTCGCTGGTGGGGCAGGGAGTCGACTCCATGTCGGCAATGATCGTGACCGACGCCCTTTCCGACGAGCTGCACAAGACAGGCAAGTTCCGCGTGCTGGAGCGTTCCCAGATGGAGGCGGTCCTGAAGGAGCAGGGCTTCCAGGCCTCGGGCGCCTGCGACGGAACCGAATGCGCGATGGAAGTGGGCAAACTGCTGTCGGTCGACAACGTCGTGGTGGGGTGCCTCGGCAAGCTCGGCGAATCCTTCACCCTCACGGCCCGCACTGTCAATATCGGCACCGGGGAGGTGGTCGCGTCGTCGCATGTCATG
>JAKPQQ010000275.1 GCA_029557215.1 Fibrobacterota bacterium | reverse complement strand
TGGCGAGCACGTCGGCCAGGGCGCCCACGATCTCGGGCGGCGGGTCGAAATCGGGGAACCCCTGCGCCAGGTTGATGGCGCCGTGGACCAGGGCCAGGCGGCTCTGCTCCCGGATGACGGATTCCGTGAATCGACCGACGCGTGCGGCTGGTTGCATGGCGGGCAAAACTAGATCGCGTCGATCGCCGGGAAAGGGCGCGCGATGCCGAAAGTTGTCAGGTGGTCGTGGAGGGCGGACCCGAAAGGAAATCCTCGGGTTCGTGGCCCGACACCGCCCAGTGTTCGGCGGCCCGTTGCCACCCGGACGTGCGCGAATCGATGCACCGCAATCCCGGGCCGACGCCGGATTCCGACGTCAAGCGCCGGATCTGCGACGCCGCCAGCCCGTTGGACATGCAGGCGGCGAGCCGGACCATGCCGCGGGTCTGCAACAGGCGCTCGGCGTGCAGGAGCAGGTCGCGAAGCTCGGGATTGATGGGCCCCGGCACCGCCGACATGTCCAGGATGACCCCGAAGAACGGCCGTGCCGAAGGCAGCGTCTTGCGCAGGTCGTCCAACAGCTTGGACAGCTCCTGTCGGCTCGGCGGACCGGGCATCTCGATGCGGATGCCCCACGAGGCGTCTTCCATCCTGATCATGTGAGCTGCATCGTACCATCGGGCCCCCCGGTCGCACAAGACGAATCGGAGTCGCCGGCGCCGCCTTGCCGTCCGGAATCACCTCCACTGGCGCCTATCTTTCCGTCCACCGTGATTCCGAACAAGATCCATTTCGTCTGGAGCGGCAAGGGGTTTCCCTATCCGTTCGCCCTGGCCGTGAAATCCGCCGTCGCGCGCCACCCGGGTTGGGATGTGGTCGTGCATGTGGGCGAGGAACCCGTGGGAAATCCCCATTGGGAATCCATCCTTCCCATCGCACAGGTGAGGCGCGAAGATCCCGAAGCCATCCTCGCGCGCGTGCCGGAATTCGGCGAGCGGCTGGTCGCTCTGCACCGGGCCGTGCCCGCGAGCTATCCGGCCGGGAGATCCAACCTGGTCCGCCTGGCCATCCTGGCTTCCGAAGGCGGCTGGTACCTGGATTTCGACACGTTGTGCGCCGACCGGCTCGATTCGGTGGCCACCAGCGGTGCCGCGATCGGGGAGGAGTGGGTGTGGCGCCACGACCAGGAGCGCGTCGCCAAAGGGTTTTCCATCAAGATGATCCCGTCGGTGGTCGCGTTCGCCGTTTCCTGGATCGGCGCCCGCTCGGGGCTTCTGCGTCCCCATGGACGGATCGAATCCGCCTTGCGCGAGGTCTGGGGACGCAAGGAGCTGAACAACGCCGTGATCGGCGCCGAACCCGGACATTCCTGGATCCGGCGGCTCCTGGAGCTGGCATGCGACCAGGATCCGTCGGTCCGGTTCGCGTTGGGGCCGGCGTTGGTGAACCTGGGCTGGACGAATCCCGGTGCATCCGAGCCGCCGTTGCGCGCGTCCACCGAGACGTTCTACCAGTTCCCGCCCAGCCAGACCTCGCGCTACTTCGGTTCGCCCGTCAGGGATCTTCCTCGTGGCGCGGTGGTGCTCCACTGGTGTTCGTCCAACCACCGCGATCTGGTGCGCGCCATGGATCCCCAACTGGTCCGCCGGTGCGCGGGGCGCGGTCCGTGGTTTCGAGAGGCCTCCAAACTGGTCTGAGCTTCGGGACCGGTG
>JAKPQQ010000270.1 GCA_029557215.1 Fibrobacterota bacterium | reverse complement strand
TGCCGTTGGCGTCGTACTGGAGTGAATCCATCCCGCCCGCGCGAGCGGTCGCGCGCAACTGCCCCAGCCGGTCATGCCTGTACCCCAAGGTGTCGCCGATCGGACGCTGCATCCCCGCCACATTCCCCGATGCATCCCATTCCAGCTTCTGCAGCAGGAGGGTGTCCTGCACCGCGGTGGGGTTCCCCGCCGGATGACGCACCACCTTGTTCGTGGTCATGAACGATCGCTGGGTCTCGTAGCCGTAGTTCGCCCGTAGCCGCGCTCCCAGTCGGTAGCCATCGACCAGGTCGTTGGAGCGATACCTGGCATCCGACAGAACCGGCACCGAGTCGGCGCCCTGCCCGAAGGTGATCGAGCGCAGCCGACGGAAAGCGTCGTAACCGAACCCGAACCCGGCACCTCCCGGGATTCGCTGACGTATGATCGCGCCCCCCACATCGAAGGTGTCGGACATACCCAGAGAGTAGCTCAGGGAAGCGTTTTCCACACTCCGTTCCAGTCGGCGGGCATTCGGATCGTAGGTGTACTTCGCCACCAACCCGGTCCCGCGGGTGACCGCCAGAAGCTGTCCGGGGTCGTTCCTGGATCCATGCTGATCCCAGGAAAAGGCGGTGTTTTCACGCGCCCCAACCCCGTACGACTCCAGGAGCACCCGATCCAAGGCGTCGTAGGAGATCGTTTTCACGACCCGGTTGGACGGCTGCAGCACCGAAGCCAAGGTATCCTGGACTGTGCGCCCGGCATGGGAACGACCCGCTTCGCAGAATCGGCGATCGTGTTGCGGAAGCCCACATTCGAATGATCGATCTTCAACGGATTTCGCCGGTGCAGACAACGCCGTTTGGGACATCGCCCTTCATGGAACGAATCCGCTCCCTAGATTCCCCTTTGATTCCGTCGAGCGGCACCAAAGCGGGAACTCCCCCAGTCGGGACACACCGCTTCCTTGCGGCTGCGGACAGCACCGTTTCGTTCCGAGGTCTTCGATGAACCGATCCCGTTTTCTGACCATGCTCCTTGTCGGGGCTTGCGTGGGTGCCCAAGCCGGCGAATTGCTGGCGTTCCCGACGGCCGTGGGGTTCGGGCGCCACACCACCGGCGGGCGCGGCGGAGAGGTCTACCATGTGACCAACCTGAACGACGCGGGACCGGGATCCTTGCGCGATGCGGTGGGCAAGCCCGGGCGCATCGTCGTGTTCGACGTGTCGGGAATCATCGAGCTCCAGTCGACCTTGATCTTCAGCGGGAACTCCACGATCGCGGGCCATACCGCTCCAGGCGACGGCATCATGATCTACGGCGACCGCGTGTCGTTCTCGGGGGCGAGCAATCTCGTCGTCCGCCATCTGCGGATCCGGATGGGGATCGGCGGCAGTTCGGGCAAGGACGCGGCGGGTGTGGCCAACGGCTCCGACATGGTCTTCGACCACATGTCCGTGTACTGGGGGCGCGACGAGACGTTCTCCATCAGCTGGGACGGCAAGGGGATCGAACCCGGCGACATCACCATCCAGAATTCCATCATCGGGCAAGGGCTGGAAACCCACTCCTGCGGCGGCCTGGTCCAGACCGACGGTGGGGTGACGCTTTTTGGCAACCTCTACATCGACAACAAGACCCGCAACCCCAAGGTCAAGGGGCTCAACCAGTTCGTGAACAACGTGGTCTACAACTGGGGCGGTGGCGGCGGTTGCATCATGGGCGGATCGGCGGGCGATTCGTGGGCGGCGATCGAAGACAACTACTTCATCAAGGGCCCGTCGACAGGCGGGACCGCGGCGTTCGTGCGGTCGACCGAGACCTTCCAGGTGTACCAGAAGAACAACATGCTGGACTACGACCTCGACGGCACCCTCGACGGCACCCCCGCGGCGGTTTCCGTCTTCGATGGCGCCACCCGCGTGTCCTCGTATTCGGGATTCCGCGGCGCGCCCAAGGCGCATCCGGTCATCCCGTCGCAGACCTCCGCCGAGGAGGCCTACCGCAAGGTGGTCGGGAGCGTGGGCGCATCCAAACCGGCACGCGACCAAGTCGACAAGTACATCGTGGACGAGCTGACCTCGCTGGGGAAGAAAGGAAAGCTGATCGCCAACGAATCCGCGCTGGGCCTGCCCGGCAACGTGGGAAGACTCGCATCGGGCGCCGCCCCAAAGGATTCCGACCGGGACGGGATGCCCGACGCCTGGGAGACGGCCCATGGCCTGAAGATCGACGACCCGAGCGATCGAAACGGGACCGACCTGTCCCCCGACGGCTACACCAACCTCGAGATGTATCTCAACGAACTCGCCGGCGATCCGGTCGTCTACAGGACCGCTGGCAAAAACCGGCAAGGGCGCGCGGGCGCGACCAAGGCCACCGTCACCTGGATGCGCCCCGACGGGAAGATGCTCGCGCGCGAGGAACAATGGCTCGACGCCGCATCCCCCGTTCCCGCCACGCCAAGCGGATTGCGGGGACTCGGCATCGCGATCGTCCGCTTCGAAGGTCGATCGCCGATGGTGGTCCGCGACGTGGGCCTCGAGCGCGAATAGGCGATCCCCCCACAGCCCGGCGCTGGATCAGAACAGATCGAACCGCACCCGCAGGTTCAGGCCCGCTTGCAGGGCGAAGCGGTATTCCAGTTTGAGGCCGAGCCCGACGGATTCACCGCCGGTGCCGATCTCGCCGAAGAAGTAGGGGCCGTTCCTGGACACGGGTTCGTTCCAGACCCATCCCTTGCCGGCGTCCGTCACGTAAGGCGAGCGGTCCCAATTCTCCGACCGGAGCCCGAGGCTGTCCTGCACCATGACCTCTCTGGATTCCGGCACCGTCCGGAGCTCGTCGGCACGTGCCCACATCCAGCCGCCACCCACGGATAGCCAACGCCGGTCCTTGCGCCAGGTCTTGCCCGCCGCCGCGGTGAAGGCCAGACGAGTGGGATCCGGACGCGTCTGCCCGGAATCCATCCTGAGGTCGGGATCCAGAACGACCGGCATCGAGGCATCGAACCGCAACAGCCCGCCCAGGACATCCAGCTCGCTTCCCAGCTCGAACCAGAGCGGATACCCCAGCACCTCGCCCACCCGGGGCCCCGCGAACAGGCTGGCCTGCGCCACCGGCGAGTCCCGATCGCCCGAAGCCCCCAATGCACCCAGAAGCGCCAGCATCGCGGCGATCACGGGTAGGTCCCCGCTGGCAGACGGACCGTTCCCCTCGCCACCGACAGAAAATGTCCCGGTCGCAGCTCGGTCAGCACGTGCACGCGGGGATCGGGCCAGTAGCAGGGCTCGGCGGCGCACGACAAGGTGTCGCGCAGCGAATCCACCGCGTTGGCGATCCTTCGGGTCGTCGGTTTGGGCGTCCACATCCATCCCGAATCCGTCACCCCGACCCCATGTTCGAACACGAGCCCGTAATGGTACTGGCGCGATCGGAAATCGGCTTGGTCGATTTCCCATTTCGATTCGACCACCACCCGCACGGTCCGGCGGTCCATGCCGTCGTAGGTCGTGTCGATGCGCACGCTGCGCACCTCGAGAACCGCGTCGGCGGGCGGTTCTCCGGCGTAGTAGGTGGGTTCGCACCCTGCGGCGATCAGGATGAACAACGAAGACCCGATGATGCCGGGCGCGCGACGAAGGATGGGACGGGGCATTTGGGAATCGACCTCTTCGTGGACAGGGACGATGCGAGCAACCACCAGGACAAATCTAGACACGGTCGCCGGAACGATCCAAGTCCGTCGCGCGCGTCGCCCGGGTCACTCCAGCGAGAGGATGGTCGCGCGGTCCGAATCCATACGGAATTTGACATCGAAACCCAGGAGGCGCATGGCCCAATCGCCGGTTCCGCCGCGCAGGTGCCCCGGACGCGGATCCAGCGACACGAGCGATTCCACCAGGGCGCGGACTTCGTGGGTATCGTAGGCGGGCATGCCGGGAACCGTCCGGGCGGCGGCCGTCGGGATCTCTTCCAGGGCCTGCGGGCTCCAATCCACCAATGCGCGCGGCTGCGGCGCATGGGCGATCCAGCCGTCGCGCGAAGCCGACTTGGGAAGGTCGTGGTCGGGATGGTAGGGGCGGATGTCCAGGACCGGGGTTCCGTCCAGCAGGTCCACGCCCCGGAACAGGATGGACGGCTCGTCGAAGTCGATCGATTCGATCTCCAGGAGCGACAATCCCAGGAAATTGGGGCGATGCGGCGAACGCGTCGCCCACACCCCCATCTTTTCCTTGCCCCCCAGTCGAGGGGGACGCACAAGGCTTTTCCAGCCGTCCTGGAGCGCCTGGTGGAACACGAAGGTCGTCCACGCGTGCGTGAATCCTTCCAGGCCGCGCATCGCGTCGCGCCAGACGGCGGGAGGGTTCGACGGAGAAAACCGCAGGACCCCGCGCGCCAAGGGCGCGAGACCGCTCTGGCGGGGGATCCCGAACTTTTCCGGAAAGCAGGTGCGCATGGTGCCGACGGCTTCGATTTCCACGATGCCCCAAAAGATGCCAATCCGATCGCCACGTCCGGCAGCGGCGCCACGGCGACGAACTAGATTCGCGTGGTCGAATTCCGTCGTCGCGCGCCGACGACCCGGTACCGGAGGAACCCATGAACCACCCGCCACGCACCTTGATCGCCCTCGCCCTCGCGCTGCCCGCCCTGCTCTGGGCCGGTCCCGAAGCCTATTCCAAGTCGGTTTCCGTCAAACCGCTCCTGAAGAGCGCCACCACCTCCGAAGGCAGGCCGCTGTCGTTCCCGACCGACTCGGGGGAGGTTTCCGGGATCGAGGTGACCATTCCGGCGGGGGCCACGACCGGATGGCATTCCCACGCCCACTCCGGGTTCGCCTACGTGCTGTCCGGCAAGCTGCAGGTGACCGGCGCGGATTCCGTCAAACGGGTCTACTCCCCGGGCGAAGCCTTCGCCGAAGTGGTGGGCACGCCACACGAAGGCACGGCCCTGGGCAAGGAAGACGTCAAGCTCGTGGCGTTTTTCCTGACCTCCAAAGGGCACCCCGTTTCCGTCAAGCATTGATCCTGGGTTCGCGGGACGCGCTCCGGGCTCGAGTCCAGGCGGTTGCCAGGACGGCCTCGGCTATGGGACAATTCGATCCATGGCCAAGATGCCCGATTCCAGGCTTGGAACCCGAACCCCCTCGATCCTCCTGGTGGACGACAGCCCCTCGGACATCGACCTGACCTTGATGGCTCTGAAGCGTTCCGGAATGAACCGCCCCGTCACCGTCAAGCCCAACGGGAAGGACGCGCTCGCCTGGCTCGTCGAGGTCGCGTCCGCCCCCGACGCCCTTTCCCGGATGCCGTCCCTGGTCCTGCTGGACGTGAAGATGCCGGGAATGGATGGATTCGACGTGCTCCGGGGGATCCGGGAGAACCCGCTCACACGGACGATCCCGGTGGTGCTGTTCAGTTCGTCGCGGGAAGACACCGACCTCCTGAAGGGCTACCACGGTGGAGCCAACGCCTTCGTGCGCAAGCCCTCGAGCTTCGAGGATCTGGTGGACACGGCGAGACGCCTGCGGGAATTCTGGCTCGAGATCAACGAGCCCCCCTCCAGTCTGTCGCCCATCTAGGATCGGATGGCGGATCGATCCGCTTCGCGCCGATCGCAGGGACCGGGACGAATCCCGTGAAACAGGCTCGAAATCCGGTCCGGAAAAATCCTCCGTGCGACGGATCCGGGTCGTGAGCATCTTTGCCTGCACTCCCATCACAGTTCATGGAGAACCACGGATGCGCAGATTCCTGACAATCGGCCCCAATGGCCCCGTCGAAACCCCGGAATCGGAAGCCACCGTGTTCTACTACACCGCGCCGGACAAGGACGAACAACTCGAGCTCGGCGAGCGCTGGGGAATCGACCGCCACAGCCTGGAAGCGGCCCTTGACGCCGACGAGATTCCGCGCGTGGAGTTCGTGGGCGACACGATGAGCCTGTTCTGGAAGCGTCCCACCAGCACGCGCAGCGACAAACGGATCCTGTTCAACGTGGCATCCATGGGCGTGTTCATCCGCCGACGCTGCATGATCGTGGTCATGAGCGACGACCACTACCCGGTCATGGGACACGAGTTCGCCGACGCCACCACCTTCGCCGCGTTCCTGCTGAGGATGCTGCACCACACGGTGCAGCACTACTTCGAGCACCTCAAGGTGATCAAGATGATCTCGCGCGAACTGCAGGGGAAGATCGAAAGCTCGATGGACAACAAGCTCATGCTGAACATGTTCAGCCTGAGCGAAAGCCTGATCTACTACCTCAACGCGCTCGAATCGGACGGCGCGGTGATCCGGAAGATCCAGGCCAACCCGGAGAAGCTCGCGCCCGTGCGCGACGACCTGGACTACCTGGAAGACCTGCAGATCGACCACGAGCAATGCCGGAAATTGACCGAGATCTACGAGTCGGTCCTGGCCGGCATGGTCGAGGCGCGTTCGGGCATCATGAACAACAACATGAACGTCCTGTTGAAGAACCTGACGATCATCAACCTGGTGTTCCTGCCCCTGAACCTCCTGGCCGGAGTGGGGGGCATGTCGGAATACTCGGCGATGCTCGGCGGCATGAACAAGGGTGTCGGCTACGCGCTGGGAATCGCGGGCCTCGGGTTCATCGGGTGGGCCACCTGGTGGCTGCTGTCGCGCTACGTGGACGACCACAACGGCCCCAACCGCCGGAAGAAGGGATTCTCCAAGCGGTAGTCGGGTCCGCGGCGACCGGGGCGGGAGCGGGTCCTTACCTGGCGAAGACCGGGGCGGGTGGCAGAATCCGTCCACGCCCTCCTTCGGGACGCGCGCGGCGTCCGTCGATCCCGAACCGGTCGACGTCGATGGCCGTCGGACGAGCCCGCCTCGGAGCCGTCGACGAGGCGTGGTCCTTGCCGAACAGCATGACCGGTCGGCCGTCCAGGGCGGCGATCGTGTACGGCCCGCCCAGCACGCCCGATCCTCCTTCCGTTCCCAACGCTTCGCCCTGGGCGAAACGGATCTCGCGCAGGCTGCCCGCCACCGCGCCGGGCAGCGCGAACGAGGCGGCCGCCGCCTTGTCGTCGGGGTTCCAGACCACGTAGGCCATGCTGTCGGAATCCGTCGCGTGCCTGAACTTGTAGACCTTGACGCTCCCAGCGGTCATATCGGACTCGAACCTGTAGTTGCCCAAGCGCTTGTGAAGCGTGTTCACGTACCACCACGATACCTTCTTGGCGTACTTGGGCGAAAGCGTGTCGTGTTTGTCGTGCACCAGTCCCGACGTCGCGAAGGTGCCGGGGCTGGAATCCCACGTGTCGCGCAGCATGAACATGTGCGCCTTCTGGAACCCCGACGCGGCGATCTCCAGGTAGGCGCGCACCAGCCACCGCGCCTGCATCTCGTAGCCGTCGTTGCCGGCCGTCGCGGGCGCCCTGAAGACCGACCCCTGGTGGGTGTCCCAGCCAAATTCCGACAACCACAGTTCCTTGCCCGGAAGATGCCGGTCGCGCCAGGCGGCCACGGCCTCGAGCTTGGCGCGCAGACCGTCGGATTCCGGACTGATGCCGGTGGTGGCCACGCCGGCCCCCTGCCCGCCACCGTCGGTGCAGTAGTGGTGGAAGTTCAGGGCGTCGGCGGGGAACACCCCGCCGCGATGGACGTCGGCCCAGAATTTCATGGACTTGACATATTCCGGGACGATCCCGATCAGTCCCGGCAGCGCCATCTTCATGGTCGGGTCGGCGTTCTTCACCCCCACATTGGATCCCATGCGCCCCTGGTCGCCGTCGTAGTCGGCGCTGGACATGGCCGCCAGCACGTGAGGAGAAAAGTACCCCGTAAGGCCCTTCCAATCCTTGTCGGGTTCGTTCCATGGCTCCATCCAATCGACGCTGCCCGCACCGGATGTGGCAGCATTCAGGGCGTCCACCCTCAGGTCGGCGCCGGGAACCCTGGTCCTTCCGAACCGCGCCGCGAACTGGAACATGTAGTCCGCGTGCTCCAGGTAGGAGGCGGGAAGGGTCGAATCGCGCCCCAACGGGAAGGGCTTGAGCGAATCGCCCACCGCCTTGCCGAACATCCAAGCCGGGGATCCCTGGAAGACGGGCTGCATGGAAATCCCCTTGCTCGACAGATCCTGGTAGTACTCGTCGAAGTTCCATCCCCACCCGGTGCCGCGCACCCAGCTGGGATTCCAGCCGAACCGGTTTGCCGGATAGGCCGGAGTCGCGGGGTCGCCGTTCCCGTCGTCCCACTGCCACGAGTGGTATTCCCTGATGTTCCCCACCGCCGCCAGCAGGTCGCGATCGTCGTCGATGAATCCGTTGACCCCCATGAGCTCCCCCATGGTGGGCTTGGGCGTCCTGACAGGAACCGGCAACGGGACCGGAACCCCCTTCGCGGTCCCGTACAGGACCATCTCGGTGACGGCGCTGGTGGGGCTCTTGAGACGGATCTTGACGTACCGCCCCGTGCACGCCGCGGCGCCACCGACCCAGGCATTGTAACCCGATGTGGCGCGATCGATCATGGTCGTCCAGAGGTTGCCGTCGCCGCAGGACACACGGATGCTGTCGGATCCGTTGATGTCGTAGAACCAGACGTCCGTGAGGTCGTGCTCCACGCCCAGATCGACCACTCCCTCGATGGGGTAGTACAGCGCGGCCTTGATCCACCCGTTGGTGTATTCGGTGGTGGGCCTGCCGCCGGATCCCGCCTTGGGGTCGCCGGCCGCGACCTGTTCGTCGAAGAGGTTCCACACGTCGCCCTTCCCCGACAGGTTCACCATGCGTTCGCGTTCCACGCCAAGCTTCGCGGCGGTGGCCGGAATGGCGAACACGACCATCGCAAGCGGCAATGCCGCGATCTTCCTGGACATGATCTCTCCTTCGCGTCCGAATCCGGACGATCAACGGGTGGATGACGGATTTTGGTGTCGGTGGGTCTTCGCCGCGTCTCTAGCGGCGCAGGAGCTGGGACGGCCGCACACCGACCAGTTCGATGTCGTCGAGCCGCAATCGGGCGGATTGCCGCACGACCCAACGCAGTTCGCGGATGTCGGAGGCGTCCCACGCCAGGCCGGAGTCGGCCAGGAAATGGTCGGGCGCGAAGGCGAACCGCCGCCACTCGGACGTCGGTTGGAACTCGATCCGGAAATTCCCTTTGAGCGAGCGGTCGTGCCGGGAGCGCGCCACCAGATGCAAGGCCACCGTGGAATTCCCCTTGGCCATGAACACGACGCTGTCGAACCGCGCGAGATCGAACCAAACCGACTGGCTGTCCAGGTCCTCGCGTCCACCGATCTTGAGCTGCAATCCCGCCGACCGGACCAGTTCCGGATGTCCGGAAATCGGCGAGCCCACCCGCATGTCGGCCACCAGGCTCCTGCCGCTCCAGGCGCTATCGGCAGTCGCCAACCCCGTTGTCCCCGCCCAGGTGCAGGCGCTGTCGTACTGGGCGCTCGTGTCGTTCCAGCGTCCCCACCAGGCGCCGTCCAGCAGGCGCGTCAGGCGCCCCTGGCCTTCGTCGGCCTCGAAGTCGTCGAGCAGGGTGGACACCCGATCCGAGATCGCGACCCGGCTTCCAGTCCCCGGATTCGCGGTGACGTCGGAGGCTTCGTAGGTGGACGCCATCGCTTCGCCCAGGACCCTTCCGGAAGAATCGACCACGCGCACCAGGTGCCAGCCTTCGGGCACGCCGTCGAACACCCACGTCAGATTCTGCCTCACGCGGGCCACCCCGACCATTCCCGGCACGCGGACCACCAGGAACTCCGGCGCGGGAAGCCCGCTGTCCCGCGGGACGATCGTTCCGCCCAGCCGATGCAGCCTGGATTGCTTCAGAGGTTCCACCACCTGCCGACCAAGCCTGCCGACGCTGAGCCAGCGGGAGATCCCGAGACTGTCCGACACCGTGCGCACCACGAACCTTCCCGGTCCCGGAGCCCGCAGCGAATAGGAACCCGAATCGTCGGTCACGTCGCGGCTGAAGACGGAATCCGACTCGGGAGCGGAAAGCACCACCACCGCGCGCGCCGCGCCCGATCCGTCCGGCCCCAGCAGACGGCCTTCCAGCACGATCCCGTTGGTGGTTTCGCTGGCGGCCCCTTTGCCCGCGAGCCGTTCGTCGGCGCAGCCCGAAAACGCCACAAGCGCGACAAACGCGGCCATGAAAAGGATGGAACGCCTCTTCACGCGTCGCCTCCCGGGATCGATCGGACGAACGCCAGCGGGAAGAACTGGAGGTTGAGCTGGTACACGCAGTCTTCCTGGTCGCACTCCCTGGACAACGCGAGCATTTCCTGTCGGAACGCCTTGAGCCGTTCGCGGGCGGTGTCCATCATGGATCGGGAAAACGGCAGCGTCAGGCTGGACACGTCGCGCAGCTCCTTGGGGACGGATTCGATCGCCTCTCCCGACAGTCGAACCATTTCCTTCTGGAACCGCGCGATCATGCTGGCCTTCCACTTGTCGCCGGTGGAGATGAACTTGTCCACGACCCGGTAGAATCCGTCGGAGCCAATCTCCACCAACCCCAGGGCTTCCAGAAGCTCCAGCGACTCCTTGGTCTGTTCGGCCGAAAGCGGCGGGACCAGCTGACTTCCCAACCGCTTGTAGTTGTGGCCCTTGAAGGCGAAGATGGAAAGCAACGTGCGCATCGCGTTGTGCTGCCACGATGCGTAGTACTCGATCTGGTCGTCGGCCACGGTGCGGAACCGCTCGCCTCGGATGGCCTGCATGCGCGCGAAATGGCGGTCCCATTCGCCTTGGGTCTTGGCCCGGCCGAACCGGACCAGCTCCTCGAAGTATTCCAGTTCCACGCCCGCCAGGCCATAGAGCTTGCCCAACGGCGCCAGGTGCTTGAGGCTCGCGTGGGCCTGGCCATTGAAGATCCGTGCCACCAGTCCCGCGTTCACGCCCAGCTTGGCCCCGATGAACCGGTACGAAAAGTACGGCTTTTCGGCCTTGAGTTCCTCGGCCCTTTCCTTGAGCCAGGCCCGGTAATCGGTGTGTTCGAACAGGTGCATCGCTGGTTCAACGATACACCCGCATCGCGACGGACACACCCCTTCCCTGCAGGATTTCGTTGCCGTAAAAGGCAACAGCCATCCTGAATTCAGGCGTTCCATGAAGAAATCCTGCAGATTTTCCGGTCAAAACAGGCAACACGCGGATCTTTCCAGGGCTACCGGACGATGGGCACGATCCAACTGCGCACCTGTCCGTCGGCCAGCCCTGCCCGAACCACGACCCCTTGCGAGAGCCCGGCCTCGGGGCGGATCGTCCAGACTCCGCCGCGTCCAGAACCCTCCATGGCGAACGACCGACCATCCAGACCGACACATTCCAACCTTCTGACGGATTCCGGCAATCCGGCCAGGACCAGCGATCCGTTCGGGCCAAGGGTCCATCGGGGGCGATCTGATATGCCTGGTACGCCGGCCGTACCCACCTGCGGCGACACGATGTTGCGCATCACGAAACTCGTCATCACGGAATGGAAATCGCCCGCAGGGGCTCCAGCGTCGGGCAGATGCGCACTATCGCGGGCCCTGTGCAGTTCGCAGCTGTCCAAACCCACCTGTTCGCACCGATTCGCGATCCGTATCGCTTCTTCCAGGTAAACGATCCCGTCCAGATCCCCGTGGTAGTTCATGATCGGGGGATCTTCCGCACCCAGGTGGCGCAATTCAGCGTACAGGCCCCCGGACCAGTTCACGATGCCGCGCACGGACATGGATGCTTCGGGATGGTTTTCGGGTCGGATGGGTGCTCCGATCACATCGGACACGTACAAATCCGAAGGTGTCACTCCGGCTGTCAGCGCAGCGACCGCTCCCGCCGAACCTCCTCCGAGAAAGATGTTCGCGGTGTCGATCCCGATCTCCGCCGCATGGGCATGCACGTACCGCAACGCGGCCTTGGCATCGATGAACGCCGCGGTCGCCGCACGCAAAAGCGATTCGGATCGGGGTTTCGTCGGCGGCAGCAGACTTTCGATGTTCGCCTGCTGCCAAGCGGAAATTTCCACCATTGGCGAATCCGGCTCCATGCGGTAGTCGATGGTGAAGGCGACCACGCCCAGGCGCGCGAGGTACATGCATGCGTCGGCCATGCTGGCACGCCCCCCTTTGCGGAACGACCCGGGATGCATGAAGACGATCGCCCCCTTGCGGGAGTTCGACAATCCGGGGCCGGTCGGGACGTAGGCGTCCATCAACAATTCCTTGTCGCCATGCACCTCGGTCGCACCAAGGCCGTAGACGATTTTCGTCTTGAGATGCACGCTGTATGGCGTGTCGGTCGCGGAAGCGTAATGCGGAAGCGTCCACGGTTTGGCGGCACCTCCGATGCCGGCGCTGGCGAGGAGTCCGCAGGCAATGCGGGACAGAAAACGGTTTGGCGGGAAGGTTGTCATGGGAAGCTCTTCTCCAATCGTGGCGGGAACACCGGGAATGGACGGGGACGTGAAGACCCTGTCGCTCCTTCCCAGGTTACTTCGGCGGCAAGCTCGCCGCATCGCGCACGATCGCGATTCCGTTGCCCCGCAAGGCAACGCCCGGCACAGCCCCCTCCCGCCCCAAAAATCCGGCGGGATCAATTAGCTTCTAGCGCACGCATCCACACACCCAGGACATTCCCATGCTCGCCGCCCTGCATCTTGCCGCCTCGCTCTGCTCAGGATTCCCCATCGTCTACGTGCCCGACTGGAATCTGTCGCCGGAGGTCACCACCGCACCCGTCGCCCCGGAGCCAGAACACTGGATGGTGAAATCGGATACGATCCGGTTCGTGAGACACTACGAACCCGATTCGAGTTCCGACACCGCGCTCTTCGGATGGGACCCGATCGCTCGATCGCTCGTCGAGGAACACTCCTATTCGGGGCGGCAACTGATCGTGGCAAACACCGCCACCCGCGTCGTGTTGCTCGGAGTGGATCCCGAAGCCAACCGCAAAGGCCGCTCCTTGGCCAGCTCCGTGGAGCATTGGAGCCTGGTGGACGGAATCTGGACCCAGATGGGCACCTTGTCCGGATCGGATTCGTCGGGTGTGGCGGTCTACGAAATACGCACCAGGAACATCTTCCTGGATGGATGGGTGATCCAGAAGGTGCGCGAACAACGACATCCTTCCGGGTTCGTCGCCTGGAGGGATTCTTCCATCCAGAGATCGACGGGATGGGTGACGACGATTCGGGACGAGATGGAACGCGCCGACGACGGCGCACCGATCTCTTCGCTGAAATGGAAGATCATCGGCGATTCGCTCGTGCCTTCGCTGCGCTCCAACTACTGGTGGAAGGACGGCAAGCTTGTGGCCAGCACGACATCCACCGCCCAAGGCGAAGGAATGCTGCACACGACCTATTCCTGGAACGCGGCAGGCGGACTCGTGTCCAAGACGGACTCGGGCGATGGGTACCTGGCAAAATTGGAATGGATGCGCGACGGATCCGACCGTGTCGTGGAAGAAGTATCCCTGAACCAGTTCGAATACGGTGGGATGACATCCACGAGCATGGTCCGCAGGTCGTTCTTCTACGACGCGGAAGGCCGGCTCGCGCGCATCGACTTCGCCAATCGGGAATCCGACACCGACCCCTGGGCCAGCACGGAGCGCAAACAATACACCTACGACTCCCAAGGCAGGCCGACGATCTTGTCGAGGGGATTCTATTGCGCGGAGACCGATTCCGTTCCCTGCAAGTTCAGGGACACCCGCATCACCTGGATCGATGCGCCGTGGCGCGTCGGCGTCCGGGGGAACGACGGCTTCCGTGCGGTTCGCTGGAAGAGTTCCATCCAGAACGGATCCTTCGTGCTCGACGCCGGCGACGCGACGAGCGCTTCGCTGGAAATCTTCCGGTTGGACGGAACCCGTCTGGTCGCCCAGAAGGGCGCGGGTCGACTTGCGACGGTGGATCTTCGCCAGTGGAAAGGCTCCCCGTTGGTGTGGAAGGGGCGGATCGACGGCGTGCCGGTCTCGGGAAGCATCGTCCTGCCCTGACCATCGCTCCAGGTCGGGTCCGGAATCGGGTCGCTGTTCCTCCCCCGCTCTCCGGGGATGGACAGGTACCTTTTCCTCCCATGGATCTCGATTCCTTGCGGGAAGCTTCCCGACTCAGTCCCGACAACGCACCGCTGCTCAAGCTGTTGGCCCAAGCCGAACTCGAGGCGTTCAACCTCGAGAACGCGCGTCGGGCCCTCGACGCCCTGGAACGGCTCGCGCCCTCCGATCCCTGGATCGTGCAAGGAAGGTCCGACCTGGACGGAATCCGTCGCCGACTTTCCGGAGAATCGCCGGTATCGCCTGTGGCGCCGGTGCGCGTGCCGTCTTCGGGGAATCCCGACGCGGCGATTCCTTCGCCTGTTGTCGACGATATCGACGCGATGCTGGCCGATGTCGAACGAAAGACCGGATCGCGCCCGCAGGTGACGTTTTCCGACGTCGGTGGGCTGGACTCCGTGAAGGAGGACATCCGTCGCCGGATCCTGCATCCGCTCCAGCACCCCGAACTGTACAAGCAGTACGGCAGGCAGGCGGGGGGCGGCATCCTCCTGTACGGGCCTCCCGGCTGCGGCAAATCGCTCCTGGCCAAGGCCATCGCGGGCGAGATCTCCGCCCGCTGGATGGAAGTCGGGATCCACGAGATCCTCGACATGTGGATGGGCAATTCGGAGAAGAACCTCCACGCCCTGTTCCAGAAGGCCCGCGAGATGGCGCCCACGGTGCTCTACTTCGACGAGATCGACGCCCTGGCCGCCGACCGCCACGACATGCGCCGTTCCGCCGGACGCACGACCATCAACCAATTCCTGTCCGAACTGGACGGATCCACCGCCTCCAACGAAGGCGTGCTGGTGTTCGGGGCCACCAACAGCCCGTGGCACCTGGATCCCGCGTTCCGTCGGCCCGGCCGGTTCGACCGGATCTTGTTCGCACCGCCCCCGGACGAATCGGGACGCGAGGCCATCTTGCGGATCCAGCTGCGCGACCGCCCCCAAAAGGACGTGGACTTCAGGAAGATCGCCAAGAAATCCGACGGGCTTTCCGGAGCCGACCTCAAGGCCGTGGTGGAACGCGCCTGCGACGTGGTCTTGTCCGATTCCATCAAGAGCGGAAAGCCTCCCGCGCCCATCGCCACATCGCACCTGCTGGAGGCATTGGCCAAGACCACGCCGTCCACCAAAGGGTGGTTCGAGACGGCCCGCAACTACGCGCTGCACGCCAACCACGACGGCCAGTACGACGATATCCTGCAACACCTGGGGATGCGCAAATGAGCGACCTGGAAACCACCGATTCCGCCCAGTCGCGCAGCCGAGCCGCCTGGATCCGCACCACGCAGCTTCTGCAACAGGGTCGCTGGGAAGAAGCCCAGGTCTGGATCCAGCGGATCCTGTCGGAGCACCCCGACGATCCGGCCCATTTGCGCGCGTTGGCGATCTGCCAGCTGGGAACCGACCAGTACCCCCAGGCTCGCGCCACGTTGTCGAGGCTGTTCGCCCAGGAAGGCCCCGAGCCCGACCTGTTCCGCCTGCAAAGCCGCATCGATCTGGCCCAAGGTCGCAACCGCGACGCGTTGCGGTCGGCCATGACGGCCATCCAGATGGATCCATCCGACGAAGAAAACCATGTGGCCCTGGCGCGCTGCGCCTGCGTCTCGCAGGACTGGGAACAGATGGAATCCAGCCTGCGCCAGGCGCTGGCCCTGGACGCCAACCACGCCGAGGCATTGCACCTTCTGTCGGTGGTGCGCTCGGTGAAGGGCGACCACGAGGAGAGCCGCGGGGCGGCTAGTCAACTTCTGTCGATCGACCCCGAAAGCGCCACCGGGCATTCTGCCCTGGGCTGGACCCTCCTGCGCCAAGGCGACCATCGCGCGGCCCAGGAACAGTTCCGCGAAAGCCTGCGGATCGACCCCACCCACCCCGGAGCGCGTGCGGGTCTTCTGGAAAGCCTGCGGGCCCGGAACCTCCCCTACCGCGCCTACCTGGCTTGGACCCGGCTGCTGGCCGGATTGTCCCGCGGACGCCAGACCATGGTGGTGATCGGGCTGTTGGTGGCCATGCAACTGCTGAGCCGCGTGCAGGGCGGTTGGATGGGCGCTCTGGCAACGGCGGCGGTGTTCCTGTACTTCGTGTTCGTCATGTGGACCTGGGTGGCGCCCGGATTCGGGAATTTCCTCTTGTGGACCGATTCCCAGACACGACGGCTTTTGCACCGCGACGACAAGTTGTCGGCGTTCTTCGTGGGGGGTGTGTTCGCGCTGGGCGTCCTGTCGTGCCTGTCGATCTTCGCCACCGGATCGATCCTGTCGATTCTTGTCGGCGGAACCCTGTTGGCGTCGTCCATCGCGTCCTCGCTGTGGATCGAGAACGAACACCCTGTGGGAAAATGGATCTACGTCGCCGCGTCGGCGGCATTCCCGCTGGTGGGGATCGGCGCCGTGTTCGGATTCACCGAACCCCTGCGGCACCTGCCGTTGGCCTTCCTGCTGCTCACGCTGGCCGGATCGTTCCGCTTCCTGCGCCGTTGAGATCGGCCTACGGGTCGTGTTCCAGAACGATGTTGGCGGTATCCAAACGGGTGTCGGGGTGCATGGCGATCCCGGGCAGATTGTGCCACGACCCGCCGATGTTGCCCGAAACACGCGAGTCGGTCATGCGAACGAGTCCGTCGTGGTTGTTGCTCACGAAGAAGATCGCCGCACCGTAGGCGTTCACCTTGTTCTTCTCGAACCGCGACCCGCAGATGGACAACGTCAGGGTGTTGCCGTCGTTGTAGATGGCTCCGCCCGACCCGCCGCCGGGTGTGCCCTTGTCCTGGGGATTGCCCCCGTTGCCCACCGCTTCGTTCCCCACGAACAGGCTGTTCCAGATCGACCAGTTCACCCCGATGCTGGAAAGCGCCCCGCCATTGGCTCCCACGTTGCCTTCGCCTTGCTCTCCAAAGGTGGAATTGACCACGTGCACGGGCAGGTTCCGGTACTGGCTGAACACCCGGACCGCTCCGCCTCCCACATCGGGCCCGAGCTTCGCGCAGACGTTGCGGAAGAACCGGCAATGGGCGATCTTGAAGCGCCCTCCGCGCACCCAGATCGCGCCGCCACCGTCGAATTCCGACTCCGATTCGGAATTGCCGTCCACGAAGGTCAGGTTCCTGACGGTCAACCGCGGATGGTCCTGGTCCTGGCAGTGGCTGGTGGTCCAATGCTGCACCGGATCGCAGGTGTTCATGTAGAGGATGCGCGTGCGGCCCGCCCCGCTGAGCGCGATCTTCCCGCCACCGTCGATCACGATGTCGGGAAGCGAATCGTTGAACACCTTGGCGGGAGCGTCCATGACGATGGTCATGGTGTCGGGGCCGCAATCGAACCTGATCTTTCCGCCGTGCGCCAAGGCCGACCGGAACGCCGCCGGCGTGCAGCTGGCACGCGTGCCGTCGCCCACCACGCGATCGGCGGCAGTGACGGAATCCGGCATGGCGTCCGCGGGAACCGTGCAGTTCCCGTCCCTGTTCCCAGGGATCCCGCCGTCGGAGTACGGGATCGGACGGAAGACGAACGGCGGCCCGCCCTCCGAACCGGAATCGGTGGCGCAGGAAACCAACGACGTTCCCAGGGACGCCGCCACGAAGGCGACGCCAAGGCTCGCGAAGGCTTTGCGGGCAATTGGATCCATCGAAACCCTCCCCCAGTCGTTCCAGCATACAATCGCTTTGGGCGGTTCCACCGGAGATTGGCAAAGGAAGCGTTCCCATGTTGGAATCGGCCCCGACAATCCCCCACCGCCAGCCCTCGCCTTGCGCTTACTCCGCCTTGCGCAGAGCCCACTGCGTGAAGTGGAGCGTCTGCGAGATCCGGGCCTGGTACTCCAACCCCGCGGCTTCGCAAAGTTCCAGGAATTCGTCTTCACGGAGCATGGTCACCTCGTGCTCCAAGTCCTGGATCTGCTTTGCCACCCTTTCGGGATCCTCGCCCAGGCGCACCAGGGTGTCGCTCCAGAACTCCATCATCCACCGGTGTTCGTCGGGGTCGTCGCGCGCCACCAGATGCGCCGCCACAAGGAGCGCTCCCGGCTTCAAACGACGGGAAATCGCATCCAGCAGATCCGCCTGCCGTTCCTTGGACAGGAAATGCATGACCAGGATGCAGGTCGCGGCGTCGAACACCTCCGCATCGGGGAGATCGGACACCGCTTCCGCCCGGATTTCGCAGCGCCCGGCGATCCCGGCTTCTTCGGCCCGGGCCTTGGCCGCCAGGCACATCTGCTCGGAAGGATCGACCACCGTCATGCGCCAATCCTTGTCCAGGCCGATCGAACAGATCTCCTGGCCACCGCCGCCGCCCACCACCAGGACTTCGGCGAATGTGGACAGCTCGCGGTCCAGCAGGCAATCCGCCATCTGGAACAGCGTCTCGTAGGCCGGGATCTGCTGCCGGGCCTTGCGCAGGTAGTCGGCCGCCAGGTCCTCGTAGAAATCGTACATGCGTTCAAAACCATTGCGATCCATGTCGGGTTCCCACCTTTCGTCCTGTGCACGGCGTCCGTCCAAATGCAAGGCCTCTCGCCTCGAGTATAGCACCCCGCATCCGTCCGGAAACTGGCTTGGATGCGCCACACCCGCCAGTGTACATTGCCCATCGTAGTAACACTTCGACAACTCAAAGGAACCCTAAACGATGGACGCCCCACTTCTCTTCCCCTTCGCCCAGTACTGGTGGTTCTACGCCGGGTTCACGGCGTTCATCGTGGGGCTGCTGGCGTTGGATCTGGGCGTGTTCCACCGCCAATCCCACGAGGTCTCGGTCAAGGAATCGTTGATCTGGAGCGCAGTCTGGATCTCGTTGGGACTGCTGGTCGGAGTGGGCCTGTGGCAGTACGCGCTTTGGCAGCTGCCCCGTTCCGGGATGGAACTCCTTGTTCCCGGATTCGACGCCGTGGCCGCGGCCAACCAGGTGGGGCTGGAATACCTGGCCGGCTACGTGGTGGAAAAGGCCCTCGCCGTCGACAACATCTTCGTGATCGCGATGGTCTTCGCCTACTTCCGGATTCCCTCCATGTACCAGCATCGCGTGCTGTTCTACGGGATCCTGGGAGCCCTGGTGTTCCGGGCCATCTTCATCTCGCTGGGCGCCATCCTGCTGCAGTACCACTGGGTGATCCTGCTGGCCGGCGCTTTCCTGATCTTCACCGGCGTCAAGATGCTGTTCGCCGACGATTCCAAGATCGAACCGGAAAAGAATCCGCTGATCCGCCTGTTGCGCAAGTTCATGCCGGTGACCTCGGAATTCCACGGCCAGAACTTCTTCGCGCGCATCGACGGCCGCGTCTGGGCCACGCCCCTGTTCGTGTGCCTGGTGTTCATCGAGATCTCGGACATCGTGTTCGCGATCGATTCGGTCCCGGCCATCTTCGCGCTCACCAAGGAACCGCTGATCGTGTTCACCTCGAACATCTTCGCGATCCTGGGCCTGCGCGCCATGTACTTCCTGCTGGCGGGGATCATGGACAAGTTCCACCACCTCAAGACGGGGCTTTCGTTCATCCTGGTGTTCGTGGGCCTCAAGATGGTCTGGCTCAACGACGCCTTTGGCGGCAAGTTCCCCATCGGACTCTCGCTTGGGATCATCACGGGCATCCTGGCGCTGTCCATCGTGGCCTCGCTGGTGTTCGCGCCGCGCAAGAAGGACTGACGCCCAGGGGGCGTTCGCCCGCACCTGCGGCATCGCGTTCTCGGGGCAAGTCCGATCGGACTTCGTTCCGTCGCGCGGTTTTCTTGGATGCCTCGCCTTGCGGTCAGGCACTGAACGGTTTTTGATTCCTCGCCATCGGCGACCATCTCCGGTCCGACATACCTTTTGGTCGTCCGGCGTTTATCGCCTCGGACGGCGACGGCTCCACATCGTTCCAATGGCCAAAGGATCTCCAACCATGCATCGGACCCTCCTCTCGCTGACTTCGGTGCTCGCGGGAATCGCCGGCGCCGCACCGGTCCATGTTCCGCCTGCCTCCTCGTCGGTGCGCATTCTTGGACGCACCCACACCCAAAGCCCCGGCTCGCTCCAATGGGCCTGGTCGGGATCGGGAGCCATGGTCGCCTTTTCCGGCACCTCGTGCTCCGTCCATCTGCAGGCGCGTGGCGGGATCTTCCGCGTCGTGGTCGACGGCGTGGAACGCGCCCCGCTGGATCTGACTTCCAACACCGACACCCTGCACACGCTGGCCACCGGCCTCGCGGCAGGCACCCATGTGGTCGAAATCCGTCAAAAGACGGAAGCCCAGAACTGCACTTCCCGGTTCCGGGGATTCCGGATCGAGGGGACTCCCGCCACGCTTCCCGAACCTCCGTCGCGGCGCATCGAGTTCTACGGCAACTCCATCACCTGCGGCTACGGCATCCTGGATTCGGTCGCATTCAACCCGTTCTCGGTGAAGACCGAAGACGAAGGCCGCACCTTCGCCGCGCAAGCCGCCCAGGCGCTCGGGGCCGAACACCGCACCGTGTGTTGGTCGGGAAAAGGCGTGGTCCAGAACTACAACCGCGACACCCTGAATCCCACCCTCCCCGAGCTGTACCAACAGATCCTGCCCTGGGATGCCCGGAACCTGTGGGACTTCTCCGGCTGGACCCCGCACGCCGTCGTGGTCAACCTGGGCACCAACGACTACTCGCACGTCGCGCCGGATTCCGTCAGGTTCCATCGCACCTACGCCGCCTTCGTGGACAGCCTGCACGCGCGCTACCCGCAGGCGAAGTTCGTGCTGGTCGACGGCCCCATGCTTTCCGACGGCTACCCTGCCGGCGTGAACGCGCTGTCCAAGCTGCGCCGCCACCTGGACAACATCGCCGCCGAAATCGCCGTTCGGGGCATCGCCGCCACCCGATTGAGCCTCACTCCGCAAGGGAACCTGGGGTACGGAGCCGACTACCACCCCAACCTCGCCCAAGCCGCCCTGAACGGGCAGGAACTGGCATCCCATCTGCGGACAGCCATGGGATGGGCCACCAACTCGGCCGTACGTTTGGAACCGTCGCGCCCCCGTGCCGCGCTGGAGCCTTCGGCACGGGACTTGTCGGTGAGGATCGCCGACGGGGAGACGGCCGACGCCCGGATCGTCGACCTCCGGGGCCGCTCGACCTGGAATCGGAAATTGTCATCGGGGTCGCACGCGTTGCCCGCTTCGGCGGGTGGTGGTTGGCTGGTCCTGCGGTTCCAAGGCGCCGTACTGGTGCTCGCGATCCGACCCTACTTGCGCTGAGGCGATCCCGCGCCGATCGATCAGGGCGCGGCGACCGTCAGGGAACTCCGATCCTCGGTGCCCACCACATCCAGCAACAGAACGCCGGACTTGACCGCGCCGACCGGAATGGAAAGCTCGGTCCGAGGTTGGGCACCCGCCTGCCAGTTGGCGAGTTCCTTGCCTTGGACGTCCAGGACGCGGACCGACCGGAGGGCCTGCGGACTGCGCAGCGAAACCACACCGTCGGCGAATTTCGGCACGAGCCCTTTCATGCCGGGAAGACGGGGATCCACCCCGGCCGTGGCCAGCGAGTACTTCTTGGAGAAGTTCCAGATTTCGACGCTCGACAAGGCGCCCGCGGCATCCATGGAATACCAGTGGCCTTTGTTCGCGTTGGACAGCAACACGACCTCGACGGTCCTGCCGTTCTTGGTGCAGGGTCCCCAATAGTCGCGCGTCGTCGGCGAACCCGACTTGTTCGCCGGATAGGGCTTGATCGTCGTCTTGGCGGTCGGGCAGCCGTTCCACGTCCTCCATTTGGACAGGGTCGCCTCGATTCCGCTGTACCTCACGACAACGTCGGTGGTTCCGTGGATGTGCATGATGGGAACCGGTACGGGGCTCGACGGCGTCATTCCGCCCATCGGGTAGCCGGATGTCGGCGCGAACGCGGCGATCCGGTCCGACATCTTGTTCATGGCCGTGTAGGTGAACATCCCGCCCATGGAAAATCCCGACAGGTACACGCGGTTGCGATCGGCCCCGTGTTTCTTGGCCAGGGTATCGATGATGGCTTTCATGAATTCGACATCGGAGTTGCCATTGAGGTCCCACGACTTGTTGTTGCCGTTGGGAAACACCACGATGAACTTGGCCGTGTCGGCGATGGGCTCCCATTTGGCCTGGGCCTGCTGGTAGGCGGCATCCTGGTTCATCCCGTGGCACTGGATGACGACGGCGGGACTGTTGATCCCCGACGGCACGTACACGATGGCGTTGCGCGTGGCCGTGCCGACCTTGATGTTCCAGGTCGTTCCGGCTGCGGAGACCACACCGGCGGCGCAAAGCCCGAGGATGGCGATTTTGGCGGAAGAGCGCATACATGGCCTCGGGTGCTCGAGGATGGACGATCCTCGGTGTGAAACGGAACCTCAACCCCGAATATACGGCGCAATGGGTGAACACAACACCCGTTCGCGCCTTCGGGTCTTGACATTCTGTCCAAGCTGGTTCGGCGGCATTCCGTCCTCCCCGCGCCAGCCGTCCGAGGGCGAACGCCCGCAGCCCGCACTTGCCCTGAGCTGGCGCCGGAGGTGCCGGGTCGAAAGGGGACAACGACCCCGGTGGCCTTGCTCCATCCCTCCCCGACTCTCCCTACTGAGGAGGGGGCACCCAACAATCGAGATTTCGTCTCATTGTTCTATAAATCATGCACCCTATTCCCCCTTCCGAACCTCGATCTCGAACCTTACGTTCTGTCCATGGAGCCTCCCCTCGCTTTTGCGTACAACGACTTTCGAAAATTCATGGAAGACTGGCAGAGCTGGCGCCAATCGCAAGATCCCCGCTTCTCGCGCACCGAATTCGTGCGACAGTTGGGACTTCCGAAGACACGCTCGTTCTTCACCGACCTCCTGCGGGGAAAAAACCTGACACCCACCTTCCTCGAGCGGGTGTTGCAGGTGATGGATCTCCCCAAGGAGGAAGGCCAGTTCTTCCGGGCGCTGGTGAAGTTCAACCAGGCCGAGAACGCCGCCGAGCGCGAGCTCTACTACGAACAATTGGTGGCTCTCAATCGTTCGCCTCGTACGTTCCTGGATCCCGACTCGTTCGCGTACTACAAGGACTGGCGCAACGCGGCCTTGCGCAATGCCTTGGATCTGGTGGACTGGGATGGTTCGAATCCGGCCGCTCTGGGACGGAAATTCAAGCCTCGCCTGACGCCCGGCGAAATCCGCAAGTCGTTTTCCGTCCTACGGGACCTGGCGATGGTGGCGAAGAACGCCAAGGGCCACTGGAAGCCCGTGGCGCGGGTCCTTTCAAGCGGAGACGGACGCACCGACGAAGCCATCCGCCAGTACCAGCTCCAGTGCCTGGAGTTGGCGGGAACCTCGCTCCTGGAAAAAATGCCCGTCGGCGAGCGGGACACCTCTACCCTCTTCGTGACCGTTTCGGACGAAGCGCACACGCTGCTGCGCCGTCGGTTGGAAAAATTCCGCGCCGAAATCCGATCCATCGTCCACAAGGACACGCAACCGGCGACCCGATTGCTGCATATCGATCTTTTCCTACAGCCCCTGATCCGAACGGAGTCCCCATGAAACGCCCCTTTCTCTCCTTGCTGGCCGTGGCCGCCTCCGGCATGTGGTTGTTTTCCTGCGATCAGGAAAAGGTGACTGGCACAGCCGACGAGACGAACGCTTCGGCGGCTCGACTTCTCGACACCGCGGGAGTTCCCGTCGCGAACGCGAACCTGCTGGTGTTCCGACCCCAGGACACCACCGGCACGCCCGTCGCCACCGGCGTGACGCGGACCGACGGTTCCTATTCGCTCCCCACCGTCACCGACGGCATGTACCGCATGCTGGCGAGGGTTTCGAGCGGAAAGATCGCCGTGCAGGATTCCGTCTACACGAGCCAAGGAAGACTCCTGGTCCGCACCGACACCATCCGCTCGCCGGGCAGCCTTTCCGGTGTGGTCAAAATGGTCGGCGACGACAATCCCCAATCCGTCGAGGTGTCGGTGCTCGGTTCGGACGCGTCGGTGGTGACCGTCAAGGCCGACGGCACCTACCTCCTGGAGGGCTTGGGCGCCGGAACCTGGAAGCTCCGATTCTCCTCCTCGCTGGCAGGCTACGCGAACACCTACATGATCGTCCGCTCCAAGGCGACCGTCGGCGTGAAGGTCGATACGGTCACATTGAACTACATCGGGATCCCCCCTGTCGAGAATCTGACCGCGATCATGGACTACCCCCGAAACGGATTGAAGCTGGTCTGGAAGGTACCCTCAGGCACCCCGCCGGTACGAGACTTCCTGGTCCAATCGGCGACGGGTTCGCAAACCCCTTACGACCGGGAAGTGGTGGACAGTTCGGGTTTCGTGGACGATTTCCAGAACGACTACGCTCCTCGCACGATCCTCTACTACGTCCGGATCCGCACCATGGAAGGTGCGCTGGGACGGGTCGCCTACCTCCAGGTGAAGTACGACAATCCCAAGAAGGACTCGCTGCGGCGCGTCGATTCGCTATTGCGCCTGGACTCGGCAGCGAGATGGAGCCGTTACATGGATTCCCTCAGGCGCATCGATTCGTCCGATCGTTGGGATGGATACCTCGATTCGCTCGCGCGCGCGGATTCCCTGCGCCACGCCGATTCGATTCGATCCAGCCAAGGCTCCGGCGACACCGCGCGGCGCGACAGCGGCGCTCTTTCCCCGCACGCGAATGATTCCATCGAGCGCCACAGGACCCTTGACTCCTTGAACGCCCTGATCGCCGAGTACACCTGGCTGCTTCGGGATTCCGGTAAGATCGTCCGGGATTCGCTGGGGTGGGACACGACCGCGCTCCGCGAGGAACTGCTGCGGACGCGGCGTCATTTCGACAGTCTTCTTGCGGCCCCGCTGGCGTTGGGAAAGCCGGATCGTCGCAACCGCATCGCAGGACGAGGAACCCCGATACCAGTCCGGAAACAGGAGCCGTGGTCGCGTCGGGAAGAACTCTGGATGCGCGAAAACGACTGCGCGATCTCCGCGACAGAGATCCTGGCCTAGGATACCGCGAGAATCCGAGCGCGACCGGCGGAGCGGCATCGGACAACACCGTCTGATGCCGCTTTTTGTCCCCCCTCACCAGCCATCCGCAGGGCCGTAGGGGCGAGGCATGCCTCGGCCGAGGGCGAACGCCCGACCACAATAGGGCAACAAAAACGCGGTGGAGCCACCTTTAGGTGGCTTGCCCGCAGGACGGCGACCCCGGCCAACGCGGGATGATCGTAGGGGCGACCGCACACCGGCAATCACAAAGCAGGCGGGGCACCCGAATGGGTGCCAGTCACGAATCGCCCTGACATTGGTGGTGGCGATGGCCGGGGTGGCGCCCAAGAAACGAAAAACCCCAGACAAAGATTTGCCTGAGGTTTCGTTCGTTGGCATCGTTCCGCGCCAGCCACCCGGAGGGCCGTAGGGGCGATTCGTGAATCGCCCGAGGGCGGATGCCCGAGCCCGTAGGGCGGCGGCCCCGACCGCAAGGCCGGGGAGGCGCCCGACATCAATCAATAGCGGTAGTGCTCGGGCTTGTACGGGCCTTCCTTGGGGATGTCCAGGTACTTGGCCTGGCTGTCCGTGAGGACTTCCAGTTCCACGCCCAGCTTGGCCAGGTGCAGGCGCGCGACCTTTTCGTCGAGCTTCTTGGGCAGGGTGTAGACCTTGCCCTTCTCGTAGGACTTCACGCCGGAAATCGTCGCCTTGCCCTGGCTGGCCAGCCACAGGTCGATCTGCGCGATGGTCTGGTTGGTGAAGGAGTT
>JAKPQQ010000263.1 GCA_029557215.1 Fibrobacterota bacterium | reverse complement strand
GAGAGCCCGGAACCTTGGCTTGCTCGGGCGAAACGTCTTTTTCAACGACAGGAAGGCTTCTCCCGAGGATCTACCCGCCTATCTGGAGCACTGCCATGCCGGTGTGCTGGCCAACGGAGCCCACTTGGAATCGGCGACCAGCTGGAGGACGCGTCAGCTGGATCTGCTGTGGGCAGGAAAACCCGCCGTCGTCGCCGGCGAAGATCCCTTGAGCCGTCTGATGGCGGATCGCGAGGCGGCATGGATCACTGGAGCTGGCGATTCCGCCCGCCTCGCGGAGCTTGTCGAACGTTCGCTCCTGCCGAGCAAATGGCAAGCGGCAGCGGATGCAGCGAAAAGTCTCGCGAACGAGTTGAGCCGCAACTCCATCGGCAACTCGATTGCGTCAAGCTTGCATGCGGAAAGATCCTTCCGCAGCGCCGGATCACCCGTACCCCTTGCCTGGATCCTTCGGTATGCGGTTGGACTCTAGCAAGCAAGCGCGTTTCCCGACCTTTCGCCGCACGAGCCCTTCGTCCAAGCTCTAGGAAAAGGCACATCCTCCCGCTCAGTGGGCCCTCGGCTCTCGAGGGGTCACCCACCCACCCGATGGCCATCTGCCGAGGTCGCAAACCACCAAAAACAGCTGACACCCACCGCCACTGCGATCACTGCGCATCGCGCAACGATGCTGTCGCTCAGCAATCCCGACATCAGCCCCAGATGCAATCCCGTTCCCAGGGCAAGGGCCTTCAGCGTCCCCCCACCCACCATGTCGTGCCACGCAGCCATCCAGAAAAAGATCGCCGCTTCCAGGAAGCATCGGACGAGGTAGGCAATGACCGCACCCATGGCGCCGAATCGAGGTGCCAGAAGAAGAACCAACCCGATATGGACAGGCAACAGAATGGCGTGAGCGATGGCGGTCCGCCTGGGGCCTTCGAAAGCCTGGACCAGGTTGAACGCAAGGTTGGACATCAGGCTCGCCAACACCCCGGAGCAGAGGACTGCCAGAAGGCTCCAGGCAGAATCGGCGAAGGCTTCTCCGATCCACATGGTCAAACCCAAATGCCCAAGCAACTGCATCCCACCCAACGCGGGTATTCCAGCGCACATGGTCGCAACAAGCGCCTTGTGGAAAATGCGTTTCGCTCCGGCTCGATCCCTCACTGCGAGTTCCCCGAGAATCGGCAAAAGCACCGGCGCCAGCGATGCGAGCAGAATCCACGCCTTCAGGGCGAGGTCCATCGATGTGGAGTAATGCGCCACCGACGTGAGCCCGGCCAATCGCCCGACGAGGAATCGATCGAGCTGCGTCGCCAAAGGAGCAAGAAGATTGGTGACCATCATCCACGACCCCATCCCCAGCAAAGCGTAGAGCTCGATCCGCGAGAACCCGAACGGCATGTGACGCACCCGGTTGACAACCATCCAGACCGCAACCAAGGAAACGATCCGGATCCCCAGATTCAGCCAAGCCAGATCAATCAGATCTCCTCCAGCCATCACAAGCGCCGCCGCTCCCAAATGCGAAACGATCCCGGTTGGAATCCTGAGCAGGTTTGCTTCCCTCTGCCTGTGGGAAGCCACCAGAAAATTCCCAAACCCCCCATAGGCCAACCCGAACGGCAAGGTCAACCCCGTGATGGCAAGACTTAGCGCGGTTTCTTTCTGCAGGTGAATCGGAACCTGCAGGAGATCCCTGGCGATCACGACACTTGCGGCGGCAGAAATCCCCCCCAGAAGCGCACCCACGCCCAGTAGGGCCGTCGTCCCCGTCCAAAAGGAGGAAGGCACTTCGTTCGAACGTTCTTCCCCTTCCAGCCGGGAAATCCGAAGAACGAGCGCGCGCCCTAGGCCCATGTCGAACAAGTTGAAATACCCAGCCAACGCCCAGCACAACGTAAGCACACCGAATCGCTCCATTCCCAATCTGTCGACCAGTACAGGAATGGAAACGAAGGCAGCGACCAAAGGGATGACAAGCCCGAGGACGCTCCAGATGGTGCCGGAACCGATACGGCCGATGCGTGGCAACTTCAGTTGACGGAGCATCTGCACTTCGCCGAATCGATCCAGCCGCGGATCCGCCGCCTCGATGGCGATTCGATCCACCGAAACGCGGCGATCGACGCAAGCACGGAGATCGCGAAGTAGGCCATGAACCAACCTGGAGAACTCGTGCCGATGCCGAATTTCCCGGAAGCGTATCGCATCCAGTCATGGATCGGCATGTGCAGGATGTAGAGCGCGTAGCTGGATTCGCCCAACAAGATCAAGGTCGGGCGCTCAAGTCGATTGATCGCCTTCCCTCGGCACTGCGCCAAGCCGAGGATCAGCAATCCATAGGGAAGAGCCGCCAGTGTATTGTGGAGAAAAACCGCCCACATGTCACCACCCAGTAAGATCATCCCCGTCGACACCATGAATCCGAAGGCGGCAAGGGCACCGGGATGCGCAACCCTCCCACCTGACAAATGCCACCGTCCCAATGCGACTCCGAGCAGGAATTCCGGAACGCGCATCAATGGATGGAAGGATAGGAAATGGGCGCTCCAGGCGAGATCACCGGTTAGCCAGGCGGAAGGCTGGATTCCGGGATGCAGAAGCACCCACGCAAGCGTCAGAGCTAACCCCAACCCCCAAAGAATCGGTACGGAAATCCAGGTGCGATCCAACAATCGCGATGTCGGACGCCAGAGCAGCGCCGGCACGAACGCTAGGTAGAAGAACATCTCCGCGCTCAGGCTCCAGCTAGCCGGATTCAGCAATGTCGCCCGATCCGGAAACCATGCCTGCACCAGCAACAGGCACAGCGCCAACTGGTGAATGGTCTCCCGGCAAGCATCGAAAAACGACATCCGGTAAAGAAGCCCATGGAAGAACAAGGGCAATGAAAGCACGAGTCCGAACAGATATACCGGATAGATCCGGGCGACACGTGCCGCGAGGAACGAACGAACAATCAGCTTGCCCGATGGGTAGTTGATCGCCAGGATGAACCCGCTCAGCACAAAGAACAGGGATACACCGGTGGCACCCCTGGCCAGAACCCTACCAATCGGCCCATCCGACCCGAGCGCCTCTCCGTAATGATGCAGCACCACCCAGGCGGCTGGGAGAAACCTCAAGCTCGTCAGGATGTGGATCGGCTCGGCACGACCGGTAGAAAGCGACATATCCAAGTCAAGAATAGTTCACGAGCCTTATCTTTCCTTGGACGTGTCGATCGAAACTCTTGGCGTTCTGATCCTGCTGGTGGGGTTCTTCGTCCCCGTTCTCGTTGTCCGTGCGGGTCACCGTGCATCGTCCCCGCTGGTCCTGATCTGGGTTTCGCAAACGATGCCGCTCGGATTCTCGCTTCTCAACTTCATGGGGGAATTCCCCGACCTGCAATCGCTGACCTGGATCGTCCTCGGCATGTCGTTCGCCGCGATGCTGTTTGGATGGGCGATCGGAACGACGATGAGTCACTCCATTTCCGTCGGAACGCGCTGGCACCTGGATCCTTCACGGCTGCGCACCGGCACGGCCATCCTCGCCGGAATGTATGCCCTGTCGATCATCCAGGGTGTTCTGAACGCCGGCGGATTCCCGCTTCTGGCAGCACACCCGGATGAGGCCCGCTGGGCATTCATGACCGGACGAATCCAGAACGTCTTCTTTTCGGCTGGAATCCCGCTTTTCATCCTGTTGCTCCACCAGATCCGTCTTTCCGGAAGCAGAATCATATCCATTTTTCTGTGGTTGGCGCTCCTCGGCTTGGTGGTCAGCTATCTGCTGATCGGCTCGCGATTCATGACTCTCGTCTGGCTAAGCATGACCTTGGTGTATTGGGATCAATACGTCAGACGGCTTCCCCTACTCCGCTTGGCCGTCGTTGTCGCCCTGTTCGTCGGGGTGTTCGTCTTGATCGGATACTTCCGATACGGCAGAACCATTGCTGTCGCCCATGGCTCCACCAAGATCGCGAAAGTGGGTGGCATCCTCGCCATGGAATCCGTTTACCAGTATGTGGCGAACGCCTACTGGAACACCGACTACGCGCTGCAGAAATGGAACGCCGGACTCCTCAATCTGCCAACCTGGGGAGTTTCCACCAACGAAGGTCTTCTATGGTTGGCCGGGTTGGTGCCAGGGCTCCAGAAAGCCTATAATCTCTCCGGGGCACTGAACGCGGATGTGACATTCCGCTCCGGACTGAACGCGACGACATACCATTGGGGTTTGTTCAAGGACTTCGGTATCGCTGGCCCCGTCTTCGGCAGCTTCGCCATGGGTTGGCTATTGACGATCGTCCATGGCAAATTTTGTCGCTACGGAGCCCCTGGAGGCGCCATGGCATACGGATTGCTTTCCTATTTTGTGATCGGGAGTTTCAATCTGCTGCCGACCGTGATTCCGACCCCCCTCATCGGGCTATTCATGCTCGTCGCGATTCTCGGGTTTTGTTCGTTCCCGAAAACTCCCGGATCTCCGACAAACCTTTGACGGCCACTCTTCCTGAAGAATTGATTGTTCGTTTGAAGGTCAAACCCGACGTCACAAGGCTAGAAATATACGGGGCAGCTCTGGAAGCCATGGCCTCTCAATTCAGGCGTAGCAGCCTCCGCAGAAAGCGAGGCATCGTCTGAATTAGGCGAGCCCAAGCCAGCCGTATCGATTCCGAGGGTGGATTCCGCCCCAATCCATCGGCGATGACAATCCAAGAGCATGAAGCCAGTACCCAGAGCATGATCGCGGCTTGGAACAACAAGAACCGTGGAGGCGATGTCCGCTTCTTGGGGAGGATCGGCTTATCGATGATGGTCAAGGATGGCAAGTCCTTCGTGAGATCGAATGCCAATTGTTCCTTTTCCTGCAGCAAGTAGCTGTAGATCATGACCTGGACTTGAAGCTGCTTCTGCATTCTTTGCAAAAGAATCCCCGCTCGAACTCCAGGACCCAAGCCTTTGATCAAAATCCCACCACTCTCGCGTTCCAGAAGCCTCTTGGCAGCAGCACGCATCTGGTCGCGCGCCAAGACCATCTGCCGAACCTGCGAGCTCTGTTCCCCAAGGGAGGGCACCAACGAGCGAATCTCGAGATCCATCTTCTCCGCTTGGATTTCCAGATCGACCGCACCCTTCGCGACACTCTCGACCTGATCCATTGGAGTCAACAGCTTGTTGCGGATCTGGAACGCCGCGACGGAGTCCTGAAGGGAATCGACGATCCGCAGTTGGGTCTTCAATCGGCTTTCGAAGTACGCCTCTCGAATCGCTCCTGACTGCTTGGCGATCCCACGAAACGCGGAATCCAGCCATTGCAACGTCCCTAGGACAATTTCGCGCGACAATTCCGGGCTAGGGGACCGGTATGCGATCTCCATTCCTCCGCTTTCCAGTTCCTTCCATGCGAAATTCGCTCTCCAGTTCTGGATCTTGACTTCGGGACGCATGGGGGTCGTGTCGCCATCCGTCCATACGGAATCAAGCTTGTACTTCTTCACCCCCCACAGAGCCAATTCGCGAGTCTCAAGAAGCAACTGCAGAACCGGCATGTTGGAGCTTTCGCCCTTGATTCCTCCCAACAGGGAGCCGAGCCCGCTTTCCTTGAGCATGGAGAGAGCACCGGATTTGGGACTCGTATTCTCGCTCACGATCACGGTAGCCGAAGAAGTGAACGTTTCCGGCATCTGGACGATCAGAAAAGCGGCCAATGCTCCGACACAAATTGTCGAGACAGCCAGGAACTTGATCCGGGCAAGCAAGGCGGCAATGGCGTAGATCAGAGTCGCCATCAAATCCGTCTGAGGCTGTGAGATCTCGGATGAATTCATCGTAGGAGCCCTGAAGATCGATCCGTGGATGATGTGTCTCGAGAACCGATCATGCACTCGAGAGCTGTGGTGCCAAAGTCACTTCGGCATTGGTTCGAAGACATGGAAATCATTGCGACAGCTGCACCATCAACCCGGTCACCGCAACCATCAGCGACACCGTGGTCGCCGCGATGGAGAACCACTGCTCCGCCGAGATGTAGCGTTCTTCCGGAACCACGATCGCAGCCCCTGGACGGATCGATTGATCCAAACCGACCGATTGAAGCGTTTGCCAGTCGAAAACCTGCAAACGAGACTCCCAAGCGTTGCTGGAATACCCCCCCGCTTCACGGATGTAGTGCTCGACACCCGCACCCTTCTTCCATGTCACGAATCCAGGTCGGTTCACTTTTCCCGCGACCCACACCACCTGCTCGGCCTTGTACACGTAGATCGTGTCGCCGATCTGGAGGATCGCGTCGGGATCCGAATAGTTGCCTCGCATGTGGTTGTTGTAATCGACCATCGCGACCTTGAGCTCGGGCAGCTGGAAGTGATCTGCAAGTGTTGGCATGCGCGATGCTCCGAGCCAACTCCAGCCCCGCTTCGTGGCTACCACCACGCCGGAGTCTTCTCCACCGACGATCCCGCCAGCCGCGCGAACCACATCCCCAGCCTTCATCCCCGCGAAGTAGGTGTAGGCACCTGGGTTCGTCACTTGGCCGATCACCCACACCACTGGGGGCTGCAAAGCGCCCCGCTTGGGTTTGACCCTGACCAAGGCCAGCGACGAATCCACCGCGGTCGTTCCGGGCATCACCTGCCGCAAAGAGCCATTGGCGTCCATCAACTCCACGATCCGGTTCGTGTCGATCTCACCCGAAGCCAAGAGGAGATTCGAAACCGGTTCGCCAGAAAGCGCCTCGACATACCCCGTGATCGCGGAGCCGGTCATCGAAACAAGTTTCTCGCGCGCGACAATCCGAATCGCGTCGCCATCGAAGAGAGGAGGGTCCTGGCTGGGATCTCCCATCCTCAATGCTCTCATCAAGTCGACTTGAATGGTGTCCTTCGATCCTCGCACAACCAATACCCGCCGCAACGAAGCGACTTGATCCGCGGCGTAATAGAGACCCGGAAGATCCGAGAGCAGCGAGTCGATCGCCCTGGCCACATCGAGACCGGCCATCGCGAGCGCCTTGGAGACCGTGGTCGCCGGAGCGCATTCATAGACTCCCGGCTTTGATACCAGTCCGGAAATCCGAACCTTCGCTTTATTGATTTTCACGATCTGAAGATCCACCAGGTTGGCCTTTGTCCGACGGCTCAGGATCGCCTCGACCGTGTCGCGGATCTGCTTGAAATTCTTGTTCCGCGCAGGAATCCTACCCATGTCGGGAACCACGATGTCTCCCCGAGTATCAACGACTAGATCCAGATCTCCTCTGCCGACCCCCCACCAACGCAAACGCAATTGATCCCCTGCGGACAGGCGAATCAAGGTGTCAGGCGCCGATATCGATGGGAAATCCTGTCGTGCACTGGTTCTCTGCGTCAGACCTGCAACCGATAGCGGAAGGCCCTGGTCATCGACCGACACGGTTGTTGGTACAACATCGCTCAACGAAGCAGCGAACGCGGAAAACCCGCACCAGAGACTTGCGACAAGAATGAGCCTACGAACCATCAGCAGAAGTTAGTTAGTCACAATCATCGCGAGGTCTGCATTTCGGCTTCCAACTTCTTGAGCCGAACTTGCAGGGAAGGCAGGAACGGTGCCCGTTTAGCGGCTTCGCGCAAATGGCGCAGCGCATCCTCGCGCTTGCCTTGTTTCTGGTCGCGGATACCGCTGGCGTATTCCTCCATGGCATCCCAACTCACCTTGCCTCGGCTGGTGACCATCTGGCGGGCGGCGGGCGGCACTTTGATCCCCAACGTGTCGATCAGGTTCAGCGCCTGCTCGCGGATCTTCTGCACGAATTCGTCTTCGCGACTGGTGCCCGAAATGCGCTGGCTCTTGTCCATGGTTTCTTCGCGATACCCCAGCGCCACCTGCCAGTCCACGATGGACCCCTGGTGCACGAACCGGGTGAGCACCACCGCCTCGCCGTCGAGCTGGCGCGATGCCGTGCGAGCTTCCTCGATTTCGGTATCGGTGAGTTCCGTGCGGGTGCTCCAGCCGTTCTTCTCCAACGCGACCTGGAGCAATGCCGGATCGACCACCTTGATGGCCTGGACCAGCGAAGCCTCCCAGGAGAGCATCTCGGCGACCACCTCCTGCATGGGTTCGACAAGATCCGTCGGGAGGTCGCCCCCTTTCACGATGGCCGGCGCGATGACCAACCGCAGCTGCTTGATCTGCCGGACCTGCGCAGACGATTCCGACGCGATCCCAACCAACAAGACGATCCACAACAGGAAAAATCTGTTCATGATTCGTTTAACATACTGGGATTCGGCAGAAATAACAATTGTTGATCAAGATGGATCTTTCCAGACAACAACGAAAAACCGGGATGGGAACAGCCTAGGAGGATTCCCGATGCGGTAATATGCTCGTAAAGCCCACGAGACGAACCACCCAAGGAGCGAACTTCGGATCTTTTGAATCACCAGACTTAAGAAGGCGTGTTTGAAAAGAAAATCACCCTTCTCGATCTGAAATTTACAGCCCAATTTCTCGAGTGCAGCAAAAAGCGTATAGCTTGTGAAATGATTGACATGATCGGTTACAGCAATGTGATTGTAGCTCAATCCCAGCTGAAAAAGTTCCTCGAAATCATCGTTGCAGGGAACTGTAAGCAGAAGCCTTTTCCGCGCACAAGCGAACGCCTTGGCAAGGAAGGCGTCAAAATCTTCAACGTGTTCGAGAACCTCAAGGAGAAGAACCGTGTCAAATCCGCCTTGCAATTGATCCAATGATGTTTCTGTCGTATCTACAGCCGTTAAGCCATGATCCTTTGCGGACTTCAACGCAATGGGGTCGATCTCTCCAAGAGTCACATCAAACCCTGCTTTTTTTAATTCCATGCTATAAGCACCTTTTCCTCCACCGAGGTCGAAGATGCTCCCGACAGCATTTTCAGCAACAAACTTCATTAAAGAAGAACTCGCCTGCCCAATTTCAGCGGGAGGTCCCGGAACAAAGAACGAAGCTCGCCCGATCAACTGCCCCATTCGCCTAGCCTTTCATTGAAATTTTCTTGCATCGCATTCAAATCCAGGATTATTCCGACAATCCATGCACCCAAGTATTATTTCAAGCCCGCCCCAAAAACCCCGCGTACAACCGGATCGAGTCGGCCTGGTCGCGCCAGGCCATGGTTTCGCGGGCGCTGTGCATGGAAAGCATGGGAGCCCCGCAATCGACCGCCTCCATGGCCAGTTGCGAGGCGACCAACGGCCCGACGGTCGATCCGCAGGAGAGGTCGGCGCGCATGGAGAAGGACTGCAGCGGCACGCCTTCCTTGGCCGCGATCTGGCGCAGCACCGCGGCGCCGTGCGAGGCGGTGGCGTAGCGAAGACCGGCATTCCACTTGAGGACCGGACCGCCTCCCAGCAGCGGCGCGTTGCCGGCGGAATGCTTTTCTGGAAAGTTGGGATGCACCGCATGGGCCATGTCGGCCGACAGCGCGATCCCGCCCGAGACCCACGCAAGGAACGCCGACCGGTCCATGCCCTGGGCCAGCGCGATGCGCTCCAGCGTTTGGGGCAAAAACGCCGAATCGGCGCCTTCCGGCCAGGTGGAGCCCACTTCTTCGCCATCCAGGAACGCCACGGCCACCACGGTGTCGTCGCGACCGGGCACCGATGCCAGCGCACGCGCCATGGCGTGGCAGGACGCGAGATTGTCGAGCCGACCCGACACCACCAGGTCGCCGCTTCCGGCCAGCGACGCGGGGGCGGCGTCGGACAGACACAGGTCCCACGACAGAATCCGCCCCGCCGTGCAGCCGATGGCGCGGGCAAGACGGTCGCGCAGACCGTTGGAATGATCCAATCCCGCCAGCGCCGGGAAATGGCGCTCGCGGTCGACCACGAGCCCCCGCTCGTTGACGCCGCGATCCAGGTGGATGGCCAGCGACGGCACCAGGGGGCGGAATCCGTCGAGCCGGACCAGGTCTTCGCGGATCCAGCCGTCGTCGTCGTGGCAGACCTTGCCCGACACCACCAGCTCGCGGTCGAACCAAGTGTGGTTGAGCATGCCGCCGTAGGCTTCCACGGCGAGCTTGCGGCAGCCGCACGAAACCGATTCGGCGTTGGGTTTCAGGCGAAGGCACGGGCTGTCGGTGTGGGCGAGTCCCAGGGTCAGGCGCCGGGCGGCCCCCGACGGCAGGACCCAGGCGACCACGGCTCCGCCGCGCTTCAGGAAGAGCTTGGCGCCAGGTTCGGACGGCCACGCCGGATCGGTGGCGGCCACCTGCCGGAATCCGGCGTTCGCGAGATCTCCGGAGATCCGCCGCGCGGCGTGCCACGGGCTGGTGGAATCGTCCAGGAATCCCAGGAAGTCGGACGCGGCCTCAGGAAGCATCGTCGGCCACTCGGGTGGAGTGCACGTTCTGGAACGCGTCCAGATCTTCGTTCTGCGGAATGGCCGGGAGCCGCTCGGCGGCGCGCCAGGCGTTGTCCTTGGAGAGCACGCGGTAGACCATGCCGTCAATTTCCACGCTCTTCATGGCTCCCACAGCCTGCCGCATGAGAGCATCGTAGGAGACGTACGAGAGCTTGCGCTCCTTGCGCAGCCCCAGCATGTGCTTTTCCGTGCGGTCGATCACCACGATGTCCGACGGCGGGAACACGGTCGCCCCGTGGTCCTTCCACGAGAACGCGGTCAGGATCCTGTCGAGCGGGCGCGAGTGCAGGAAATGGATTTCGGGGACCTCGATCTCGGGGTCTTCCTTGCGAAGCGTTTCTTCCAGCCTGGGGCGCCGCCGGGAATACTCCCACCAGCGGTCGTTGGTCTCCTTGGGCACGATGTGGATCTTCTTGCCCTGGTCGACGGCCTCTTCGCGGACCATGCGGTTGCCTTCGCCCCACATGGCGACGATCTCGTCGGGATCGGGATCCATAGACAAAATTTGCCCCGTATCCGCGTCGCGCGGGACCAGCCCGAAATCGCGGGCCAATGCGGAAAGGAACGGCGCCGCCTCGCGCACGAAATATTCCGGACGCATGTGGTTCACCAGGGCTTCCAGTCCACTGGGCGCCCACATCTCCTCGTTCACCGGATCCACATGCCGGTGGCTCACCGAGAAGTAGACGTTGGTGAAGGGGTTGCGGTACCACCAGATCTTCTGGCCGTCCTGTTCCACCGGTTCCTGGAAATGGTCGGCCTCGCGCGTCCAGGCGTCGAAACCGGCGAGGTCGGGGCGCAAGCCGCCCACGGAGAGGTATTCCAGGATAAGACTCATCTTGTCCGGAAAATGCTTCCGTCGCGACGGACTGTCACCGTCAACACTGGAACGCGACGCGAATGCCGGTCAATTCCCGCCAACGAGAGGGGTGTGCCGCCTGCAAAAAAGCCAGATTCAGGCGTAGTAGCGTCTCGTGGAGGTTCTCCAGCCGGAAGGGCAGGCCTTCGTCCACTTCTTCCAGATCCTGGAAGTTCCAGGGGCAGTGGTCCAGGCCATCGTCGGAGAGGATCAAGAGACCGTGGGTACGGCAGATCAGCGGTCGCGCCGAATAGATGCGGCACAACCCCTGCGCGTCCAGGTGACCGCACAGCGCCTCGCCCGGATGGAGGTCGGAGCGGAGATCGGTACCGATCGAACCATCGTGGGCCTTCGCCGTTTCCCGGATCCAGGCCCATTCGATGGGCAGGATCGTGGGAATCCGTCGGCAGCAGTGGTGGCAGCCGGGCTTGCAGGCGATCTGGTCGCCCAGCTCGCGCTCCTGCGCCGCGCACTTTCCGTCTACCGCGTCCAGCAACCTGCGGAACCCCGAAAAATCCCAAGGCGCTTCGGGCGCAATGGCCTCGAACGCGGAAGGCGTCAGGATTTGGATGGGATCCGTCACAGATTCCGGTCGGTGTGGGGCTTGCCCAGCGAGGCTTCCAGCTCCATGGCTTCGATGAGGTCGCTCTGCGAGCGTACCACGGCGCGCAGTCGCACCATGAAGTTGGTGCGCTGCATCTCGAGCGTGGCGATGTCGCCCTGGAGGTGCTGGATGCGGTCCTGGAGGGAGGATGCCTCCTTTTCCGCGCGGGAATGCGCGTCGCGCACGATCAGCTCGGCTTCCTTCTCCGCCAGGCGCTTGGTCTCGTCCAGCGACTTCTGGACCGTGACGGCGGCGTCCTGCAGATTCTGTTCGATCAGGCGGTAGTGGCCCAGGCGGCCTTCGGCCTCCTTCATCCGCTCTTCCAGGGTGGCGACCGAAGCGTTGGCCTCTTCCAGCGCCGACGCAACCCGTTCCAGGAATCCATGCACTTCTTCGGGATCGTAGCCACGCATCTTGCGGCCGAATTCCTGCTTGCGGATGTCCAGGGGAGTGATGTTCAAGAGCTACCTCGAGAAAGAAGAACACGAAGGACGACGGTCAGTCCGGCGGCCATGGCCGCGGCGACCCACGGGGACAAATCTATTCCTCGCAGGCGGGGAAGATGGCGGCGCACCGGAACCAGCCAGGGTTCGGTGAGCGTTTCCAGTCCGCGAAAGAGCGATGTCTGGCTGCTCCACTTGCGAAACGACAAGGCTTGGCGGGCCACCAGCGCGAACACCGCCGCCGACCCCATGAGGGTCGCGAACTCGGCCAGGAACCCCGATCCCGCGCTCACGCCGGGACCTGCCGGGCGCCGAAGATCGCCGTTCCCACGCGCACGTGGGTGGCACCTTCGCGGATCGCCTCCTCCAGATCATCCGACATCCCCATGGAGAGGATGTCCAACGGCAAGCCCTGCCTGCGGGCGTCTTCCAGCGCGGCGCGGGCCTTCGCGAACACGGGGCCCGCCGCGGCCGCTCCGCCTTCCAGCGGGGCCATCGCCATGAACCCGCGCGGCCTGGCGTGACGGAATCCGGCGGCGATTTCCAAGATTTGCGGGAGTTCGTCCAGCGAGAACCCCGATTTGGTGGGTTCGTCGGTGAGGTGCAGCTGGATCAGGAATTCCGACCGCAGGCCTTCTTCGCCCGCGATGCGGTCCACCGCCTCGAGCACCGACAGGCTCGCGACGCCGTGCACGAGCGAGGCCAAAGGCAGGATCTTGCGGACCTTGTTGCGCTGCAGCCCCCCGATGAAATGGAGGTTCGCGCCCGTTCGCGGGAACTTGTCCAGCGCCTCCTGCACGTAGTTTTCGCCGAATTCCGTCAATCCCAGGGCCACGGCGTCGTCGATCGCCGAGGCCGGGTGCTTTTTGGATACGGCCACCAGGGTCACCGACGACCGCTCGCGCCCGCAGGCCGCGCAGGCGCGCGCGATCCGTTCCTCCACCATCGCCAGACGCCGCTTCAGATCTTCCATCTAGACCCTCGATGAAACCAGACCGAGCCGGCGCAGGCCGTCAAGGTCGTTCGTGACGGAAAACGGCTCGCATTCGCCCAAGGCGAGCGGGTCCAGTTCCGACAAATCGTCCAGGTTCGCGGACGGGATCCAGAACCGCTTGAACGACTCCCGTTCGCAAGCCAGGAACTTTTCTTCCACCATGCCCACCGATCGGATCTCGCCGGAAAGGGCGATCTCGCCGGTGAAGGCGAAGCGGGCATCCACCGCGGTTCCCGCCAGATGCGAAACCATGGCCACCACGGCCGGCCAGCCCAGCGACACGCCGTCCTTGGGGCCTTCGGGGCCGGCCACATGGATATGCCAATCCAGATCCCGCAAGGCATCCACCGAACGCCCCAGCTGCCCGGCCATGGCCAGGCAACGGCTGCGCGCCACGCGAACCGAAAGCTCGGCCTGCGGCCCGGCTCCGGTCACGGTCAATCGCCCTTTGCCGGGGTTCGCGAAGGCTTCGACCTGCGCCAAGGCCCCGCCCAGCGACGACACGACGGGCGCGAACACGCACCCCGGCGGAAGCCTCTGCGGCATCGGATCCTGCGGGTGCGCCTCGGGCCCCAGCACTCCGGCCGCCCAGGCGAGATCCACCTCGCGGGAGGCGGATTCCGACCGCAATCGCGCCCGGCGCCGACACAATTTGTGCAACCGCCGGGTCGCCCCCAGCACGCCGGCTTCGGAGGCGCCGCCGTGGAGCAGCACCTCCATGAGGTCGTCGCGATGGAACTCCGTGGAATCCAGGCCGTACATCGGGCAGACCGTGTCGATCATCAGGGCCACCAGCCGACGTTTTTCGGCCGACGACAGGCTCCGGATCCGGACCTTGGGCGTGCGCGGCGGCAGATGCCTGGGGATCACTCCGTCGCGGGCGATCCAGACCACGATCCCGTTCCGGAAATCGGCCGGCTCGTCGGTCTCGCGCAGGTGCACGTCGATCCGGCCTTTCAGGCAGGCCTGGAGCGCGCCGACCAGGTTCCGCTTGCCCGATCCGGCGGGACCGTGGAGCAGGATGTGCTGAACGGGCGCGTCGTCCACGACCTCGTCCGGCCCCGACACGTAGGCCAAAAACGGGCTCGCCGAGTTTTCGCCCCGGCTTTCGGACGGCACAGTCCCGCGGAGACAGAAGATCTGGCGGGATGCGACCAGATCGGCGATTTCTTCGCGCGCCGACGCGTGGAACGGATGGAACTCCCCCAATGCCGCGGCGAGGTCTTCCGTCACGATCCCATCCGCCCTCACGCGGCCGAAGTGCGTCGGGTGCGTTCGCGGGTGGTGATCAACGTGGGAGCCGACTTGCGCAGGAGGGCTTCCTTGGTCACGACCACCTTCTCGACGTCCTTCCAGTTGGGAGCTTCGAACATCGTGTCGGTGAGGGCGGCTTCCATCACGGCGCGCAGGCCACGGGCGCCGGTCTTGCGGGCCTTGGCGATGCGCACCGCCTCGCGAAGGGCGTCCTCTTCGAACTCCAGCTGCAGGCCGTCGAGCGAAAACAGGTACTGGTACTGCTTCACCAGGGCGTTCTTGGGCTCGGTCAGGATCTTGAGCATGGTGTCTTCATCCAGCTCCTGGAGCGCGACCAGCATGGGCAGGCGCCCCACCAGCTCGGGGATGATCCCGTAGTTCACCAGGTCCTCGGGTTCGCACTGGCGCAGGAGATCGGAGGTTTCGCGCGAACGCTTGGAACGCGGATCGGCGGAAAGACCGAGTTGCGTGGTGTTCACGCGCGCGCCGATGGTCTTTTCCAGTCCTTCGAACGCCCCGCCGCAGATGAACAGGATGTTGCGCGTGTCCATCTGGATCAGATTCTGTTCGGGGTGCTTGCGTCCGCCCTTGGGGGGGATGGACGCCACCGTGCCTTCCAGGATCTTGAGCAGGGCCTGCTGCACGCCTTCGCCCGACACGTCGCGCGTGATGGACGCGTTGGCGGTCTTGCGCGAGATCTTGTCGACCTCGTCCAGGTAGACGATGCCGCGCTGGGCCTGTTCCACGTCGTAGTCGGCGGCCTGCAACAGGCGAACCAGGATGTTCTCCACGTCCTCGCCCACGTAGCCAGCCTCGGTGAGGATGGTGGCGTCGGCGATCGTGAAGGGGACGTTGAGCTGGCGCGCGATCGTCTGGGCCAGGAGCGTCTTGCCGGATCCTGTCGGGCCCAGCAGCAGGATGTTGCTCTTGTCGACCTGGATGTCGGGCTTGGCGGCGCCCACCGCGCCCACGCGCTTGTAGTGGTTGTAGACCGCCACGGACAGCGCCTTCTTGGCGTGGTCCTGTCCGATCACGTATTCGTCGAGGTTGATCTTGATCTGGTGCGGGGTGGGGAGTTTGCCCTTGGTCGACGCGGCCGAGACCGACGCGCCGGGGACCTTGGACTTGTCCTCGGCGAGGATCTCGTTGCACATCCCGATGCATTCGTCGCAGATGTTCACGCCCGGGCCGGTCACCATGCGACCGACCTCCTCGCTTGCCTTGCCGCAGAACGAGCACTTGACCCGCCCCAGCGACGTTCCCCGCCGGGCGGTCACCGAGGCGCCTTGGGTTCGCGGGACAGGACGCTGTCGACCAGTCCGTAGGCGATGGCTTCTTCCGCGTTCATGTAGAAGTTGCGGTCGGTGTCCTTCTCGATCACCGCGAGCTCCTTCTCGCAGTGCTTGGAGAGGATCCCGTTGAGCTGGGCCTTGATCTTGATGATCTCCTTGGCCGTGATCGAGATGTCGGAAGCCTGCCCGGTGGCGCCACCCATGGGCTGGTGGATCATCACGCGGGAGTGCGGCAAAATGAACCGCTTGCCCTTGGCACCGGCGGCCAGGAGCACCGCGCCCATGCTGGCGGCCGACCCGACGCAGATGGTGGACACGTCGCACTTCACGTGCTGCATGGTGTCGTAGATCGCCAATCCCGCCGACACGAGTCCGCCGGGGGAATTGATGTAGACGATGATGTCCTTTTCGGGGTCTTCGTATTCCAGGAAGATCATCTGGGCGATCACCGCGTTGGCCACCGCGTCGTTCACTTCGGTGCCCAGGAAGATGATGCGCTCCTTGAGGAGCCTGGAATAAATGTCGTAGACGCGTTCGCCGCGCCCGGTGGTCTCGATGATGGTGGGCAGATACATGGGTGCTCCGATGAACGATTGGCTGGTCCGCAAAGAGGCCTTACCCCGGTAACGATACCAAACTCCGCCGTCTTTGGTCGGAGCGATCCGGGGCCCCTGCGGTCACTTGCGCCCCTGGTGCTTCTTCTGGTGGACCTTCTTGCCCGCGGTGGGCGACGGTCCCGATTTGCCCGTCGCACTGGACGAAAACTGCACCGCCTTGCGAACCCAGCTCGCGAATTCCGGCAGCCGGTCCAGCATCGGCCCGGGGACCAGCGCGAACTTGGCCGAACGCGCCGGGTCGCTCGGGAACACGAGCGGTTTGGCTCCGGCCATGGCCAGGAGCGTCGATCGATCCTCCGGCGACAGCCGAAGCCCGGTTCCATCGCCGCAGATGTGGGCGAACTGGTGCCCCTTGAGCGAGATGCTGTAGCCTCCCATCATCCGCTGGCTGGAGATGTTCGCGCTCATCCCCAGGGAAGCGAGGGCGTCGCGGAGGATTTCTTCCTGGATCGAAGTCGGATGCATTCCCACCAAGATACCCGCAGTCCAGGGCTTCCCGAGCGAGTACTTTCCTGCACCATGGGAATGCGCATCCTGCTGGCGGCTTTGATCTCGGCTTCGACGCCGTCCGTGGCGGGGCCCCGTTGCGACGATCCCGCCGTGCGCAAGGAACTCGCGAGCGCCTGGGACCGGATGGCCTCCCGCAAGGGCGGCAACCTGGCGGGAAGCCGGGTCACGGTCTGGAACCTGCGGCAGGACGGGAAACCCGGCGAGTGCCGTGCCGATTTCCTGGCGCGCAAACCCGACGCGAGCATCGGGGGAAGCCTTCCCTACGCCGTGCGTTCCGGAGCCAAAGGCAGGATCGAGGTGGAGCCCCGCGGGGAGCCCACCTTGAACCTGCTGCAAGCCGATACGACCCCGGAAACCCGCTAAGGCCCCATCCATGGCTTCGGGCGGGCGACCGGCCTGTCCTGACCCCAAAAACCCGCGGTTCCGATGTGCGCATCGTCACACGCGAACGCTCGTTCCGTGACGTGCATCACGCGTTTGGCGACACCCGTGCGATCGGGACCATAGGTTTGTTCCCAGGTGCCGCACACACGGCGCCCAGGCTTTCGACAGGCCTTCCGGCAAACACGATCCGGGGTTTACCACCAGCGTCATTCCTTGAGACGCTCCGGAGCTGGAAGGCCTGTCTCCCCCCTCTTTCCCCAATCCCCCCCCCCACTCCCTGGTCGACGATCCTCGGGTCGGCCAGGGAGGCCGGGGCCCGAATCATCGCAACCTCGGCGAAGCGGTTTTTGTCTTCAGCGCCGGGCGGCGGCCGGATGGATGGATGACCGCGGGGACGCCGCAGGCGGCGAGCGGAACCGGAACGGCTCCCGGGTGGTCATGCCTTCGGCGATCCAGACTTCCGAACCGAACCGTTCCACGCGATCCCATACGCCGGCCTGCGCGTCGCGGAACAACCCGAGCCCCGGTCGTCGCGATACGATCTCGTCGTCGCGCAATTTCTTGACCATGACCCGCTGGTAGGCCTGCAGGAAGCGTTCCGCCGCGGCCGAATCCCGCCACGAAGTGCGCCACGCCAGGGCCAGGTTCCCCGAATCGTCGCGCCAGATCCGGAAACTGTCGCCTCGCCAGCCGTCGACGGTGGCGTCGGGGCCTGGATCCTGCCACGGCTCGTACAGAAGGGATTCGGCCTTGAGCGCACCGGGCGGGATCCATTCCGACGACGCCCCCCAAAGCGAGAAGAGAATGTTCAGGTAGTGTTCGCCCACCCTGCCGTCGCGCAGCGGACGCCAATCGGGAGGCATCTGCACGACCGGGTCCAGAGCGAGATCGGCCTCGTGGACGCAAAGCGATTCGGGATGCAGGAAACAGGAGGTCGGAGGGACTTCGCGGAACCATTCGTCCACGGCGGCCCATCCGCCGTGCTTGGCGAACCTCCAGACCAGGGCGCGCGCCCCCTGCTCGTAGGGGTGGAACGTGGGCAGCGTGACGAGTTCGGGCTCCAATCCGTCGCCATCGCGCAGCGAATCGCGAAAATGCTCCATCGGCAAGTGAGGGAACAACTCCAAGGCCGCGGCGGGATCCTTCAGGTCGCGCGCCCAGAGGGTTTCCAGCAGTCTCGCTTCGCCTTCCAGCAGGTACTGCAGCGAAAGCCTGCCGTCCAGTCCCCGGTTATCCCGGTACAATCGCGCCAGGTTCCAACGCTGGTCCTGCAGCGCATGCACCAGTTCGTGGGCGATCGTCACGTCCAGTTCGGCCGAATCCCGCATGTCGTCGACCACCCACAGGACCCCGCGCGAATAGAACGCCAGGATCGAGGCCTGGTCGACGGAATCCGCCGCCCCGTCCAGGACCCCCAGGCTGTCGACGAACCCGAGGCTCCACAGCATGCGATCCCAGGCGCTGTCGGCGGGATCGATCTCCTCGAAGCTCGCCGAGTCGTAGACGCGCAGCAGGTCTTCGCGGGCCACGTACCGGCCTTGCACGGGCTGGGTGAACCGCTGGCCGCGCAACGCTTCGACCCGCAGGGCGACGCTGTCGATGCGCGCGCGCAGATCGGGCGGGGTCGGATCGTCCTGCCGGCAAGCGGCCATGGCGATCAACAGGAGGAAGAAGACGGAAATCGGACGCATGGACGTTGTGGCCGCAAAGGTAGGCATCGAGCCCGGGCTCCCTTTCGCGGCACCAGCGCCCCCTGCAGCTCCGATCGCCTATCTTTCGGAGCATGTCCGATCCAACCCTCTTCCAGAAGATCCACCAGGGGACGATTCCGGCGACCTTCCTCGCGCGCGAGGATCTTTGCTTCGCCATCAAGGACATCGCCCCCGAAGCCCCGTTCCACGCGTTGATCGTCCCCGTGAAGCCCATCCCTTCGCTGGCGGGCATCTCGCCCGACGACGCTCCGATCCTGGTGGCCTGCCTGGCGCTGGCGCAGCGCCTGGCCCAGGAAAACGGGCTGGACAAGGGCTGGCGGCTGGTGAGCAACGTGGGCCAACACGGCAGCCAGAGCGTTCCCCACCTGCATTTCCATCTGCTGGGCGGACGCCAGATGGGTTGGCCCCCGGGTTGAACGCCTCTTCCGGCTCGGAGCCGTCGCGGTGGCGATGATCGGCACGCGGGCGGTGATCCTGCGACGCATCCCGTTCGGGGACACCTCGTGGATCCTGCACGCGTTCACCGCCGACGAAGGCGCCGTTTCGCTGATGGCCCGCGGCGCCCGACGCCCGGGATCGCCCATGGCCGGCGCCGTGGAGCCGCTGGGCTTGTCGGAAATCGTCGTGTCCGTGAAACCCGGACGCGACCTGCAGACGCTTTCGCAGGCCACCGCCGTCAGCCAACGCGAAGGGCTGCGCCGCGACCTCGCGGCCACCGCCGGTGCGATGCTCTGCGCCGAAGTCGTCCTGCGCATGGCCCGCGAACCGGGCGCGCACCCCGGCATCTTCGCGGTGCTGGAGGACGCGTTGTCGGAATTCGACGCGCGAGGGTTCCGAGGGCCGATCCTTTGGCGGTTCCTGTCGCGGTTCTGCGAAGAGATGGGTTGGGCGCTGGCGGTGGACCACTGCGCCCACTGCGGCACCGAAGAACTGCCCCGGGACCCGGTGTTTTCCCTGCCGTACGGAGGGTTCCTCTGCCGCGCGTGCGGAACGCTTTCCCACGAACCGCACCTGCATCCGATGTTCGCCCAGGCGCTCCGCGAAAGCGCCCGAGGCGCCCAGGGCGACTGGTCCCGCGCCGACAGCGAACGCGTGGAAGACCTGTGGCTGGAACACCTGTTCCGCCATTCGCAGCAGCGCCCCCGGCTGGAATCGCGCCAATTCCTGGCGGAGGTGCGTCCGTGACGGTCCGCACCCGGATCGCCCCCACGCCGTCGGGGGCCCTGCACGCGGGCAACGCCTGTTCCTTCCTGCTCGCCTGGCTGTGGGCCAGATCGCAAGGCGGCGAAGTGGTCCTGAGGATCGAAGACGTGGACACGACCCGATCCCGAGCCGACTGGATCGAATCCGTATTTCGCGATCTGGAATGGCTGGGCCTGGACTGGGACGCCGGGCCGTCGGGGCCGACCGATCTTTCCAGCGCGTATCGGCAATCTTCGCAGGAACGCCAGGCGAGGTACGCCCGGTTGTGGAAGGAATGGGCCGACTCGGGATGGATCTACCCCTGCCGATGCACCCGCGCCGACCTGCGCACCGACGCCCCGCAGGTGGAACGGATCGGAGACGACACCCCTCCTGGAACGATCTACTCCGGCAAGTGCCGCGACAGGAAGGCATCCAGCGCCGGCCCCGCCGACGCCTGGCGCCTGCGGCTCCCCGACGCCCCCAGCGACATCGGCGACCTGTGGATGGGACATCGGCGTCTGGATCGTCTTTCACGGCTGGGAGACCCCGTCCTGCGCCGCGGCGACGGCTGCACCGCCTACCACCTGGCCGTGTGCGTCGACGACTTCGACCAGCGGATCACCCACGTGGTGCGCGGGCGCGATCTGCTGCCGTTTTCGCACCTGCATTCGCACCTGCATCGGCTTTTGGGCAATCCCGAACCACCGCGATTCGCCCACCACGGACTCCTGGGCGACGCCGAAGGTCGCCGCATGGCCAAACGGATCGGGTCGGATTCGCTTTCGGGAATGCGCGAATCGGGGCGCGACCCGCGGGAGCTGATCGGGCACTTGGCACCGTTGCTGTTTCCTGGTACCATCCCCGAGCCGATCCGTTGTTCGGCCGCCGAACTCGTTTCCGTGGGCCTGCCGGAACCCCCCACCTCCGACCGACCGTTCCCTTTCCCAACACCGGAGATCCCATGAACGCCGCCGACGTCTTCGCGCGATTCCACAAGCCTCTGCAACGGCCGCTCTCCATGGCGACCTGCTACGACGCGACGTTCGCCTCCATCATGGACGAGGCCGGGATCGACGTGCTCCTGGTGGGCGACTCGCTGGCCAACACCATGCTCGGGTTCGCGCGCACCGCCGACATCGGCATGCCCGAGATGCTGCACCACACCAAGGCCGTGCGGCGCGGAGCCCCCGAATCGTGCATCGTGGCGGATTTCCCGTTCGGGGCCGACACCACCCCCGAACTGGCCGCCTCCAACGCCGTCCTGCTCGCGCAGGCGGGCGCAGACGCGGTGAAGCTGGAAGGCTGCCTTCCCCAGCAGGTGCGCTCCATCCGCGAAAAAGGGATCCAGGTGGTGGGGCACCTGGGCCTGCTCCCGCAGACCGCCACGTCCCTGAAGCAGACGGGCCGCACCCCCGAAGAACAGGCCCGGATCCTTTCCGAGGCCAAGGCGATGGAAGAAGCCGGATGCTGCGCGATCGTGCTCGAACACATTCCGTCGGCGCTGGGCGCGCAAGCGACCGATCTCCTGTCGATCCCGACGGTGGGGATCGGAGCCGGCAACGGCTGCGCCGGACAAGTTCTGGTCATGCACGATCTTCTGGGGCTCGGGCCCCGGCAACCCCCGTTCGCCAAGCGCTACGTGAACCTGCGCGAACAGGCCCTGGCCGCCTTGCGCAGCTACCATGCCGACGTCTCGTCGCGCCTGTTCCCGACCACCTGACCCCGAAGCAAGGGAATCACCACCATGGACGCTCTTCTCACCGACCGGATCCTCGAACTCGAAGTCAAGGTCGCCTACCAGGAACGGACCCTCGATTCGCTCAACGAGGTGATCCTGGACCTGCGCTCCGAACTGGAAACGCTCCGGCGCGAATTCGACGTGTTCCGCGACGAAACCCGCGAAGCCGACAAGCCCTTCGGCCCCGCCAACGAACCTCCTCCGCACTACTGAGCGATGGCTCGCAGGGACGGATCCGGCGCAGGCTTCTACCTTTCCGGACCAAAGTGAACTTCCGTTTCAAGCTCCCGACCCTGGCAGAGATCCGCAGGACGATGCGGTATCACAAGCTGCACGTGGTCCATCGGTCGCGAGATCCCCATCCGGCGGCCACCAGTTTCGCCCTGGGCGTGTTCCTGGGGTTGATGCCCATTTCCATCCTGGCGACCATGCTCGCCCTGGTCCTTCCCCGGCGGTTCAACCTTCGCACCATCCCCTGCGTGCTGGGGACCTTCGTGAGCAACTGGTTCACGGCCCCGTTCATCGTGGCCGCCTCCGCGATGATCGGGCAATTCCTGACCACGGGTCGGATCGTGGGCTTCCGGGCGATGCTGCCCCCGGATGGCCTGGACACACAGGAGACCTTCCGGTTCTTCCTGCAGCAGGGTTGGAGCCTGCTGCTGGGGATCACCCTGTTTTCCATCCTGGGTGCGCTGGTGTCGTACGCGATCGTCTACTGGTCGGTGGAAGGCGCGATCAAGCTCCGGCAGGCCAAGGTGATGGAACGCATGCGCTCGCGCATCCACGTCCCCCACGTGCACCTGCCCCATGTCCATCTGCCGCACATGCAGCGCCAAACGGCCGGCAATCCGCCCAAGCAGAAAGCCGCACCTCCCGCATCGGGACAGGATCCGGCAAAGCCGCCTGAATCCGAACCGCCCGCGACCAAGGAACCGCCCGCAGTCTAATCCGCGCGCTCGTTCCTTGCCGAGGTCAATGCACACCGAACTTGGCGACCAGTTCCTTGGGCGGACGACGCGGGTTGCCTTCGGAATCCATGCACACGTGCACGGTCCAGCCCTTGGCGATCAAGGTGCCGTCGGCCGTGCCGCGACGCGTCTCGTAGTCGAACCGCATCCGCAACCGGTCGGACATGGTGGTGCGGGTCAGGACCAGGAGCGTGTCGCCGTAGCGGGCGGGCGACAGGTAGTCGCAATGCGCCTGCAGCACGGGAATGGCGTAGCCCCGGTCTTCCAGCTCCTCGTAGGGGAACCCCCAACCGGCCAGGCATTCGGTTCGCGCCACCTCCCAATAGATCAGGTGGTTGGCGTAGTAGACGAACCGCATCTGGTCGGTTTCCGCGTAGCGGACCTTGATTTCGGTGGTGTAGACGCTTTCCGTCACCGTCGGGCTCACTCGTCTTCGGAGCCGACCCGGCCGATCCCGAGGTCGCGCAGTTTTTGCTGGAGGCTCTGGCGATGCATGTCCAGGGCGGCGGCGGCGCGCGAAATGTTGCCTCCGTTGCGGTCCAGATGGTGCGCCACGAACCGGCGTTCGAACTCCTCCACCACCTGGATCTTGGCCTGCCGGAACGGCACGTCGACCGCGATGGGGGTCAAGCGGATCAACCCGTCGTCGGGAGCCCCCGCCGGGACGGGTTCGGCGGCGGCCAGGGCGGCCGGTTGCATGGCGCCCCCCAGCGCTTCGGGAGGCAGACCCAGCAGTTCGGGGCCGATCGAATCGCCGCGGCACAGCACGCTGGCGCGCTCCACGACGTTGCGCAATTCGCGCACGTTGCCCGGCCAGATCCAACGGGCCAGCACGGTCTCGGCCGACGGGCTGAACTCCAGCTGGCGATTGCCCGCGTAGTGGCGCAGGAAGGTGCGGGCCAGCTGCAAGGCGTCGCCGGGCCGCTCGCGCAGCGGCGGGATCATGACGGTGAGCACTTCCAGGCGGTAGTAGAGATCTTCGCGGAACTTGCCTTCGGCCACATGCTGCTTGAGGTCGCGGTGCGTGGCGGCCACCACGCGGATGTCCACCCCCACCGCCCGGTTGGAACCCAACGGTTCGACGGTGCGTTCTTCCAGCACCCGCAGAAGCCGCACCTGCGCCTCCAGGGGCATGTCGCCGATCTCGTCCAGGAACAGGGTGCCGCCGTGGGCCTGGCGGATCTTGCCCATGCGCGCGTTGGAGGCTCCCGTGAAGGCGCCCTTTTCGTGGCCGAACAGCTCCGATTCCACGAGCGTCGCGGGCAACGCGCCGCAGTTCACCGGCACGAACGGTCCCGATCGCCCCGAGCGGTCGTGCAGGAACCGGGCGGCCATCTCCTTGCCGGTGCCCGATTCGCCCAGGAGCATCACGCTGGAGCTGGCCGGCGCCATCAGGATCAGGTCGTCGCGCAGCTTCTTCATGGCCGGCGAATTGCCCAGCAGTTCGCGCGACGGTTTCTGGCGATCCGATTCCTCGCGCAGGAGTTCGTTCTCCGCCCGGGTGCGGGCGTACGAGACCGCCCTCTCCAGCACCAGCACCAGCTCGTCGGCGTCGGCGGGTTTGGTCAGGTAGTCGAAGGCCCCGCGACGCATGGCCTCCACCGCGATGCGTTCCGATCCCTGCGCCGTGAACAGAACCACCGGCGGCGCGCCCGATTTCTGCTGCAACGCGGCCAGCGCGGCCAAGCCGTCCATCCCGCCGCCCATCTGGTAGTCCAGCAGCACGCAGTCGGCATCCTGCCTGGACAGGATCTGCAGCATCTCTTCGCCCGAGGAGGCTTCCGACACGGTGTGCCCGGCGGTTTCCAGCAGGCGCCGCGCCCCGTAGCGGGCGCCGCTTTCGTCGTCGACGACCAGGATCCGGCTCATCCTCTATCCTCCCCAGGAAATGCGGAAACAGGTGGTTCCAGGTCCGGGAACGTATTCCAGACGCCCGCCGGATTCTTCCGCCTTGGATCGCGAAATGTAGAGCCCCAACCCGTTGCCGCCGCGCGTGGCCAACGGCTGGAACAGCTTGGGACGGAAATCCACCGGAATCTCCCCGCCGTTGACGACGGAAATCGACCGTCTCCCGGCATCGAAGGAAACCTCGACCTTGGACCCGCGCGGGGCATGGTGCAAGGCGTTCAGGATCAGGTTGAACAGGATCGCCTTGAGATCGTTTTCGGAAATGGGCAGCGGCACCTTCTCGGAAGGCGTGCGCACATCCAGGGCCAACCCCTTCTGGCGAGCCTCCACCTCCAGCAGGCCGGTCACCACGCGCACGGTTTCGCCGGCGTCTTCGCAGACGCTTCGGTCGCGCGCGAAGTGCAGCATGCGCCGCACGGTGGAATCCAGCCGGTCGACCTCGCCCACGACCACGTCCAGGTCGCGCCGCAGGACGGAATCTTCCGGTGCGTCCCGGCGCGCCGCCATCGCCACGTTGCGGATCGCCGAAAGCGGATTCTTGATCTCGTGGGCCGCCGACGCCGCCATCAGGCCCAGCATGGCCAGGCGTTCGCCTTCTTCCAGCCGTCGTTGGTTTTCCAGCGTATTCTTCAAGGTTTCGCGCGACAGGAGCACCTGCTGGGCGGTGGCCAGGATGGCCTCCAGCCGCGCCAGGATCTCCTTGGGGAGGCTTTCGGCGACGGCGCTGGAGCCCAACACGATCGCCTTGGACGATTCGCCGCTGGCCAGAGGCAGGATCACGCGCGCCCCCAGCGCGGCCCAATCCTGGACTTCCGCCCGCGAGGTCGTGGTGCGCATGGCGATGGGACGGGGCGACTCGTCGGGACGCGGCTCGATCCCGCGCAGGCGCAGGATGTTCGCGACGCGAGGATCCGACAACGGCACGACCTTCCATTTGGCTCCCAGGATGCGCCCGATGCAGCGCGCCAAAAACGGCGGGATGGAGTCTTCGGGGATCTGGGTCCGACGCAGACGCGATTCCAGGCGCAACAGGAGTTCCGATTCGCGGATGCTCCCCAGGTTCAGCCACTGCGAAGCGTTGCGGAACACCACGATCGACAACGGACCGGTGGAAACCAGGACTCCGATTCCGGAATTGATCCAGGTGGCGATCCGGTCGAAATCCGACATCGGCGACAGGAGCTTGACGGCGATGTAGGTCGCGAACAGGCCCAAGAACCACCACAGCCTGCGCCAGGACGCCTTGGTGACCTCCAGGGCCACGGCCTCGGTGCGGAACGTCGCCCACAACAAGGCGTAGGGAGGCAATAGGTGCGCGATGTCGTGCAGCAGCACCCACTGGAACCGCCCATGGCCTTCGAACCCCCAGACCAGCTTGATCGCCAGGGCGCCCGCCAACAGCGGGATCATGGCCATCAGCGCCTTGCGCAAAGGCCGCGCGATTCCTTTCTGGGTTTCGTCGAACCGATCCATGCCCCGCGTCAGCATCAGGATCGCGAGGCAGCCGGCGGCGATGTCCATGGCCAGGTACAGCCGCACGACCGGCTCGACGTTGGCCAAAAAATCCGACATCGGGTTCAGGACGATCCGGGCTCCGCCGTACAGCACCAGAGCGGTGGGCAGGATGTACCACGACCACCAGGGCACCTTGCGCAGCGATCCCGTCATCTGCGAGATCCCGTGCAGCCCCACGGCGACCTGCATGTTCAGGATGGTCCCTTTGAGAATGTCCATGAACGCCGTCAGGTACGGGATCCGCCCCACCCCGATGGTCTCGATGTTCACCGAACTGAACGTGGACGCGTACCAGATGGTCCAGCAAAGCGACCAGGCGTAGAGGATCGGGCTGAACCAGATCGTCTTGGCGGAGGAGGAACGACCCAGGACGATGTTGAGATGCGCGAAGGCTCCCAATCCCACCAGGATCAGTTCGAGGATTTCAGGCCAATTCATGGGATCCTTCGGCGCGGGCGGGGATTCCTCGGAAGCGTTCTACCAGGCCACGCCCAGGGAGGCCTGCACGAAGTAGAACCCACCCCAGTCCTGTCCGGCGCGGTAGGCCTTGGGCAGACCCCAGCCGCCTTGGGTGTACACGATGCCGTCGGGCATGTCGATGCTGTAGCGCCCGAACGTGAAGCCCATCTGGGTTTCCAGGACCAAGTGGTTCCCGAAGATCGCGCTGTAACCCAGGACCGGGGACAACTGGGGACCGCCGACTTCCACCCGGTAGTTCGAGAGGTTGACCTTGGTGGTGGTGGTGTCGTTGGGATTGCGGAACCCTTGCCCTACGCCCCCGTGCACCTTGGTGGCGCCCTGCTTGTAATACTGGAGATTGAACTGCGCGTACGGGCCGCTGGCCAGACCCAGGTAGTAGCGGCCGAACACGCCGATCGCGAACGAATTGACCTTCACGGAATCGAGTCCCAGGTAGAGCGTCCCGATCGGGCCCACACCGAAGGTGCCGTCCACCCCCAGGATGTACTCGTAGCGCATTTCCTGGATGTCGATGTTCGGGGTCCACTTGAGATCCACCTTGGGGCCTTCGTCGCGCTTGGAGCCATCCATGCCGCCCATGAGCTTGACAGGGGACACCACGAACCGGTTGTGCGAGAACTCGTACTGCCCGACCGGGTAGTCGTCGTACTGGGCCAAGGCCGAGCCGACGCAGGAAACGAGGATCATGGCGATGCGACGCGTCATTTCGGGTTCACTCCCGTGATTGAGAACGGCCATTGCTTCATTGGCCGAGTAAAGATGGATCGCTTGGAAAGTACGACCAGCGGGGGCGGCTCGCAAGCTGTATCCTCGCCCGTCGTGTTCGCGTTTTGTCCGGAGCGGCACAGCAAAAACCGGAAAATCCCGCAGCAACGGCCTCGGGAAGGATTCGTCCGGCATTCCCCTACTGCCGCCCGAGACGAGGTATATTCCGTCGCATGTCTTTGCCGACCCGCTCGTCCGTCTATTTTGCCCTCGCGACGGCTTTCGTCGCCACCGCTTCCGCAGCCGCGGTCAGCCAATCCACCAAGGATGGCGGATTCTACGCCGGATTCGAACGTCTGGGCCATGTCCTGGCCAGAGTGAACGAGTCGTACGTGGAGGAAATCCCCGCCGACACGCTCATCGACGCCACCGTCCGCGGACTCTCCAGCATCCTGGATCCGCACACGGCGTACTTCGACGAAAAGGAAACCGACGACCTTCGCACCCACACCCAGGGGAAGTTCGGCGGTCTGGGCATCACCATCGGGGTGCGCGAGAACGTCCTGACGGTCATCAGCCCGCTGGTGGGAACCCCCGCCCAGCGCATGGGCATCCAGGCCGGCGACAAGATCGTGGAGATCGACGGCAAGTCGACCAAGGGCATCACGGTGGACGACGCCGTGTCCAAGCTGCGCGGCACGCCCGGCACCAAGGTCACGGTCAAGATCTGGCGCGAAGGGTTCAGCGAACCGCTGGCCTTCACCATCACCCGCGAAGAGATCAAGATCGAATCGGTCCCCTACTTCGGGATGCTGCCGGGCAAGGTCGGCTACGTGAAGCTGGTGCAGTTCTCCGAACCCACCGGATCCGACGTGGAGAACGCCCTGCGCTCGCTCAAGGCCCAGGGCGCGACCTCGTACATCCTGGATCTGCGCTTCAATCCGGGCGGACTGCTTTCGCAATCGGTGGCCGTATCCGAACTGTTCCTCCCCAAGAACCGGGTCGTGGTCAGCACCAAGGGCCGCATGCGCAACCAGAACAGTTCGCTTTCCAGCGAGCGCGCACCCGTGGTCGACACCACCGTGCCCCTGGTCGTGCTGGTCAACGGCGGATCGGCCTCGGCGTCGGAAATCGTCAGCGGAGCCATCCAGGACTGGGATCGCGGCATCGTGCTGGGCACCCAGACCTTCGGCAAGGGATCCGTCCAGACCATCTTCCCCATGGACAAGAAGTACAGCCTCAAGCTCACCGCGGCGTTCTACTACACGCCCAGCGGCCGCTGCATCAACAAGAAGGAAAACGGAATCCGCTGGAAGAAGGGTGCGGAATCCGACAAGACGGAATCCGACTCCGCCCAGGGGAAGAAATCCGGGCTCGACGACGACCTGGCCGCCTTCGAGGAAATGCTGTCCGACACCACCCTGGACACCACGGGCCACAAGTCGTTCAAGACGCTGGTGCTGGGGCGCAAGGTGTGGGACGCGGGCGGAATCCTTCCCGACGTGCGCGTTCCTGGCCGCAGGATGAACGCCTGGCAGCAGGACGTGGAACGCCGCAACCTCTTCTTCCGGTTCGCCATCCAGGCCAAGCCCAAGCTGCTGGCCAAAGGCAAGGTCGACAGCAACTTCCGGGCATCCGACGCCATGGTCGAAGACTTCAAGACGTTCCTCAAGAGCGACTCGATCAAGTTCCGGTTCGAAGGCCCGCAGATGCGCCTGATCAAGGAGATGCGCAAGTCCCTGCGGATCGATTCGGCTCGCGGCGACAACATGGCGGCTTCCGAACGCAAGGCCCTCCGCGAACGGATCGACGCCCTGGATTCGGCCTTGGCCAAGACCGCCGACGGGCTGTTCCAGGTCAACCGCGAATACGTCCGCGAAGGCATCACCCGCGAGATCCTGATGGCCGTGGGCGGAGTGAACGGATCCACCCCGTACGAACTTTCGCTCGACCCCCAGGTGACCGAAGCCGTGAAGATCCTGCGCGACCCGGTGCGCTACAAACGGATCATGCGCCCCGACGACGTCGTTGCGCAGCCCAAGGCGGCCGCCGCGAAATGAGTTGGTTATCCCGAATCCGCGAGGGCCTGGGGCGCACGCGGGAAACCCTGGTTCGCGGCCTCCGGGCCGCATTGGGCACGGGGAAGATCGACGAAGCCACGCTGGAGGAATTGACCGATCGCCTGGTGCGCGCCGACGTCGGACTGGACACCGCGGAGATGCTGGTCGAACGCCTGCGCTCCAAGGCCTGGGGGCGATCCTATCGCGACACCGACGAACTGCTGGGATGGCTGGCCGAATGCGCCGAAGAGACGATCGGATCCACCGCGGCGTTCGAGCTTCCTGCAGGCCTGCAGGTCGTGGCCATCGTGGGCGTCAACGGAGCCGGCAAGACCACCACGATCGGCAAGCTCGCCAACAAGTACCGCTCCGAAGGCCGCAAGGTGCTGGTGGGCGCCTGCGACACGTTCCGCGCCGCAGCGGTGGATCAGCTGGAAGAATGGTGCCGACGGGCCGACGTCCCGTGCATCCGCCAGAAACCCGGCGCCGACCCCGCCGCGGTCGCCTACGACGCCGTGGCCGCCGCCATCTCGCGAGGTTGCGATCTGGTCTTGCTGGACACCGCAGGCCGCCTGCAGAATCGCGCCGACCTCATGGCCGAACTTTCCAAGATCATGAAGGTGGTGGGCAAGCACGACGCGCGCTACCCGCAGCACACCTGGTTGGTGTTGGACGGCAACACCGGCCAGAACGCCGTGAGCCAGGCCAAGCTGTTCCACGAGACCGCGCGCCTGACCGGCCTGGTCCTGACCAAGCTCGACGGCACCGCCAAGGGCGGCGCGATCCTGGCCCTGCCGCAGATCGTGCCTTCGGCCCCGGTCCTGTTCCTGGGGATGGGCGAAAAGATCGACGATCTGATCCCGTTCGATTCCCGAACCTTCGTGCACGCCCTGTTCGACAAGGACGATGTGTGAGCCGCGGAATCGCCGGACTGCTCCTTTGCGTTCTTGCCGTCGGGGTTTCCGGCTGCAAGGACGCCAAACGCGACGCCCAGACGGCCGAATTCGCGGCGCTCTACGTGAAATTGAGGATGGCCGCATCCGGAATGGAAGGCCAGCCCGAAAAGGCCCAGGAAGCCCGCCGCGAGGTGCTGCGCGCCAGCGGCTCGGATTTGGTAAGTTACCGGAAACGCTTGCGAGATCTGCAGGCCGACCCCGATCGCTGGGAAGCCTTCTGGAGTCGGGTGCAATTTCTGGCAGACTCGTTGGAAAAGAAAACGCAGAAGAAAGGACCTTAATCATGGCTGGCAATCTGGTGGAATTCACGGACGCGAACTTCGAAACCGAAGTGTTGAAGTCCGAACTGCCCGTCCTGGTCGATTTCTGGGCTCCCTGGTGCGGCCCTTGCCGCATGATCGCCCCGTCGGTCGAGGCGCTGGCCGCCGAATACGCGGGCAAGGCGAAGGTCGGCAAGCTCAATACCGACGAGAACGAGAACGTGTCGGCCAAGTACGGGATCCGTTCGATCCCGACCCTGCTGGTCTTCAAGAACGGCGAAGTGGTGAACCAACTCGTGGGAGCGCTGCCCAAGGAAAAGATCGCCGAGCAGCTCAGCCGTGCGCTTTGACCCGAAGGCCCGCCTTGCGCGGGTCGTTCTGGGAGTCGTCTGCGCCTTCGGGGTGATGTCGTCCCCGGCGACGGCGCAGCAGGGCCCGGCTTTGCCGTCGGTGACCTGGACCAACCTGGAATCGGCCGTGAAGACCGCCAAGGCGACCAACAAGCCGGTGTTCGTGAACGTCTACGCGGACTGGTGCGGCTACTGCCGCAAGATGGACCAGACCACCTTCCGCGACGCGGGAGTCGTGGCCAAACTCAACAGCCAGTTCGTGTCGGCCAAGCTCAACGGCGAAAGCCCCAAGAAGGTCACGCTGGGCAAGAGCACCATGTCCGAATCGCAGTGGGCCATGCGCCAGGGCGTGGAAGGATTCCCCGCCCTGGTTGTCCTGGACCCCCAGGGCCGCACGCTGCTGTTGTACCCCGGATTCATGACCGCCCCGCAAGCCTCGGCGCTTTTGGGCGACGTGTCGGCCTTCATGAAGGCCGGCGGCATCGACAAGAAGGGGAACTTCCTGGACTGGGCCGAAAAGCGCCAGAAGGAATGCGCCAAGACCGGGACCTGCTGACAGCAACCGTCGCCGCGTGAATTGGAAAGGGACTCCGACGAGGAGTCCCTTTTTCGTTGTGCTTCGGAGATCTGCCTAGCTCTTCACGCAGGCCGTTTGGCCGGCGACAGGCCTTCCAGCGGCGAGCTGGCCGAGCCGTAGAGCTTGCGCGGAATCCGCACCGCCATGTAGGCGTCGCGACCGGCTTCGCAGGCGGCCTTCATGGCACGCGCCATGCGCACCGGATCCTGCGCCTTGGCGATGGGCGTGTTCAGCAACACGCCGTCCACGCCCAGTTCCATCGCTTCGGCGACGTCCGAGGCGGTTCCCAGCCCCGCATCGATGAGCACCGGGGCCTTCACCGATTCCAGGATGATCTTGATGTTGGACGGGTTCAGGATGCCCTGGCCCGACCCGATGGGGCCGCCGGCCGGCATGATCGCGGCGGGCTCGAGCTTGTCCAGAAGCTGCGCCAGGACCGGATCGTCGTTGGTGTAGATCATGAGGTCGAAGCCCTGGTCCTTGAGGATCCGCGCGGCTTCCAGGGTGCCGACAGGATCCGGCAGCAAGGTCTTGGCGTCGAACAGGACTTCCAGCTTGAGCAGGTTCCAACCCATGGACTTGCTGAGCTTGGCGATGCGGACCGCGTCCTGCACGTTGAAGGCGCCCGCGGTGTTGGGAAGGATGGTGTACTTGGCGGTGTCGATGTGGTCGAAGATCCCTTTGCCCTTGGGGGCGGAGAGATCGACCCGGCCCAGCGCCACGGTGACGATTTCCGTCCCCGAGGCTTCGAGCGCCTCCTTCATGATCTCGTTGGTCTCGTACTTGCCGGTGCCCACCAGGAGGCGGCTGCTGTAGGTCTTGCCGGCCACCACGAAGGGCTTGTCGGCGGGAATCGCGAGATTGTCGGACATCGGGATCAGGACTCCTTGGTCAATCGCCCGGGAGCGAAGACCTTGAAACGTTCGTGCTGGAAAAGAAGGCCGCGCGCCCATTCCAGCGTCGCGGGCAAGGTCCTGCGTTCGGCGCGCCCGGGCACCCAGGCGTGCTCCAGCGCCTCGACGATCGCCAACGCGGTCCGCGGAGACTGGTCGCCCTGCAGGCGTTCCAGGCACACGAACCGCGCTCCGTGTTCGGCGCGCAACGTCGCGAAGACGCGATCGTCGGCGAACGCCGCCTGCCCCGGCGCGAGCCAGGCGTAGGAGGTGGCCGAAAGCACGCGCGGCACCGACTTGCGCCGCAGATGCCAAGCGTCGGCGTCTGGACAGAATCCTTCCAGGAAGTGCCTAGGCAGTTCCAGGGCTTCGTCCACGTGGATGGTCAGATTCTCGGGCGCCTTGTTCCAGAGCTTGGACGCGATCGACTTGCCGAACGACACCTCGGACAGATCGGCGAACCGGAACGGAACCACCAGCGACGCGGCCAGGCGCCCCGACGAATCCAGGAGCGCGAACGCGAGGTGGTGCATCTTGCCGTAGAGGAACGCCTGAGCGACGCCCAGCGACCAGCCAAGATCGCCGGACAATCGCCACGGCGCTCCGCCCGATCGCTGCACGCATTCCAGGAAGATCCCCGCCGCCTGCCCCGAAGCCCGGGAGGAGCGCGGCTGCCCCACCACGGGCGCCTTGGAGTCCAGCAGGAGAGGTTGGCTGCCAGGGAGCGGTTCGGCGGCGAACTGGAGCGCCACGCCGGGCCATTCGGCCGCCCGCTGGTTCAGGATCGTGGCGACGTCCTCGGCGAGCGTCTGGTCGCGCAGGCCTTCGATGTGGAACGTGGCCGGAGGCAGACGCGGGACCCGCACCGAGGCGTAGCCGCCCAACGCGTACCGGAAAATGTCGTGGAGCGGGACTTCGTTGCCTTCCCAATCCAGACCCGCCGCCGCAGGAGGGTCGGTACGCCCCTCCGACAGCCCGAGAGCCGAACCCGGGCACGGATCGACCTCGATGGAGATCCCCGTCCCATCCAGCGCGTCGCCGGCGAACCACGAGCGCACGGTCTGGACCATCTCGGGCGCCTGGAGCTCGCAGACGGTTTCCGACAGGATGACCGCGACGGGATCGCCTTCGCGCACGAATCGTCCGCGCCGCCCCACCTGCAGCGAATGCCCGCCCTGCGAACGCTTGGGATGGGCCGAAGCCACCGAAACGCCTTCCAGCGGGAACCAGATGTCCAGAGCCCTGTGGCCGTGTTCGTCCAGAGCCTTGGGGCGCGGATCCAGGATGCGGCGCACCGGATGGAACCAGAGAAGGAATTCGAGCTTGTCGCGCCCTTCCAGGTGCAGCTCCAGACCGTCGACGGCCATGCGCCCGTCGGGGAGTTCCTCCGAACGCACGGTGGCGAATCCCGTCCGCAGGTCCACCAGCACGCGCTTTTTCTTGAGCGAACGCAAAAGGAGCAGCAACAGCAGGCCGCGGGTCCCCTGGTTGTGGAGATCGGGCTTCCAGGATCCGTCCTTCTGCTCGGTCAGGTGGTCGGCTTCTGGATTGTCGGGCGAACCCAGCGTGAAGATCTCGCGACCCGACAGGCGCGCCCCGATCCACGGCGCTTCCTGGCGCAACGCGTCGGCGATCTGGCGGATGGGTTGACCGGCTTCCGGCGTCCAGAGGAATCCGGGAATGTCGCTGCCCGCGTGACGGCCGCGAAAGGCTGTGAGGTAGAGGGACATGTCGGTGAATATAGCCGCCCGAGGGGGAAGCCGACGGCTCGCGCCCCGTCGCGCGACGCCTTGGGTCAGTTCAGGAAGAACACCAGAGCGCTCTGCGACAGCCCCACCAATCCGCCCAGGACCGCGCCGCTCCACTCGATGAATCCGAATTCCTTGGCCAGGATGGAAAAGAGCATGTCTTCCATGGTCTTGGGGGACATGGCCTGGACCTTCTCGCGCACCATGTGGCGCACCGACACGATCTGTTCCAGCGCGTTCCCCGCGCCTTCGGCGAGCCGGGGCACCATGGATTCCAGCTCGGCGGCCAGCATTTGCGCGACCTTGTCCTTCATTCCCTGGGTCAGGAACATGGACACCATGGGATGCAACCCCGGCAGGCGTTCTTCGGCGAACCGGCGCGCCTCGGCCTCCACGATCGGACGGAATGCGTCAAGCATTTCCGGCCTGGAGAGCGCCGCGGCGAAATCGTGGTGCGACACGAGTTCGCGTTCCACCATGTCGCCCAGGTTGCGGGCCAGGGCGTCCTGGCGCTTGGGGATCACGCCCTGGACGGACCAAGGACCGATCCTGATCGGCTCGATGGGGCGAAACAGCATCTTGAGGGCGAGCCAGTTGGTTCCCCAACCGATCAGGGCGCCGACGAAGGGCGGTAGGATGTAGGCGAGCATGGTGTGCGCAAAATAGCCGGTCCGGGCATTGGGCGCGAAACGGCGACCGCGATTCAGGGCGAAATGCGCTTGCCCGCCTTGATTTCCTCGGGTTCGATCTTCCAGGAGATCGGCTTGCGATCCACGGGCAGCGAATCGACCCCGAAATCGCGCACGGCCTTCAGGCGCGGGGCGATGTCGACGGAATCCGTCCTGATCTCGAGGCTGGTCATCAGGCCCAGGATGTTCGTCACCGGCGCCACCTTGACCTTGCCGAACGAAACGATCGCGCCGGCGCGGATCGCGAACGTGTCGGACTTGAAGGCGACGGGGTCGCGGTCGGCCAGGAGCAGGCGGGTCGCGACGTACTGGCCGGGAGGCAGCTGCTGCATCACCACGCCGCCGGGAGTCCGCACGCGCGGGTCCATCGCGATGCGGAACTTCTCGTCGTCGGCAAGGCGGCGCAGATCGATCTTGACCGCCCCGCCAAAACCTCCGTCGCAGACATGGACCAGCAATCCGTTGGAGCGCAGATCCACCTGGGCGGGCTTGGCGTCGTTGACCAAGAGCGCCGGTTCGGCGAGATTGGGCCCCGCGAAGACCGCGGAGGCCAGCACGAGGGCGGATTGGATGCGCTTCATGCCAGGAATGATAGAAGGGTGGCGCGGAAGATGTGGAGGCCAGGCATGGACGGAAATCGCATCATTTGGGATCGATCGGCATCGCCAAGGTGGGGTTCCATCTGAAGCTGAAGTGACACCCGAAAGCCTCCTGCTATCGAAGCGGCGCGACTAGAACCGTCTTGATGTTCACGGATTGGACTCGCACGAGATCGCCAGGCTTGATGGAAACCGGCAGAAGCGATCGCCCTGCGGGAAGGTTCCCGTCGGCCAGGGTCGCCAGACGCTTTCCGTCCAGCGAGATCCTCTCGACGCGGACGCGGTCGGGGGCGGGAAGATCGAGCCGCAGGTGCGCGAGCCCATTCGCCGAAACGATCCGGGCGTATGGGCGAGCCCCCGCGCGGCGCGAGATGCCGGTCCCGCCGAGCGTGTAGCTGTAGACGTCCAGAAGCGAATCCACCAGGGAGCCGCCTTCCCAGTACCGGGCCGAAAAGCGGAGGAGTCGATTTCCATCGTATTCGCTCGTGAAGACGGATGTCCGATCACCTTCGCGGGTGGTGAGGCTCACCAATTGGCCGTTGGAATTCCACTCCATGCTGTCGACCGAACTTGACGATTCCGTAGGTGTCGTGTGGACAAGCTCCGCGCCATAGGGCTGCTGGATCGGACCAACGACAGAGAGCGTGTCGAGCCAGTTCAGATCGGGAACACGCGACGAGGCGCTGCGGGGATGCGAAGAAGTGCCTTCGTACCAATAGCGCACGAACTGCAGGTGGGAAGCCGTATCTGGATAGGCGTCGTAGACCTCTCCACAGGCCGCCTGGAAGACGACACGATTGCTGGAATCCAGAACGATGCTGTCGACCCAGGGGCAATCGGGCTCCTTGAGCATCCCGTGGTTGGAGCGGAGAAGCAACGTCCGGGATGATGGGTTCCAATCGAACCAATTCGTATCGGATTTCACGAACGGGGATCCCGAATTATTGATCACGAATCGGCTCGGACACCGCTTCGCGAATGGAACCGCAGGAAAGCCCAAGTCGAAGCCCCATTGGTAATCGATCGAGATCCGATGACTGCTTGTGTCGTGACGGATCGTGTAACTCGCCGACAGTGGACGGGATTGCGCATCTCGTTCATCGACGGCCCAGACGAAGGTCTGGATAGGCAGCGTGTGCGTCATGGATGTTTCCACGACCACGAAGGTGTCTTCGTGGGTCGGAGGAATCGGCACAAGCCACGTGTCCAGGTAGACGTAGGCCTGGGCGGTGGATACAAGGAGAAGCGAAGCGAGGATTCGGCGGAGGGGGTGCATGTGCGGAAATTTGCAAACACGCTTTCAGATTCGACGCGGATTGAGCGGAACTGCGGCAGGTTTCGAACGCGTCAAAGATGCGTGGCCGGGATCGCCACGATGCGTTCGTCCAAGCGGCGCACCTTGGCGCCGTTGTCCAGGAGGATCCCGAAGGCGCAATCCTGTTCGGCCACGAAGTCGCGCAGGGCGCGCCACTTGCGGGGGTCGCCGGTTTCAGCGTACTTGATCTCCACGGGCACGATGCCGAATGCGCCTTGCAGCACCAGGTCGATTTCCGCCCCGGCCCCGGTCCGGTAATGGAAGGCCTGCACCGCTTCGCCCGCGTGGGCGAGCTGGCGCAGGATCTGTTCGACCACGAACCCTTCCCACAGGCTTCCCATGCGAGGGTGCGCGAGCAGTTCGTCGCGGTCGCGGATGCGCAGCAGATGGTGAAGAATCCCACTGTCGCGCAGATGGCCTTTGGGGTGTTTCACCAAACGCTTGGTGGGGTGGCGGTCCCAGGCGGTCAGGTGGCGCCACAGGTAGGTGCCGTCGGCCAGTGCGAGCCAATCGCGGATGGTGGGTTGCGTGACGCCCACGGCGCGGGCCAGATCGGATTGATTCAGGATCTCGCCCGAAACTCCGGCCAGCAATTGCAGGAAGGAGCGAAAGCGTCGGTGATTCAGGCCGGGCACAAGCCGGGGCAGATCACGGTCGAGCAGCGATCGCAGATAGTTCTCGTGCCACAGCTGGCCGTGGCGAGCCTGGTTTTTCAGCCAGGGTTCTGGAAACCCTCCTCGCAGCCAGGAATCGTGGATCTGTTCCAGCGTGACCCGCGGTTGGAGTTCCAGGCAGGCGTCCAGCGAGTGGAGAGCCAGGGCGAAGGGTGTCGACGATTCCTGGTGGGCTTCGGCGGCGGTGAACGGTCCCAGCTCCAGCACGGCCATTCGGCCCGCCAAGCTTTCGTGAAGCGATTTGATCAAGCTGGGCGAAACCGATCCGGTCAGCAGGAATCGGCCATTGGCCCCGCGATCGGCATCGACCGCGACGCGCAACGCCGGAAACAGCTCGGGGAGCTCCTGGGCTTCGTCGATGGCAAGCCGTCCGGATTCCATGCGCAGGAACAGGTCGGGATCCGCGGCGATCCGATGGCGATCGGCTTGGCGTTCGAGATCGAAATGCTTCCAGCCGTCCTGCGCCACGGTCTTCAGCAGCGTGGTCTTGCCGCACTGACGTGGCCCCAGAACGGCAACCACCGGGAACAGCTCCAGCAACTCCTGGAGATGGGTGACAGACGAACGTTCCATACCTTGCAATCTAAAGATGACAGATTGAAAATGCATGGTATGAATTTGCGCGAGCCACCGCTGGTACCGCATCGCCCGCAGGGGAGAAGGCTCGAATCCTCGGACGCCGTGGACGGATGGTACAATCGGGTTCGTGCGCGGACCACGGTCGATGCGTCGCTGTTGGGCGCATCCGATCGTTCTCCGGTTCCTTCCGATTCCACGGCATCGCCAGAAAAGGTTATCGCATGGATGAACGCTTCGAGGATCCTTCGGAATCGACAAGCTGCGAGGCCACCTTGACCGAAGGGAACCACTTCATCGAATCCCTGCTGGAGGTGACGAACGGGATCCTCTACATCTACGACCTGGCCGAGCACCGGAACGTGTTCGCCAACGAAGGGATCCAGCGCAGCCTGGGATATTCGGCGGCCGAAATCCGGGAATTGGGGGATTCCGTCCTCCCCTCCCTGATGCACCCCGACGATCATCGCCATTACATCGGCGAAATCGTCCCGCGCTACTCCCAGGTCGCCGACCGCGAACGGATCGTGAACCGCTACCGCATGAAGAACCGCTCCGGCGATTGGCGGTGGATCGAAAGCACGGAAATCGTCTACCGCCGCGACGCCGACGGCGCGCCTCGCCTGATCATGGGTTTGGGAATCGACATCACCGAACGCAAGGCGGCCGAGAAGGAATTGGAACGCCACCGCGACCACCTCGAGGAGCTGGTCGCCCAGCGCACCGCGCAGCTGGAATCGGCCAACAAGGAACTCGACGCGTTCTGCCATTCCGTGTCGCACGACCTTCGCGCTCCGTTGCGCTACCTGGACGGATTCGCCGGACTGCTGGTGTCCAGCTGCCGGGAGGATCTTTCCGACGAGGGGTGTCGCTACGTGGACATCGTGGCGTCCTACGCCAAGAGGATGGGCTGCCTGATCGACGATCTCCTGGAGTTCTCGCGGACGAGCCGTCAGGAAATGTCCATGCAGCAGGTGAACATGGAACTGGTCCTGCGCGAGGCGTTGGTGCCCGTCCAGTCGGCGAGCCGGGGACGGAACATCGAGTGGAGGATCGGCAAGCTTCGCCCGGTGGGTGGCGACCACAACCTGCTGCGCCAGGTCTGGGCGAACCTCGTGGAGAACGCGGTCAAGTACACGGCGAAGAAGGACGCGGCCCTCATCGAGATCGGATGCGAGCCGGTCGGAACGGAAATCGTCTTCAGCGTGCGCGACAACGGGGCGGGATTCGACCCGCGCTACGCCGACAGGTTGTTCGGTGTCTTCCAGAGGCTGCACCGATCCGAGGAGTTCGAGGGCACGGGAATCGGCCTGGCCACCGTCCACCGGATCCTTTCGCGCCACGGCGGCAGGATCTGGGCCGAATCCGCGGTGGACCAGGGAGCCACGTTCCGCTTCGCGCTCCCGGTACCGATCCAGGAAGCGCCGAGCCCGGAACCGTCGTAGACGCGCGAGGCGCTCAAGGCGCGCCGGGGACCACGAGGCTCCGGCTCAATCCGCCAGGATCGCGGCCCAATCCCCGTTGCGCCGGACCAGGTCGGTGGCGGTTCCATCGTTGAATGCGAAGTCGCGATCGAGATTGGCCAGCACGACACCGGGTGCCAGAAGCTGTCCCGAAGGCGAGGCGAAAGCCTTGCGGAACGAGCGCAACCCTTTGGTGAAGTCGGGATGGAACGTGGAGGCCGATTTGATCTCGATGGGGTGCACGACGCGGCCATCGGTGTGCAGCAGATCGACTTCCACGCCGTTGGAGTCGCGGTAGAAATGCAGGTCGGGAGTCCGGCCGCGGTTCAGGCAATATTTGACGAGATCGGCGACGACCAGGTTCTCGAAGAGGTTGCCGCGCAACGGGTCGCGCCAGAGGTGTTCGGGATCGCGGATGCCCAGCAGATGGCAGGCCAGGCCCGTGTCTGTGAAGAAGATCTTGGACGACTTCACCAGACGCTTGCGCGTATTGGAATGCCACGGTGGAAGTTCGATCACCAGATAGGACGCCTTGAGAACGCCGATCCAATCCTTGATGGTGACGGCCGAAACCCCGACGTCGTTTGCCAGCGACTGGTATTCCACGATCTGCCCCACACGCCCCGCCAACAACCGCAAGAACGTGTCGAAGCGACGGGAATCCTTGAGCTGGATCAGAACGCGCACGTCGCGCTCCACATAGGTGGCGTGGTAGGACTTGTGGAACCGCTCGGCGCTCAGATGCTCGGCATGCAATCGCGGATAGAAGCCTTGCTGGCATAGTTTCCATACGGTCTTGTCGTCCACCGAGGCTGGAGACAATTCTTGGATGGATAGTGGAAGCAGCTCCAGGGTGGCGATGCGACCCGCCAGCGATTGCGAAACCGATTCGCGAAGTTTGGGCTGATGGCTACCCGTCAGGATGAACCGGCCTCGCTCCGAAGAGCTGTCGAGAATCGTCTGCAGATAGGACAGAAGTTCCGGGGCGTTCTGGATTTCGTCGAGAATCGCCCCGGACGGAATCTGACCTAGAAAGGCACGAGGATCGCCCCGGACGGCTTGCCGGACGTCGGGATCCTCCAGCGAGATCCACGGCAGGTGCGGGAAGGTGGTCTTGGCCAGCGTGGTCTTGCCCGACTGCCGCGGTCCGAACAGAACGACCGCGGGGTATTCGCGAGCGGCCTCGACCAATTCCCGAACCTGGATGCGCTGGAACATGAGGCAAATGTATGCAAATCCAAAGATGAAGTTCAGAATTGCATAAAAATCGCGCCAGCCGCCCGGAGGGCCACCGAAGGCGGGACGTGGGCTACGGTGTAGGGGCGACCGCACGGGCATCACGAATCGGCGGCGGCGCCAAAGGTGCCGGGCATGCCTCGCCCCCAAAACGCAACGCCCACGCCCGAGGCCGGATGGCCGAGCCCGTAGGACGGCGACCGGGGTGGTGGGTGGTTGGGTTGCCGTTGTAAGGGCGATTCATGAATCGCCCCTACGTCGGTGACGAACCACCCACCACCCCGGGGGCGCCCAAATCCTTGTCTGACAACGGATTACGGGAAATATCACGGATTTGTCACAAAACGGGCACAAGTGAACACTGGGCCTTGACTTCCCGCCTTGTGTACCGGTATATTCATTCCGCGCTTGCTAGCACTCACCTCGGTCGAGTGCTAACAGCCAGAAACCACATCCAACACTGGAGACTCTCAACATGGCACTTTCCCCTCTCGCCGATCGCGTTGTGATCAAAGCCCTCGAGCCCGAGACCAAGACTGCCGGCGGAATCATCATCCCCGACAATGCCAAGGAAAAGCCCCAGCGCGGCGAAGTCGTGGCGGTTGGACCCGGCAAGACCGACGACAAGGGCAACGTGGTGAAGCTGGAGCTGAAGGTTGGCGACAAGGTGTTGTACGGCAAGTACGCCGGCACCGAAGTGAACGTGGACGGACAGGACCTGCTCATCATGCGCGAGTCCGACGTTCTCGCCAAGATCTAAGAAGTCCACAGGGGACATTGGCGGTGACTTCCGCCGTTCCCTGAGTGTTCCGCCGATGCCTTCGATACGGCCCTTCGGGCCACTCAGGCAACGGCGGAATGTATCGAAGGGCGGCGGAACACATCGATCCGGCCCACCCGACGCGAATTCGAATCAGACAACTTCTGACAAACTCGTTTCAAGGAGAATCCAAATGGCTGCAAAGCAACTCTCGTTCAACCAGGACGCCCGCGAAGCCCTCAAGCGCGGCGTGGACAAGCTCGCCGACGCGGTGAAGGTCACCCTCGGCCCCAAGGGCCGCAACGTGGTCCTGGCCAAGTCCTTCGGCTCGCCGACCATCACCAAGGACGGCGTGTCGGTCGCCAAGGAAGTGGAACTGGAAGACGCCTACGAGAACATGGGCGCCCAGATGGTGAAGGAAGTCGCCTCCAAGACCTCCGACGTCGCCGGTGACGGCACCACCACCGCCACCGTCCTGGCCCAGGCGATCGTCCGCGAAGGCCTGAAGAACGTGACCGCCGGCGCGAACCCGATGGACCTCAAGCGCGGCATCGACCTCGCCGTGGAAGCTGCCATCGCCAACGTGTCCAAGATCTCGGTCAAGGTCGCCGGCAAGAAGGAAATCGCCCAGGTCGGCGCGATCTCGGCCAACAACGACAGCTCGATCGGCGACCTCATCGCCGACGCGATGGAGAAGGTCGGCAAGGACGGCGTGATCACCGTCGAAGAAGCCAAGTCGATCGAGACCACCCTCGACGTCGTCGAAGGCATGCAGTTCGACCGCGGCTACCTCTCCCCCTATTTCGTGAACGATCCCGAACGCATGGAGTGCGTGTTCGAAAATCCCTACATCCTCATCCATGAAAAGAAACTGAGCGCCATGGCCGACCTGCTGCCGCTCCTGGAGCGGATCGCGCACAGCGGCCGTCCCCTCCTGATCGTGGCCGAGGATGTCGAGGGCGAGGCCCTGGCCACCTTGGTCATCAACCGCGTGCGCGGCATCCTGCAGGTGGCGGCGGTCAAGTCCCCCGGCTTCGGCGACCGGCGCAAGGCCATGCTGGTGGATATGAGCATCCTCACCGGCGGGACGGTCATCAGCGAGGAACTGGGCCTCAGGATCGAAAACGTGACGCTGGAGGACTTGGGCACCGCCAAGCGCGTGGTGGTCGACAAGGACCACACCACCATCATCGAGGGCGGCGGGAAGAAGACGGAGATCAAGAACCGGGCCGACCAGCTGCGCCAGATGATCATCGAAACCACCTCCGATTATGACCGCGAGCGCTATCAGGAACGTCTGGCCAAGCTGGCGGGCGGCGTGGCCATCATCCGGGTCGGCGCGGCCACCGAGACGGAAATGAAGGAGAAGAAATCCCGCGTGGAAGACGCCTTGCACGCCACCCGCGCCGCCATCGAGGAGGGCATCGTGGCCGGCGGCGGCGTGGCGCTGATCCGGGCCGCCGCGGCGCTCAGCCAACTCAACCTGCCGGAAGCCGAGGACGCCGGCGTGAAAATTCTCGTCCAGGCGATGGAAACCCCGGCCATGCAGATCGCCAGTAACGCGGGCGCCGAAGGCCTGGTGATCGTCAACCAAATCAAAAAAGAGAAGAAAAACGTGGGTTTCAACGCCCTCACCAACACCGTGGAAGACCTGGTGAAGGCGGGGATCACCGATCCCGCCAAGGTGGTCCGTTCCGCGCTGCAGCACGCGGCCAGCATCGCCGGCCTGTTGCTCACGACGGACGCCGTGGTGTACGAAATCCCGAAGGAAGAGAAACCCGTTGCGAACCATCCCCACCATCACTGATTCGTGCCGGTTTTCCAACACGCTTCACTCCGGCCCGTGGGCTTCCACGGGCCGTTTTGT
>JAKPQQ010000236.1 GCA_029557215.1 Fibrobacterota bacterium | reverse complement strand
TCTTCAGTTCGGACAGGATCCCGTGGATCTCGAAGGGCTCCCTCTGGTGCAGGGTCGGACGCGAGAACTGCATCAGGGACTTCACGACGTCCCGTCCCCGCTTGCAGGCGGTGGAAACCGTCGCGAAGGCTTCGCGGTCGGCGGGATCCGTCGATTCGGTCCCGCGCATCGACACGGTTCCCAGGATCGCGGCCAGGACGTTGTTGATGTTGTGCGCGACTCCGGCCACCAGCACGCCCAGTGCTTCCAGCTTCTGGATGTTCCCCATGCGTTCGTCCAGACGCCGACGCTCCTCTTCGGCCTTGTGCCTCCGGGTCACGTCGCGCCCGATCCCCAGCACGCCCAGCAGCCTGCCGTCGGGATCCGACATCGGCGTCTTGAGGGTCTCCAGGAGCACCCTCTCGCCCGTGTCGGCGAACACCACCCATTCCTCGTTCACCAGCGGCCCGCCATGGGCCATCGCCTTCCTGTCGTTCTCGCGGAAGAACTCGGCCAGGGACGCGTCCACGAAATCGCGATCCGTCTTGCCGACGATTTCCGTCTCGGGAGCCCCGAAGAACCGGCTGAACATCCGGTTGCACGAGAGATAGACCCCGTCGGGATCCTTGAGCCACACCAGGTCGGGGATCGTGTCGACCAGGACCCTGAACCGGGCTTCGCTTTCGCTGTAGCGCTTGGCCTCCTGCTGGATGGACCGGTAACGGGCATCCAGGAGTTCGACCATCGCCAGCATGGACACCCGCAGCGAATCCAGCTCGCCCCGGAACCGCAAGGCCTCGAGTTCGGAGGCGTCGTTCGCGCCGCGATCCGCCCCCTGGGCGAACCGCTCCAGGATGCGCAACGGACTCAGGACGAACTTCCACAGCAACCCGTACAGCGCCAACGACAGGATCAGTCCGGTGAAGCCGGTCCCGATCGCCATCGTGGACGCCACCAGCAGCAGACGCCGGCGGGTCGATTCCAGCGAAACCACCAGGCGGATCCGTCCGATCTTCTCGCCCGCGTAGACGATTTCCTGTTCGCGGACGATCTCTTCCACCTGCGGAGCGCTTGCGCCCTCCGAGCCGATCGCCCGGTTCGAGTCCCTGGCCAGATGGAGCAACCTCTCGCGCGGCAGTTCGTTCCAGACCTCCACCGAGCGGACCGCCCCCACCCTCATCACGCTCCGGGCGGCTTCGGCGATCTGTTCGGTGTCCATGTTCCACACGGGCAAGGCCAGCACGGACACGGCCTGATCGGCGAGGACTTCGCTCAAGGCGGCGAGATCCGACAATTCGTGGCTCTTGAGCCACCTGTAGCCCAGCAGTCCCGCCACTCCCAGCAACCCCGCGATCAGCGAAAGGATGATCACCACCAGAAGCAGCGCGATCGAAGAACCCCGGCGCAGGACTTTCGCGCGCGAACGCGACGACGCGCACGACTCGGACCCGGCTCCGTTCCCCCGGAGGGACATGCTAGTCCCCTCCCGGTTCGACCGGGAGATAGCCGCCCTTGCGCGACTCCGCCAGATAGCCGGAATATCTACCGCTCGCCTTCAACTTGGCCAATCCCCGGTTGAAGCGTTCGATCAGGGCCGGCGCGTCGCGGAGCTTGCGGGACAGGCTCAGGCACACCGGGGTGGACACCAGGAGCGAAGGATGGCGCACGATGCGATCCGCGTCGGCCTTCGACAACCGGGTGCGGATCAGGTATTCGGCCACGTCGACCTCCATCGCGACCGCGTCGACCCGGCCCGTGACGAGCTTGTCGATGTTCTGCTCGTCCAGCGCGACCTCTTCGACCTTGAGCCGACCTTCCAGGACCGCCTTGTCCCATTCCGGCCCGTAGGAATAACCCGCCGTCCCCCCGATCCGCCACCTTCGCAGATCGTCGATCGTCTTCCAGTCGAACGACACGCCCTTGAGGTGGTACAACGCCTTGTCCACATGGATGACGGGATCGCTCATCCGGAGGTCGCGCAGGTGCGCCGGCGTGGGAGCCCATCCGACCGATCCGTCCCAGATTCCGTCCCTGGCGTAGGCGTAGGCCCGCTTCCAGGGGAAGTATCCGTACCGGACCTCGATCCCTTCCTGCGCGAAGGCGTCGGCCACGATCCTGGAAAGGACGCCTCCGTGGACGAACGCCCTGGAGGTGAACGGCGGCCATTCGCCGTTGGTGATGCGCAGGATCGCGTCGCGCGGCTCCTTGGTGTCGCCGCACACCGGCACCGCGACCAGGAATCCCAGCAGGAACGCCTTGGCCGTCGCCGCCATCCGCCTCGGAGGAATGCCCCAGACACGACGGAATCCGGTCATCTTGGCGTCCGCCGTGCGGGAGGACACGCCCCCGTCCCCGGGCATCCGCCGACGATTTCCGGCAACGCGACCGTTCGCTCGCTCAACCGATCCTCGAACCGGCCAGGATCCACGGGATCTCGCCGAGCGTCACGACCTGGCCCACTCCGCCGTGCTTGACCGCCTCGCGCGGCATGCTGGGCACCACGCACGATTCCTCGTCCTGCGCGTAGGTGGATGCTCCCGCGTCCAGCATCTCCTTGAGACCCCTCGCTCCGTCCTCCCCCATGCCCGTCAGCACGATCCCCGTGGCGTTCGACCCCGCCTCCTTGGCGACGGAGCGGAACAGGACGTCCACGGATGGACAATTCCTGGAAACCAGAGGACCTTCCTTCACGATGCACCGGTAGCACCGGCCGTCGTTCTCGATGGAAAGGTGGCGCCCGCCAGGGGCGAGATGCACCCACCCTCGCCGCACCACGTCGCCGGTTTCCGCGACCTTGACCTTCAGGGACAGGCTGCGGTTGAGCGATTCGGCGAAGGTGTTCACGAGCTCCGGGTGCATCTGCTGCACGACCACCATTCCCGGCGCGGTGCTGGGCAGGGCCTGGAAGATCATTTCCAGCACCTGGGTGCCTCCGGTGGAACTCCCGATCGCCACGATGTGGTCGGGTCCGGCTCCGACCTGCACGGGTCGGGACTTCAGGTTGGCGGGAACCGCGGCGTTCGACACCGGCACCAGCTTCTGGATGCGCGAGGACGCGGCGGCCCGCACGATTCCGGCCAGATCGTCGGTGGCGCTCTCCAGGAAATCGCGGACGGCGGCCTTGGGTTTGGGGATGATCGCGAACGCTCCCATCTGCAGCGCCTGCACCGAGGCTTCGGCCCCCGATTGCACCAGGCTCGAACACATGATCACCGGGGTGGGGCGCGTCGACATGATCTGTTTGAGGAACGAAATCCCGGCCATGCGCGGCATCTCGATGTCGAGGATCACGACATCGGGCCAGTCCTGCTCCATCTTCTCCATGGCGAAGATCGGGTCTTGGGCCGTGGCCACCACCTCGATGTCGGGATGGCGTTGCAGCCCCTCTTCCAGGACGCGACGCACCACGAAGGAATCGTCGACGATCAGAACTTTGATGGCCATCGGATGCGGTCCTCCAATGCTGGATATCCAACATGCATCATACCGCTTCGGGGTGGGGTCACGCCATCGTTCAAACGCAAAAAAGCCTCCCCGACGCGATCGCGAAGGAGAGGCTCCTGGATTCGTCGGCGATGCCGACGCTCCCGCCTGGAGGGGCCGAGGAGCGCGGAACGCCGGTGCGAAGGACGGATCAGGACCAGTCGACGCCCTGCATGGTTCCCTTTTCCTGGAACTGCACGTGCATGCGGAACACCTTGGACAAGGTGTGGGGGGTCTGGTTGGCGCCGCCGAGCTTCAGGTAGTCGCGCATCTGCGGACGGTAGTCGGGATGCACGCAGTTCTCGATGATGGTTTCCGCGCGCTGGCGAGGGCTCTTGCCGCGCAGGTCGGCCACGCCCCACTCGGTGATGAGCGCGCCCACGGAGTGTTCCGAATGGTCGATGTGCGAGCACAGCGGCACGATCGTGGAGATCTTGCCGCCCTTGGCGGTGGAGGGGCATGCGAAGATCGACAGGTAGGCGTTGCGGGTGAAGTCGCCCGAACCGCCGATGCCGTTCATCATGGAACTGCCCAGCACGTGGGTGGAATTGATGTTGCCGAAGATGTCGGCTTCCAGCGCGGTGTTCATGGTGATCAGCCCCAGGCGACGGACGACCTCGGGATTGTTGGAGATCTCCTGCGGACGCAGCACCATGTGGTTGCGGTAGCGCTTGAGGTCGGCGTAGACCTTCTGGAGGAGTTCGGGAGAGATCGTGAGCGAGCAACCCGACGCGTACTTGATCTTGCCGGAGTCGATCAAGCCGATCACCGCGTCCTGGATCACTTCGGTGTACATCTCGAACGCGGGGATGTCCTTGGCGTCGCCCATGGCGGCCATCACGGCGTTGGCGATGTTGCCCACACCCGACTGGATGGGCAGGAACTCGCGGGGGATGCGTCCGGCCTTGAGTTCGGAAGCCAGGAAGTTGGATACGTTGGCGCCGATCTGGCGGGTGGTGTCGGTGAGTTCGTCGAATCCGCCGACCTCGTCGGGCTTGTTGGACTTCACGATGCCGACGATCTTGGAGGGATCGACCCACAACCGCGTGGTCCCGATGCGGTCGCGCACGGTCTGGATGGGGATTTCCTTGCGGTACGGAGGATCCTGCGGCTCGAAGATGTCGTGGATGCCCAGGAGCTCCTTGGGGTGCGACTCGTTGAGCTCGACGATGACCTTCTTGGCCATGCGGGCCAGGGTGGGAGCGGCACCGACGCCGGAAGTGAGGAGGATCTCGCCTTGATCGGTGACGTCGGCGGCTTCGATGATCGCCACGTCGACTTCGCCCAGCGCGCCGGAACGGAGGGTCTGGGGAAGCTGGGAAAGGTGCATGTCGAAGAACTGGGCGCGGCCTTCGTTGATGGCCTTGCGCATGTCGCCGTTGCCCTGGTAGGGAGTACGGAATTTGACCGCGTCGGCCTTGGCCAGGACGCCGTCCAGCGACGCCCCGGTGGAGGCGCCGGTGATCATGCCAATCTTGAATTCGCGCCCCGCCGCATGTTCGGCGATGGCCTGTTCGGCTAAGGCGACCGACACGACTTTGGGCGATCCCGCGGGCGTGAATCCCGAGAATCCGACGTTCATGTCGTGGCGGATCAGGCTTGCGGCTTCGGCTGGTTCAAGTTTGGCGAACGACATCTGGAAGTGGCCCTTCTTTTGGAAAACAGTGTGTGTGGAAAGTTCGTTGGTTTTCCATGAGAAAATCTAAAACGGATATCGCCGTCCGATAATCAAATTTCTGCAAACGAGGCATCTTCCTTGCGGTTTTCTTCGGTTCCCCGGGGTCTCCAGGTGGTATTTTGGACCTATGGCTCAGAAAATCGCCAACATGCCCCTGCACGCCATCGAAGAAATCGCTTCGATGGAAGGGTATTTGGCGTTTTCCAGCTCCAACGGAACGCGAGGTCGGCGATGATCGACCATTCGCCCTCGCCCCAGGCAACCTGGACCAGCACCGCGAAGGAAGGGGAACTCCCCCCACCACCGTGCTACGCGCCCTGGGTGTTCATGGAAATCCACGACCTGTTCGGCGACAAATCGCCGGAAGGCAACGTCGTACGGGTCGGTTGCCTCCACGAACTCGGCCCGGACGGAACATGTCAATCCGGATCGCCGTCCAGCCGGACCGCCTGCCTGCGGCGCGCGCCCTGCCGCCGGACCGTGCACCTGACCGATGGATCGGGTCTTCCGCGTGCGCAGATCCGCGAGATCCTCCAGGCCGGCGACGAACCCGTCCTGGAATTCGACCCGCGCTCGAACCCGTCCGATTCGACCCTGTTCGAAACCGCCCATCTCCTGCGCAAGCTTCGCAACACGGGCATCGACGTCACCGTGGCGGGCCTGTCCGTCGCCCAGAAGGCCAAATTGGGGCGGATGGAGTGGAAGCGCTGAACCAGGATCCGTCCGATGCCTGGACGTCGGCACTGGAATCCTGGAAGGACCATCTGGCCCTGGAACGAGGCCTGTCCGAGCGCACGCTGGAAGGCTACGGACGCGACCTCGCCAAGCTCCGGGAATGGGCGCTTGGCCGGAATCTGCACTGGAGCGCCATCGATCCGTCGCGCATCGCCGCGTTCCTGGCATCGCTCGCCGATGCGGGGCTCGGGCCGCGCTCGATCGCCCGCGCGAGATCGGCCAGCGCGAACTTCTTCGGTTACCTGCTGCGCGAAGGGGACGTGGAGGAAGACCCCTTGGCCGAACAGCCCGTGCCCAAGGCCGGCCGGCCGCTGCCCCGCATCCTGTCGATCGAAGAAGCCTTGGCGCTCCTGGCCACGCCCACGGAGGACGCCCCTCTGGCCGCGCGCGACGGCGCGCTGCTGGAACTGCTGTACGCCACCGGCATGCGCGTGTCGGAGGCCGTGGGGCTTTCGCTCTCCCACTGGCATCCGACGGAAGGGCTCGTGCGCGTGGCGGGCAAGGGCGGCAAGGAGCGCATCGTCCCCGTGGGCGACATCTCGATCGCGCGGCTGGAACGCTGGATCCACACCCACCGACCGAGCCTTTCGCCGCGTTGCGACAAGCTCCTGGTGAACCACCGCGGCGACGCCCTCTCTCGCGTGTCGGCCTGGGCGATCCTGAACAAGCACGCCTGGACGGCGGGATTGCAGGACGACGACCGCACCGGGAAGAAAGGCGGCCACCGGATCCACCCCCACGTGCTGCGCCACAGCTTCGCGACCCACCTGCTGCAGGGCGGCGCGGATCTGCGCGCGGTCCAGGAGATGCTCGGGCACAGCTCGGTGACCACCACCGAGATCTACACCCATCTGGACATTTCCACCCTGCGGGAGATCCACGCGACGTGCCATCCCCGCGCCCGCGCCCGCTGAACGATTCCCTTCGCGGCGCGTTCGCGCCGACACTTGACGGGTTCCGTCCACCCACGGCCGCGGCCGCCGGGAACTAACATTTGGGGCATGTCCGATCTCGCTTCACTCGTGCGCAACATTCCGGACTGGCCCAAGCCGGGCATCCAGTTCAAGGACATCACCACGCTCCTGTCCGATCCCGCCGGGCTTCGCGACGCGATCACGCGCCTGGCCACGCCGTTTCGCGGCAAGGGAGTGGACCTTGTCCTGGGCACCGAAGCCCGCGGCTTCCTGTTCGCCCCCGCCGTCGCGATGGAGCTGGGGGCCGGAGTGGTGCTGGCGCGCAAGCCCGGCAAGCTCCCCTGCAAGACCAACCGCGAGGAATACGCGCTGGAGTACGGGGTCGACGCGCTGGAAACCCACGCGGACGCGGTCGCGCCCGGACAGAAAGTGTTGCTGGTCGACGATCTGCTCGCCACCGGCGGCACCATGACGGCCGCGGCCCGGCTGGTCGAACGCATGGGCGGCGAAATCGTGGGCTGCGCGTTCCTGATCGAATTGACTTTCCTGCCCGGGAGGGAACGCCTCGCGCCCCGTCCGGTGCATTCGCTCATCAAGTACGCGACGGAGGACTGACGGACCATGGACTACTCGGGCGATCGCTTCATCGACAAGAACAACAGCCTGGCCAAGGCCTACGAGACCGATCGGCTGAAGGGCCGCACGGTGGTCAAGAAGGACCTGGGCGGCGCGGCCAAGGAAGAAGCCCAGACCTGCTACAACTGCAAGACCCGCAACCGCTGCGACACCTTCCGCAAGTGGCGCACCGGCGGCACCGCGGGCGTGGTGTCGGTCGGGCAGGACCAGCAGTACTGGTGCGCCAAGTGGATCGAGGACCCCGTGACCAAGGTCAACGCGGTCAGCGACAAGCAGGCCAAGTCCATGATGCGCTCGTTCAAGAGCGGACGTCTCTGAGCCCGATCGGGTCCGCGCGATGACGGAATCCGTCGACCTTGGCGATTTCCGGCACGGAGCGACCGATTCGTCGGCGGATCCCCAGGCCGACTTCTCCACCAACGTGCACCCCCTGGGCCCCTGCCCCGGAACCGTCGCGGCCCTCGCCAGAGCCGATCGCCGCAGATACCCCGACCCGGCCTACCGGGAGCTGAAGGAACGCCTCGCCGCCCACCACGGCGCGGCTCCCGAACGGATCGTCGTCGGAGCCGGCGCCAGCGAGCTCGTGGCGCGCCTGGTCGCCACCGTTCCCGGCGCCGTGCTGGTGCGGGAACCCACCTTCGTGGAATATCGCAAGGCGGCTTGGGCGTTCGATCGCCCCGTCCTGCGGGCAAGCTCCGACGAGGAATTCCTGGCATTGCTCGCCCGCGCTTCGATCGCGTTCCTGTGCCACCCCAACAACCCCGACGGCACCCTGCATTCGCCCGAGTTCCTGGCCCGTGCGGCCACGCTCGCGGGCAGGTCGGGTTGCCGCCTGGTCCTGGATCTGGCCTACGCGCCCATGGTCCGGGCCAAACCGGATCTTCCCGACGGCGCGCAACAGCTGTGGGCTCCCAACAAATCCATGGACTGCGCCGGAGTGCGCGCCGGATACCTGGTGGCGAGCGACGCCGACTTCGCCGCCGCGCTCGACAAGCGCGCGGCCTCCTGGATCCTGTCCGCCGAAGGCGTGGAACTGCTGCGGGAATTCGTGGAACCATCCACGACCGCCTGGCTGGAGTCCACCCGCCCCGAGATCGAGCGGCTGCTCGCCGAGCTGGGAACGCTCCTGCGCCGCCGCGGATGGCAGGTCCGGACGGGCACCGCGAACTTCCTGGTCGCGATGCCCCCGCCGCCATGGAACGCCGCCGCGATCGCGAACGAACTGCGCGAACGCGGGATCCGATTGCGCGACGCGGCGAACATGGGGCTTCCCGGTTGGCTGAGGCTGGCCGCCCGACCGGATCGCGAGCGGCGACTCCTGGAACAAGCCCTCGATTCGATCGATCGCCCCTGACGGCGATGCGGGGTGAACGCTCCGCCTCGATTCGTCGGCATGCAGCTTCCCGCATGCAGGATCATCGCAGGACACTGCATCAATCTGACGGCCTCCCCTACCGCGCGATCCAATTTTTGACGCCAAACAAAATCCGGCACGACTATCGCTCCGTATTCGCGGCATGTTTCGTTTCAGCAGCAAACAACAGTTCGGATCGCCGACACCTTCTCGCATTCCATGGGGATTCGTCGCCTGCGCAGCCCTCCTGGCATCCGCCACGGCGAAGGCGGAACCTCCCGCGGCTCCAGCGCATCTGGCCAGACCGGGCGACGTGGTGATCCTGCTGCACGGCCTGGGGCGCAGCGCCGGGATGTGGAGTTCCATGGAGAGGCATCTGACGGAATCCGGATTGCACCCCATCGCCCTGGACTACCCCAGCCGCAAACGGCCTTTGGAATGGCTCGCCGACTCCCTGCTCGAACCCGTGCTCGACTCGCTGGAACACGCCGGAACGCGCCGCGTGCATTTCGTGACGCAATCCATGGGAGCGATCCTGTTGCGAAGCACCCTGGCCAGGCATGGCCATGGGAACCTCGGGCAGGCCGTGATGATCGCCCCGCCCAACCAGGGCAGCGAAGTCGCCACCTTCGCATCGCGGTTCGGGTACGGCGACTGGATCCTGGGCCCCAACCTGAAGCGGCTTTCCAAATCCAACCGCGGATTCTTCGACTCCCTGGGCCCGGCCCCGATCCCGACCGGCGTGATCGCGGGGGATCGAACCTGGAATCTTCTCAATTCCCTGACCATCCCGGGCCCCGACGACGGCAAGGTCTCGGTGGAAAGCACGCATCTGCCCGGCGAAACGGACTGGACCCTGGTTCACGAAAACCACACGTTCCTGCATTCCTGCCAAGCCTCGAAGGAACGGACACTCGTGTTCCTGACGCAAGGGCGGTTTTCCGTCCAGGAGACTCCCGTGGCGACAGGTCGCACGGCCCCCCGGAAGAAGGGGTTCCCGTTTCCGGGCGCGTCGCGATCCGAGGCTCGAACCGTTCGGAAGTGACCCCTGGAGGCGTCCCGGTCCGGGCGACGGAATCCGTCAGCTATCGGCGCAGGAAGCTCCCCGCGCCTCTCTTGGCGAGCTGGATGCAGTTGCCCCACGGGTCGCGCAAGGCCACGGTCTGGTCTCCGTTTTGCGCCACGGGGGCGATCTCCACCAAGGTCGCCCCCTGGTCCATCAGATACCGGGCGTCTTCCAGGGGGGATTCGCTGCGCAAGGCCAGGTGCAGCTGGAGATGGTGGGTGAGATCGTCGGCGATGGATCGCACCCCCCGAATCTGCCAGAATTCGACCACGGTTCCCGCGTCGTCGCGCAGGAAGGCGTTGGAGGCGTCGTCCTCGACGACGAGGTGCAGAATCTCGAACCCGAGGACGCGCTGGTACCATTGCGCCGCGGCCTTCGGGTCGGTCACCGCGACGCCGACATGTTCGAGCTGGAATTTCCGCATTGGGCGATCACCTTCCGGATGGCGGCGAGGGAACTCGGCCACGGGACGAATCTAGAAGTTCGCCGCAGGCTTCGATCCGCGACACGATCGTAGCATCTTCCGTGTCGATCTGCGCCAAGTCCACGGAGCCGGGGATCCGCAATCGAAAACACCGCGATCGCCGTATCTTGGAGAATCATGAACCATGTCGGAAAGCGCCTGGCTCCGCTCCTGTTCGCTTCGCTCCTGGGCTGCGAACTTTCGCGAACGGTCTCCGTTCCTGCTCCGGAGACACCCGACTCGCCCTGGCCCAACTCCACCGTCGGCTGGAAGCTCCCCGTGGGCAGCGTCGCCATCCACGACATCGAGATGCGCCAAGGGTCCCTGTACCGCCGCGGCCTCATGGTTTCGCGCGTGCTTTCCGACACCGTCATCGGGGGATCCCCCGCCTCGGTGACCTCCGTGTTCGGTTATTTCGCCGATTCGGGCGACGCGTTCATCTGGCGCGAAGGCACCACGGCGATCTACGCCTACCACCCCGAAGGCATCTTCGAGTACGATCGCAAGGACTACTGGCCCGACCTGTTCCCCGCGGGACTGTTCCGCGCCGCGGCGCGGAGCTTCGACACCGCGAACTTCGGTTACGTCGCGAACCTTCTCGCCTACCCGATGTCCCGCAACGCGGACTGGGACGGGATCGACACGTCGTTCTTCCCGCGCCAGGCCCGGATCCGGTTCCGCTCGCTGGGCGACAGCCTGGTCCGCACCGGCCCCGGAACGACGCTGTGCCTGGGGATCCGGGGCACCATCGCGGGCTCGACGACCTGGTTCGACCGCTGGATCGACCGCTCGGGACTGGCCCGCTCGGAGTACCACTGGACCTTCGTCCCGGGAACCATGACAGGAAACGTCCCCGACTCCGTTCCCGGAAGCGCCGTCGCGATCCGCGTGTCCACCGACACGGCCATGATCGACACGCTCAGGACGCGGTTCTTCGAGCGCGTCTTCGGCGCTCCCTGAAGTCGAGTCGGCACCTCAAGCCTTCCTGACGACGCCATCGACGGATCGCGACCCGCGATTGCATTTCGCCTTTTGACGCCGTATATTGATAGACGTGTTTAATAGATCTATCAAAAGCGACGGAACACCCCACGACGGCGCGCTTCCCGGCGAGCGGACCACGGAACAGGCGATCCTGGAGGCGGCCGAACGGCTCTTCCTGGAAAAAGGCTTCGCGCGGACCTCCACCACGGAGATCGCCAAGGAAGCCGGTTGCAACCAGGCGCTGGTCCACTACTACTACCGCACCAAGGACCGCCTGTTCGAGTCGATCTTCGAGCGCAAGGCAAAGCTCCTGCTGTCCGGATTCCTGCAGATCCACGACGAGTCCCTGCCGTTCGAACAGGTCCTGGCGGGGATGGTCCGGTCGCACTTCGACATGCTCGCCCGTAATCCGCGGATCCCGGTCCTGATCGTGAACGAACTCCTGACCAATCCGGAACGGTTGCGCGCCTTGCGGGAGAAGCTGGGGCCCCTTCCCGCCGGGATCGCGATGGGGCTGCAGAAGCGGCTTGACCTCGAAAGCGCCAAAGGCTCGATCCGGCCGACCCTCCTGGTCGACCTGTTCTTCACCATCCTCGGACTCAACGCCTTGCCGTTCCTCGCCGGACCGATCCTGAAAACCGCGACCGAAATGTCCGATGCGGAATTCGATTCGCTGCTGGGTCGGCGCAGGGAGGAGAACGTGAGGATCGTGCTGGCGAGTCTTCGCCCCGACTCCGCGGACAGCTCGCCGGTCCCGGACCGGAAGCACGGAACGAAGGCGGGAAGAACCGCGAAAGGAAGGAAGGCATGAAGAACCGACGGATTCCGGCATCCGGTTGGTTGCCGCTCCTGTTGGCGGTGGCCGCCGCCTTCGCCGACACCAGGACCCTCGACGATTGCCGGCGCGATGCGAGTGCGAACCACCCGATGTCCCGGCGCGGCGAACTGATCGAGCGCAGCCGCGACTACAACCTGTCGAGCGCGGCGCGCGGATGGTTCCCGCAGGCCTCCGTCACCGGCAGATACACCGACCAGTCCGACGCGCCCATGCGCGGGCTCCTGGCCGAACAATCGCAGATCGCGCTCGAACTGTCCCAGACCATCTGGGACGGCGGCGCCATCTCCTCGCGCAGGAAGATCGAGAGGCTTTCCGCGAAGTCCGACGCATCCCGTCTGGAGGCCGACCTGCACGCGCTCCGGGGACGGGTCGACCAGGTGTTCCTGGGAATCCTGTCGCTGGAACAGCAGATCGTCCAGACGGAACTCCTCGCCAGGGACCTGGCCGCCAACCTCGGTCGGGTGCGCGCCTTCCAGGCCAACGGAGTGGCCAACCAATCGGACGTCGACGTCCTGCGGGTGGAGCTGCTGAAGGTCGAAGGTCGACGCGTCGAACTGGAGTCGGCCAGGGCCGCCTTCCGCGAAATGCTGGGGATCCTCACCGGCAACGCGCTTGGCGATTCCACGCGGCTCGAACGTCCTTCCCTGGCTCCTTCGAGTTCGACAAAAGCCGTCTTGCGCCCGGAAATGGCGGTGTTCGACGCCCAATCGGAGCTGATCGCGGCGCAGAAGGACCTGGTGGTGGCCGGCAACCGTCCACGGCTGGGGGCGTTCGTGCAGATCGGGCGCGGAAAACCCGGCCTGGTCCTGTCCAACAGGGAATACGCGTCGTTCTGGGTCGCCGGAATGCGGTTCACCTGGGAGCTCGGCGGATTCTGGCGCCAAGGGAACGAACTCGCGCGGATCGGACTCCAGCGCCGGAACGTGGAACTCCAGCGGGAATCGTTCCTGCTCGAGGCGAATCTCGACATTTCCCGTCAACGCAGGGAAATCGAGAAGCACCGGGAGCTGCTCCGGCGGGACGACGAGATCGTCGCGCTGCGGGAACGCATCCGCAAGGCCGCCGAGGCCAAGCTGGAAAACGGGGCGATGTCCGTGTCCGACCTCGTGCGCGAGGTGAACGCCGAAGCCCTGGCCCGGCAGGAAAAGGCGCTGCACGAGATGCAGCTCCTGTCGGCCGTCGCGGAACTGAACTCCACCACCAACGACCGGGCATCGACACCATGAAACCCATCCGGAACATCCTGCTCGCGGCGACCGCGGCCTTCGTGTCGTCCTGCACCCCCGAATCCGACCAGGTCGACGCCTCGGGCGCGTTCGAGGCCCGCGAGATCGTGGTCTCGTCGGAAGCGACCGGTCGGATCCTGTCGTTCCCCGTCCAGGAAGGCGATGCCCTGGATTCCGGGGCCGCGGTCGCGGGCATCGACAGCGTGCAGCTGCATCTCAAGCGCCTGCAGCTCCTGCGGAGCCGCAAGGCGGTCCAGAGCCGCCGCCCGGACGTCGCGCGCCAGATCGCGGCGACCCGGCAGCAGATCGCCACCGCCCGCGCCGAGCGGCAGCGGATCGAGCGGCTGCTGGCGGCGAACGCGGCCAACAGGAAACAGCTCGACGACATCGACGGACAGATCGCCGTCCTGGTCCGCCAGCTGGACGCGCAGAAGTCGACGCTGGAGACCACGGACAAGGGAATCGGCGCGGAGTCCGACGTCGTGTCCGTGCAGGTGGCCCAGGTCGACGACCAGCTCGACAAGTGCCGCGTGCGCAATCCGTTCCAGGGCACGCTGCTGGTGAAATACGCCGAAGCCGGCGAACTCGCCACCGTCGGCAAGCCCCTCTACCGGCTGGCCGACCTGCGGAACATGACGCTGCGGGCCTACGTGACGGCCTCGCAGGCGTCCAGGATGAAGCTCGGACAGAAAGTGGAAGTCCGCTCCGACATGGGGGACACCAGCCGCGTCTACGAAGGTTCGGTGGCCTGGATCTCCAGCAAGGCGGAGTTCACCCCCAAGACCATCCAGACCCGCGACGAACGGCAGAACCTGGTGTACGCGACCAAGATCTCCGTGATCAACGACGGGTACCTGAAGATCGGGATGTACGGATCCCTGAAGCTGGATTGAGGCCGATGCCCGCGCTGGACGTCCGCGACCTCGACCGGAGCTTCGGGTCGACGAAGGCTCTCGAGGGAGTGTCGTTCTCCGTGGAGGACGGCGAGCTGTTCGGGTTGATCGGTCCCGACGGCGCGGGGAAGACCACGCTGTTCAGGATCCTTTCCACGCTGCTTCTGGCCGATCGCGGGACCGCCGCGGTGGACGGATTCGACGTCGTGCGCGACGCGCGGAAGATCCGCGAGCGGGTGGGATACATGCCCGGCCGGTTTTCGCTCTACCAGGATCTGACCGTCGAGGAGAACCTGGAGTTCTTCGCCAACGTCTTCGGGACCACGGTCGCCAGGAACCGGCACCTGGTGGACGACATCTACCGCCACATCGAACCGTTCCGCAAACGGAAGGCGGGGGCGCTCTCCGGGGGCATGAAACAGAAACTGGCGCTGTCCTGCGCCCTGATCCACAAGCCCTCCGTGCTGTTCCTGGACGAACCCACCACCGGCGTGGATCCCGTGTCGCGCAAGGAATTCTGGAACATCCTGGCCAACCTGAGATCGCAGCGGATCACCATCGTGGTTTCCACGCCGTACATGGACGAGGCCATCCTGTGCGACCGGGTGGCCCTGATGGACGACGGACGCGTCCTTCGGATCGACACCCCGGACGGAATCGTCGAAGGTTTCCCGGGTCCGCTGTGGATCGCGCGCGCCCGGAACATGCACGCGCTGCTGTCCGGCCTTCGGGATGACCCCGATGTGGAATCCGCCTTCGCCTTCGGCGACGCGCACCACGTGAAGCCGCGCCCGGACGCGAAGGATCCCGCCGGGCTCGCGCGACGCCTCGAGGAGCGCGGACACCAGGAGGTGGTGGTCGCGCCCGCGCGCCCCGGCATCGAGGACTGTTTCATCGAGATGCTGGGACGGAAGGTGTCGGCGTGAACGTGATCGAGACGGAACGGCTGACCAAGCGGTTCGGCGATTTCGTGGCGGTCGACCGCCTGGACTTCCAGGTGGCCCGCGGCGAGATCTTCGGATTCCTGGGAGCCAACGGCGCCGGCAAGACCACTGCCATGCGGATGCTGTGCGGGCTGAGCGTCCCCACATCTGGGACCGCGCGGGTGGCCGGGTTCGACATCGGGCGCCAAACGGAATCCGTCAAGAAAAGCATCGGGTACATGAGCCAGAAGTTCTCGCTCTACGACGACCTGACCGTGGCCGAGAACTTCCGGCTGTTCGGAGGGATCTACGGCGTCCCGTCGCGGGAGATCCCGTCCCGCACCGACGAGATGCTGGAGCTGCTGGATTTCCGGTCCGAGAAGAACACCTTCGTGAAGTCGCTCCCCCTGGGGTGGAAGCAGAAATTGTCGTTCTCCATCGCGATCTTCCATCGCCCGGGCGTCGTGTTCCTGGACGAGCCCACCGGCGGAGTGGATCCCGTCTCCCGTCGCCGTTTCTGGGAACTCATCTACGAGGCGTCCGATCGCGGGATCACCGTCTTCGCGACCACGCACTACATGGACGAGGCGGAATACTGCCACCGGGCGAGCATCATGGTCGACGGGCGCATCGAGGCGCTGGACACCCCGGCGCGCCTGAAACAGGCGCACGGCGCGGCCTCGATGGACGAAGTCTTCCGGAACCTGGCCCGCAAGGCCACGCGGAGGGCGGACTGATGGAACGGTTCCTGTCCTTCGCCAAGAAGGAACTGCTCCACATCCTGCGCGACAAGCGGACCATGCTGCTTCTGCTGGGAATGCCCATCGCCCAGATCGTGCTGTTCGGATTCGCGATCTCGACGGAAGTCGGGAACACCAAGGTCGCGATCCTGGACCTCGCGCGGGACGAAGCCTCGCGGCGCATCGAACGCGACCTGGACGCGAGCCGCTATTTCGAGGTCGTGGCGCACCTGGAAGATGCGGCCGAGGTCGAGCCCCTCTTCAGGCGCGGGAAGGCCTCGCTCGTCGTGGTCTTCCAGGACGGATTCCGGGAATCCCTGCTGCGCGACGGAAGCGCGGAAATCCAGCTGATCGCCGACGCCACGGACCCGAACACGGCGACGGTGTTCCTCCAGTACGCGACGAGCGTCGCGACCGCGTACGCCCGGGAGAACCAGCCTCCCGCCGCCGCGCCGGTCGGGATCGTTCCGCAAGTGCGGCTGCTGTACAACCCGCAACTCAAGGGCGCCTACAACTTCGTGCCCGGCGTGCTGGGCATGATGATGCTCCTGGTCTGCGCGATGATGACGTCCATCTCGATCGTGCGCGAACGCGAGACCGGCACCATGGAAGTCCTGCTGGTGTCGCCGGTGCGCCCCATCTTCGTGATCCTGGCCAAGATGGCCCCCTATTTCCTGCTCTCCTGCGTGAACCTGGCCACGGTCCTCCTGGTCTCGGTGTTCGTGCTCGACGTGCCCGTCGCCGGCTCGCTTCCCGCTCTGGTCCTGGTGTCGTTCGTCTACATCCTGCTGGCGCTGGCGCTGGGGCTGCTCATCTCGACCATCGCCGCCACCCAGGTCGCCGCCATGCTCGTGTCCGGGATGGCGTTCATGTTGCCGGTGATCCTGCTTTCGGGGATGATGTTCCCCGTGGAAAGCATGCCCGCGGCCCTGCAGTGGATTTCCAACGCCATCCCAGCCCGCTGGTACATCGCCGCGGTCAAGGACGTGATGATCAAGGGGCTCGGATTCCAGGCCGTCGCCAAGGAGCTCGCGATCCTTTCCGGAATGACGGTTTTCTTCGTGGCGGTGGCGCTCAAGAATTTCAAGACGAGGCTCGAATGATCCTCCGCTACCTGCTGGAAAAGGAATTCAAGCAGATCTTCCGCAACCGGTTCCTGCCCAGGATCATCTTCGCCTTCCCGTGCGTGGCGCTCCTGGTCTTTCCGCTGGCCGCGAACTTCGAAGTCCGCGACATCCGGCTTTGCCTGGTGGACCACGACCGGAGCCACGCCTCGTCCCGGTTGGTGCGCAAGATCGCGGCGTCCGGCTACTTCAAGCTCTCCCGGCAGGCCCCGGACCACCGCTCGGCGCTGTCGAGCGTGGAATCCGACGAATCCGACATGGTCCTGCAGATCCCGCCGGGGTTCGGGCGCGACCTCGTCGGGACCGGGACCTCCCGGGTGACGATCTCGGCGAATTCCGTCGACGGGGTCAAGGGCGGGATCGGAAGCGCCTACCTGTCGGGGGTGGTCGCCGGCTTCGCCGACGAAATCCGTCAGGAAATCCATCCGGAACCCGCCGGCGCCGGACCGGGAAGGATCGAGACGGTCCCCCGGCTGCGGTTCAATCCTCATCTGCGGTACGAATCCATGATGGTGCCCGCCCTGATGGTCATGCTGCTCACCATGATCTGCGGATTCCTGCCCGCCTTGAACATCGTCTCGGAAAAGGAGAAGGGAACGATCGAGCAGATCAACGTCACCCCGGTCGGAAAATCCACTTTCATCCTCTCCAAGCTTCTCCCCTACTGGCTCATCGGGCTCCTGGTGATGTCGATCGGACTGGTGATCGCCCGCCTGGTCTACGGACTGGTCCCGCTGGGGAGCCTGGGCACCATCTACCTCTTCGCGTGCCTGTACATCCTGGCCATCTCCGGGTTCGGCCTGGCCATCTCGAACCATTCCAACACGATGCAGCAGGCGATGTTCGTGATGTTCTTCTTCGTGATGGTGTTCAATCTGATGAGCGGGCTCTTCACTCCCGTGTCCAGCATGCCGGAGTGGGCCCAGGCGACCACCCGGATCAATCCCCTGAGCTACTTCATCGAAGCCATGCGCTGCGTGTACCTCAAGGGCAGCGGATTCCGGGATCTCCAGCCGCAATTCCTGGCCTTGTGCGCGTGCGCCCTGGTCATGAACGGCTGGGCCGTCCTGAGCTACCGCAAGACGACTTGACCCGCGACGGACCGGCCGGGAACCCGAATCTCTAGATTTGGCTCCATGGCCGAATCCGCGATCCGAAACGCCCTGCTGATGTCGATTTCCGTCGCGGCCTTGCTGGCCGGCTGCGGTCCGGAGCCGGTCTCGCGCCACTGGACCGCCATGAGCTGCAATTTCGAGGCGGCCATCCACGGATCGGACGGCAAGGTGCCGCCCCGATCGGCCCTGGACACCCTCCAGGACTTGAGCGCACGCTACGACAGCCTGTTCACCGACTACGACCCGAGCGGCCCGTTGTCGGCATTGCGCGGCAAAAAAGGCGACACCGTCCGGGTGGATCCGGAAATCATCCAGGTGCTGACCCAGGCCCTGGCCGTGGATCGCGCTTCGGGAGGTTCGTTCGACATCGGGGTCCACGACCTCAAGCAGCTCTGGGGGATCGGATCGGAAAACGCCCACGTCCCACCCGCCGACTCCGTGAAGCTCTATCTGATCCGGAGGTTCGGCTTCGCGCCCACCGCCACCGACACGCTCCCATCCCCGCTTCGCATCCTGCCCGACGGGAGAGTCGTCCTGTTGTCCGACAGCCTCCCGATCGACCTTGGCGGCATCGCCAAAGGGTACGCCGTCGACCGGCTCTCCCGGAAATTGTCGGAACTGGGATACCCCGTCCACCTCGTGCAGGCCGGTGGCGAGATCCTGACCCGCGCCCGCAAACCCGTGGGACCCTGGAAGATCGGGATCAAGAACCCCAGGGCTCTGGATTCCCTCGCCGGCGTGATCACCCTGGATTCGGGGATGGCGGTATCCACCTCCGGCGACTACGAACGCTACTTCGAATCCGACGGCGCCAGGTACCACCACATCTTCGACGCGCGCACGGGCTCTCCCGCGCGCGGTGGGACGATTTCCGTCACCCTGTTGTGCCCCACCAGCCTGGCGTGCGACGCCTGGAGCAAACCCATGTTCGTGCTGGGCCCCCGGCGCGGAAGGATCCTGGCCGATTCGCTCGGACTCCAGGCCTTCTGGATCCGGGAAACGTCCGGTGGACTCTGTTCGCGCCGCACCCAAGCCTGGCACGGGCGTCTGGCCGCCGACGCCGTGCCGGAATGCGCTTCGGACTGGTGATGCCGAGACTCCGGTTCCTGGGCCCACTGGACATCCTCGTCGTTTTCGGCATCGGGGCCGGAGCCGCCTTGGCCTGGGTCGCGGGACCGCAGGCGCACGGCTCGCGCGCCACCGCCTACGTGGAAGGCGAAGCCGTGGCCTGGTGGACGCTGGACGGCGCGCCCGCGAACGACACCGTGGTGGGCGCCCTGGGCCCCGTGGCGATCGAACACGGGAACGGCGCCGTGCGGATCATGGCCTCGCCCTGCCCCAACCGCGTATGCCTCCGGCAGGGTCGCGTCTCCCGGCTCCACGACCAGCTCGTCTGCGTGCCCTCGCACCTGGTGATCGTGGTCGAAGATGTCGGAAACCGTCGCGACGGGGACCTCGATGCCGTCCACTGAACCGCCACTCGCCTCCGAACGGATCTTCGCGGGAGCACTGATCCTCGCCGCGGGCCTGCAGATCGCCGAATCCCTCGTGCCTCGCATCCCGGTGTTCCCGTGGCTGCGGCTGGGGCTGTCGTGGGCGATCCTCCTTCCGTTCCTCCTGTCGTTCGGCGTCCGCCCGACCTTGTCGCTGTTCCTGGCCCGCAACGTCCTGTCGCTGGCGTTCGGTGGGCAGCCGCCCTCGACGTTCATGGTTTCGTCGCTCTCGGGCGTCCTCGCGATCGCCTTGTGCGGACCGGTGGTGGCCTGGACCTCCCGACGCGGCTGGATCGGATGGGTGGGTGCGAGCGTCGCGCTTTCCGCCACGTTCAACGCCTTGCAGCTTCTGGTCGTGACCGTGGTCCTGGTGGGACACGCGGGGAACCTGTTCCAGCTGGGCCCGATCCTGGCCTGGTCCATCGCCTCGGGAACCGCGGTGGCCTGGATCGCGCGGCGCATCTCGCGCCCCGGCCTGTGGACCCGCCTGGAAAAGGCGATCGATTCGTCCGCCCACGGCACCTTCCGCGAGACGCCGATGCGGCCCTTCCGGATCGCGATCTGGTCCACGCTCCTGGTTCTGCCCTTCGTCGTCTCCGGGATGGCCGCGCAGCTGGGCCTGGCCGGGTTCCTCGCGATCGTCGTGGCCGCCAAGGGCGGCGTCGGGAACTGGCTCGTGGTCTGGAGATCCTGGCCCTACTTCGCCTTCCTGGCCTGGTTGCACCTCCTGGAAACCCCCGGCCACTTCCTGTCGGGAACCCCGGTGACCATGGAAGGCCTCCGGTCGTTCGCCCTCCACGGAGCGCGACTGTGTTCGTTCCTGCTCGTTTCACAGGAATTGTCGCGTCTGGTGCCGTGGACCCGCATCGCGCCGACTTCGCTGTGGGCGCGCGGCATCGGCCTGGCGCTCCCCCTGCTTCCGGGGCTCTTCCCCGCCGCGACCAGGGCGGCGAAGCGCTGGTGGAACGATCGAAGGAACCCCGACCGCCCCGGCCTAGCCGAATCCATCCTGTCGGAAATCGTCGCCGGGGCAGCCCCGGGCCAGGTCAGAGATCCGCGAGTTCGCGCCGGAGTCGGGCCAGGTTCCGCGCCTTGACCTCTTCGCGGTCGGCTCGCTGGGTGGCGGTGAACCAGCTCTGCTGCGACACGAACAGGACCTGGCGGGCCAACCATTCCATCTCGGTGAAATCCGTGCCCTGGTGGCGCAGTTCCTCGCGCAGGTTGTCCGACACCTGGAAGAAATCCTCGCGACCCAGGTTGTCGAGGTCGGCGTCGCACATGATCTTCTTGAGAAGGTCGTCGCCGGGATCCTGGCAGAAGACGCCGTCGATCTCGCGCATCTCGGTGGACAGGATGATGTCCAGGATCCGTTCGATCTCCAAGGAGGAAAAGCCGAAGCCGGGCAGGGTCTCGGCGGCGATGCGCGCACCGATGGCTTCGTTCCCGTTGTAGGACTCCACGAACC
>JAKPQQ010000228.1 GCA_029557215.1 Fibrobacterota bacterium | reverse complement strand
TCGCTTGGGATTCGTTGGGATGGAAGCGAGTGGAGTACCAGGTCAAGGCGGAGATCCTGTTGCCGGGAGGGCGTTCCGTGCCCGCGGCCATGCGATCGGGAACGATCCATTACGGTCGCGAGGCGAGATGCCATGTCACGTCGGATTCGCAATGGATCGAGATCACACCCTTGTTCCTGGAGCAGGATTGGACCAAACCTCGACCAAGGTACGCCATCCGGGTGCGGATCACGGATTCCGCCAATCATTCTTTGGTGTTGGATACCCTAGCGATGTCGTCGAGAACCATGCGGTTTCCGCTTGCGAGATTCGTGGGATCGGATGCATCCTCCGATCTCAGGAAAGGCCGGCATCTGGAGATCGCTTCGTGGCTTGCATCGGACAGTTCGTTCGTGGTCACGGAGCCGCTGCGGACGGGAATCGTCTACATGCGGACGGAAAACAAAGACGACACATTCTGGGGCCTTCCTGACTTCCATGGACGCCCCAAAGCCTCCCAGAGGTGGAGTCTCGAAGAGCGCCAAGTTGTTGGAGACGGCGACGATGTCCAGGATGTCGAGGATCCGCGGGGGGTCTGGAGCGGTGAAACCTGGGTCGACGCCGCGGATGCTCCGGTGCCGATCGGCGACAGCCTGGGCCTCTGTTGGGAATCCGAAGGCAACGGGATGTCCCTGGTGCAAGTGGTGCAAGGCGGCCGCATCCTCTCCGAAGAATGGGTGCGCGACACTCGACGCAGCACCTGCTGGAAACGGCTCGCGCGAAGCGAATGGTGGCCGTCGGTGGTCGTGATGGTGCACCGGATCGCGAAGGAAGCCGGCAGCGGGAGCGCGTTGGTCCGGCAGGAGGGGAGAAGCTTCGACATCGCCCCCGACTCGAACACGGCCATGATCGAACTCGAACCGCTGGCTCCCTTCCGACCCAACGCGGACAACGCCGTGCGGATCCGGAATCTGTCACGGATCCCCGGTAGCGTGGTGGTTTCTTCCGTGGATCAAGGAATCCTCGATCTCGACGACTTCAAAACCCCCGATCCCCATGCGAATCTGGAGCAGGACGAGGAGCTCCAGGTTTCATGGTTCCAGACACAACCCCCTTCCATACGGAAGTCCCGCGTACCAGGCTGGATTCAGCAGGGCTCGCGTGTGGGCATCGGATCGGCGGGATCCAGGGGGATAGCCGTTTCCCGGTCTTTGGAACGGATCGACCAATCCATTCCGGAGGTCTGGCAATCCGGTCCGTTGGCATTGCCGGATACGGGTCTGGTCGTGATGGTTCCAGTCGGCACCTATACGGGTTCGTTGATGATTTCCGCCATGGCTCTCGCAGGTCGGGGCGGCGATCTGTTCGAACGATCGGTTCCCGT
>JAKPQQ010000208.1 GCA_029557215.1 Fibrobacterota bacterium | reverse complement strand
AACCTGCGGGACCTGCTTGGTGCCGGCACCCGGAGCGACCGCGACGGCGGAGGACGCCTGGGCGGGCGCGTCGGGGACGACGGTGTCGCGCGAGGCCCCGATCGCCGAACCGAGTTCGCTGCAGACCCCGGATTCGCCCCGGGCGACCATGCGCCGACCCTTCGGGCCTTCGAACCGGATCAGTCCTTCTTCCACGGCCACCCACTGCCGCAGGGAATCGATCCCCACGGTGAAGGTGGTTCCCACGACATGGACCTGGCAGTCGCCGACCTTGACGGAAAACGCCTCTTCCGGTCGCCGGTGATCCACCTGGAACGTCGCTTCGCCGCGTTCGAGTTCGATCCCGATTTCGTTCCCGGTGGACTTGTTCAGGACAAGACGGGTGTTGTTGCCCTGGATGCGACACCGCCCTTGGGTCCAGCTCCAATCCTGGCGTCCCGCGCCCTCCAGAACCTGTCCTGGAACCCAGGCGAAAGCGGCCGGCTGGCCCGAAATGGCGGAACGTCCGTAGAACGCGGCGGCGGCCAGGGCGCAGCAGGAAAGCGCCACGCCCCAACGCCCGACAGGACGCGAAAACCAACCGAGCAGTTTGGCGTACCACGCCTCGGTGGCCACCTTGGCGGGAGCGGGCTTCCGGGATTCGGCGGCAAGGAAGGCGCGCAGGTCGTTTTCCATGCGCTGCCAGGAGGCTTCGGGAAGATCGAAGCTCGTCTGGGCCAGGACCTTCTCCCAATCCTTGATGTCTTCGGGCTTACGACTCATTTGTCGTTCTCCTGGAGACAGATTGCCATTCTCTTGCGAGCATGGAACAGCCTTGATTTGATGGAACCTTCGGGCACAGCAAGGATCCTCGCGATGTCGCCCAGTTCCAATCCCGACAGGAGATGGAGGACGAGCGGGACCCGGTGGTGGGGGGACATCTTGTCCAGACAGCCCTGGATCCAGTCGCGCAGGGCATGCTGGCTGGCGATGTCGCGCCCGTCGCCCCCTGCTTGCGATTCCATCCGTTCTTCGTCCATGTGTTCGGCTTCGGCGTCGCCGCGACGTCGTTGGGCAAGCCGGTTTCTTGTGGCGCTGTGGCAGACGCGGACCACGATCCCGTGGAACCACGTCCGGAACTGCGAGCGTCCGGAGAACGATCCGAGGCTGCGGTGCATCTGGAAAAAGCATTCCTGCACCAGGTCTTCGGCGTCTTCGGGTCGGCCGGATGTCCGGACCACAAGGGTAAGGACATACCGCCGATGGCGTCTGTAGAGTTCGAGAAATGCACGGTCGTCTCCATGAGCGGCCTTGTCGGCTAGGACTTCGTCACCGACCATCTTGCCATCTATGTCGCCGTTGTTGACCGTGGGGTTCATTGGTTATTTGGGCCAAAGTACGACAGTTTCGCGGTGCTTCACCACCGGATTTTCAGTTTTTCCGCGCGTTCGACCACTCCATCCACGCCGTCCCGAGCCCAAAAACCACCGTCGCGGAAAAGAACCCATTCCGTAAGGTGTTGGCAGTCCTCAAGTTATCCCACCGGGAATCGAACTCGCCCGCCCCGGCGTCGGCCCCCAGACGATCGTACGCACGCTGGGCGACCACCTGCTCGCGAGCCGCCCAGACACCTCCCAACAGCGATGTCAATGTCAGGGCCCAGAGCGGCCAGGTCGGCTTGGGGGCTTCGAGTTCGACCACCGGATCGATCCGTGACAGCCTGAAATCGGCATGGACCGCGTAGTAGCCCCCCACCGACACCAGGGTATCCACCCGGCGCGATTTTCCCAAATGGGACAATTCCAGGGAAAGCGCTCCCGGAGGAGCCAGCAGCACCATGGGGCTGATGCCGGTTCGGGACCCCGCCGCGCCATCCCAACGCACCGAGGCTCCGGTCGGGCTGGACGTGACTTCCACCATCGCGAGCATCTGTTCGGCGACCACCAGGATCTGCTGGGAGACCAGTTCGGCGGAAAACGCCTCGGGGTTGCGCACCGGAAGGAAGAACTCCGTCTGCCCCGGCGCGTGGCGCCATTCCAACCGCACCCGCATGACCTGCCCCTGGGCGGTCGCCTCCACGTCGCCGGCCATCTGGAAGACATCGATGGTCGCCATGGAGTCGGGGCAATCCCCGGCCTTGCGGAAGAACCAGGCCGAATCGGTTCGCGACCGGCGAAGCGCCAGGATGACCTGGTCCCGCCAACCTTCGGGGCCGAGCGTGTCGTTCAACCGGGTCAGGGCGGGGATCGCCCGGAAGGGGCTCACGGAAAGGCAGGTCGATTGCATCCGCAAAGGTTCGGCGATCTGGGTGGCGGACGCTCCCCCGGCCAACGACAGCGCGAGCGAGGCGGCCGCGATCCTCCCCGACCCTTTCCGGCGACCGAAAAGGAGCAGGCGACCGATCGTTCGAATTCGGCCCAGGTTGGATGCGGCAAGAACGCTCAAGATGCGTCCCGAATGTAACCTCGCCCCCGTACCCCCCGCATCCCGTTACGTCCGAACGCCCCCGATCGCGGTTTCGATCGCGGCCCGCCGGCCGGCCCGGTCCACCGGCCACGGCGCGATGGATGTTTCGCCGCGGTCCCACAGGATCTCCATGGCCGCCAGGCCCTCCGGGCCGCAATCCAGCGATCGCCGGGTCGCGTAGGTCAGGATGTGTCGACGCTGGACGTCGGAGGCCATTTCCGCCGCCAGCGAAGCGACGAAAGGCGTGACCGGCTCTTGGCGCTTGAACGCGAGTTCCGCGTGCGACACGATCCGCTCGGCGATCCCGCGCGCGAACGCCTCGCCCCGGTCCTTGCGGACCACCAGACACCCCAAGGGCACCGGACAGGACGTCTCGGCATCCCAGAACTCGCCCAGGTCGGCTTCCGCCTCCAGACCCAGATCCTGGTAGGTGAAGCGCGACTCGTGGATCACGACCCCGCGGGAGAACCCTCCGTCGGCGACCGCTCCCGGGATCCGGTCGAACCGCAGGAATTCCTCCAAAGGCTCGCCTTGCCGGTTCTTGTCGCGCCACATCCGCCACAGGATGTGGGCGCTGGTGCGCCACCCCGGTAGCGCCACGTTCCCGGAACCCTCGGACCAGGCGCCATCGCGGGACGGACGTCGCAGCACCAGCGGCCCGACCGCGTCGGCGAAGGCTCCGCCGCAGCGAAGCAACCGGTAGCGGTCCAGGAACAGCGGCGCGCTGGCGCACGAGATCTTGACCACGTCGGGTGGATCGGGATCGTCGTGCAGGGCGTTGAGCTCGGCGATGTCCAGGTACCGCACGCTTCCGCCGTTTTCCGTCAACGCCCCGACCAGCCCCTCGAACAGGAACGTGTCGTTGGGACACGGACTGATGGCCAGGCGCACTCCGTTCAGATCGATCGACACGATTCCTCCAGCGCCCTTTCCAGGGCCGACAACGCTTCGGGAAGCTTCCAGGCCGCGCGATCGCGCGGTCCGGCCAGGTTGGAAACCGACCTCACCTGCGAAAACGGCACGTCCGCGCGCGCGCAGGCCAACGCCCAGGCGGCGCCTTCCATGGTCTCCAGCGCCGCGCCGGTGCGCGCTCGCCGGGCGCGGGCGGTGGATTCCGAACCCGTGCAGGTGGAACACGTGGCGCCCACCGCGGAATCGAGCCGTTCCAGAAATCCCGGAGCCGCCAACGAAAACAGCCTTTCCACCCCGGTGTCGGGAAACCCCAGGTCCCACAACTCCAGGAAGCCATCGCCGGATTCGGCGCCCAGATCACAGAATCCGTCGAAGGCCACGCGCGCCACCGCGCCGACCTCCACTCCTGCCCCGGGGTAGGCCCCGGCCACGCCGATCCCCACCACCAGGGCGGGGCGCGGCGCGCGCGCAAGCTCCAAGGCCAGGACCGCGGCGGCGGCGGCGGGTCCGCAGCCCGTGACCAACCGGCGCCCGGGTGCCGATCGCGGAACACAAGCCAGCTCGCGCGGCGTCGCGGCCACCCAGAGGATGCCTTCCGGCAAGGCGTCAGGCATCGATCGGCTCGGCTCGGACCAGCCCGAGCGAGATGGCGACTTCTTCCATGGAAAACCGGGCCGGCAAAGGATTCAGGCACGACGCCCGCGCCACGGCCATGCCGTGGCAGGCGGCCTCCAGAAGCGACGACCCGTTGGACAAGCCCACCAGGAGCCCTCCGGTGAAGGCATCCCCCCCACCGATGGGCTGCACGCGGACATCCATCGGATACGGCTCGGCGACCAACGCGAAGCGGGCCCCGTCGCCCTGCACAAGGACCGCACCGGCCTTCCCCCGGGTGGCAAGGAGGTCTGAGCTTGGCCACAGCCGCCTGGCTTGGCGCAGCGCGGTGGACAAGTCGGGTTCGCCCAACAGCGAGGTCCATTCGGTCTCGTTGAGCTTGAGGATCGCGCGGGATGGGCAAGGAGCGCCGTCCCGCAAGGCGCGCAAGCCCGGAACGGAATCCAGCACCACCGGGACATCCAGGCCCGACAACACCTCCATCGCCAGGCGCGGCGACAGGCCCTGGGGGAAGGTTCCCGCCACGGCGGCCATCGACACCCGCCCCGAATCCTGCCGCAACGCGGATTCCAAGGCGAGCTCGGCTCCGTCGGCGGCTTCGGGGCCTTCTTCCACGATTTCGGTGACTTCGCCGGTGGCCAGGTCGTGGACCGTGGTCGCGGTGCGGATGCGACCCCTGATGGGAAACAACGCGACCGGAATCCCTTCGTCGCGGCAGGCCTCCTGCCATTCGGACGCGTCGGGGCCGGCGGCCGAAACCAGCCTCACGGGAATCCCGAAGGCGCGGACGGCGCGCGCCGTGTTGAATCCCTTGCCCGCCGCCCCGCTCGCCTCGAGCCTGACCCGCACGACTTCGCCGGGCACCAGGCGGTCGCAGACGACGGTTTTCTGCCAGGCCGGATTGGCTCCAAGCACCAGGACTTGTTTGTGTCGATGATCCATGATCCCAGGAAACCTATCTTCCCCAGCCTATGTTCGACAGCATCGTCATCGGCCTCGTGGAAGGCATCACCGAATTCCTGCCGGTTTCATCCACCGGCCACCTCCTGATCGCGCAGCACTTCCTGCAGGCCCACCGGTCGGACGCCTTCAACGTCCTGATCCAGATCGGCCCCATCCTGGCTTCGGCCCTGGTGCTGCGCTCCCGACTCGCCAAGTGGTTCACCGGCTGGAAGGACGCCGCCGTCCGGACCGAGATCGTCCAGGTGATGGTCGCGTTCCTGCTCACCGGGATCGGCGGACTGGTCCTGGACAAGCTCGGGCTGCAATTGCCGGATTCCGTCATTCCCATCGCGGTGGCCACCCTGGTGGGCGTTCCCGTGATCCTGCTGGTCGAGCGCCGCGCACGCGGACGCGTTCCCGATCGGGACATCGGGTGGGGCCTGGTGGTGGCCGTGGCCGCGGCGCAACTCGTGGCCGCCGCGTTCCCGGGCACCTCGCGTTCGGGCGCCTGCGTGATGGCCGCGCTCCTGGTGGGCGCGTCGCGTCCGGTGGCGGTGGAATTCTCGTTCCTGGTGGGCATTCCCACCATGATCGCCGCCGGCGGCTACAAGCTGTTCAAGGAAGTCTCGCAGGGCCGCGCGTCGGACCTCGCCAGCATGGACACCGCGATCGCCTTCGCGGTCGCCACGGTTTCCGCGTTCGTGGTCGTGAAGTGGCTGCTGGGATACGTCCGCAAGCACGACTTCGTGCCCTTCGCCTGGTACCGCCTGGCGTTGGCGGCGCTCCTGTTCGGCGCGGTCTGGGGCGGGTTCATTCCCGCCTGACCACCACCGCGGTCAGTGGGCTCCGCCCACCGCTTCCTTCTCGCGGGCCAGGGCTTCCGCATCGGGTCCGTAGAGCGTGACCCGGTTGCGTCCGGTCTTCTTGGAGTAGTACATCGCCTTGTCGGCGCCGTCGATGAAATCCTGCTTGGCCGCGGCGAGGTCCGGGAACAGGCACACCCCGACGGAAATCGTCACGTGCAGGGTCTTGCCTTCGTGCACGACCTTCATGTTCTCCACCGCCGAGCGCACGCGCTCGCCGCTCTGCATGGCTCCGGAATCGTCCGTCTGGGGGATCAGGACCACGAATTCCTCGCCGCCGTAGCGGGCCAGGACGTCGGAAGCGCGGATCGCCCCCTGCACCGTGCGCGCGACCTCCTTGAGCACCAGGTCGCCCACCGCGTGCCCGTAGGTGTCGTTGAACACCTTGAAGTGGTCGATGTCGAACAGGAGCAGCCCGATGTTGTGGCGGTAGCGCGTGGCCACGTCGATCTGCTGGTTCAGGAGCGTCTGGAAGTGCCTGTGGTTGGGCACCTGCGTGAGTCCGTCGATGGTCGCCAGGCGTTCCATCTCCTGGTACATCCTGGCGCGCGTGAGGGCACCGGCGGCGATCGCGGCCAGGAGCTTGGCGTCCAGTTCGGAATAGGCCCCGTTGGAACCCGACTCCAGGGCCAGCACCCCGAAACACTGGCGTTCGTCGTTCAGGAACGGGGCGGCGACGATTTCCGTCGGCTTCCAGTCGTATTCCGCGTCCAGGCGCCCCTCGAACACGCTGCGGTTGGCGGTCGGGAACGAACGCACGAGCGCCTCGCGCCCCGAACGGAACACCCCGCCGACGGTGGATCGGGTGTCGGTGAGATCGAAGTACGTCCCCACCTCCGGCCCTTTCATCGCGCCGGAAATCGACTGGATCTGGGCCATCTGGCGCTGCGGATTCCACATGCAGATGGACACCCGCTCCAGAGGGAACAATCCCTTGAGCGCCGAATCCAGCACCTGGAGCAGGTCCTCGGTCTTGAGATGGCGCGTGAGCCGCGACTGCACGTCGTAGAAGGTGTTGGTGATGGCCGCCTGGCGTTCGATGGCCGTGCGGGCCGACTGCACCGTCACCAGCGCGGATGCGATCCCGGCGAAGCGCTTGAAGTACTGGTAGTGTTCGTCGGTGAAGGCGCGCGGGCTCTTGTGGTCCACCACCAGGAGCGCCTGCAGGTCGCCCGTCTCTTCGTTGCGCACAGGCAGCGCCATGAGCGACAGGATCCGTTCGCCCTCGGGGTAGTATTCCGGCGCGTCGCCGTAGTTGGCGACGTCTCCGGTGAGCAGACCGGAACGGATCGCGTTGCCCAGAAGCCTCGCTCCCGGAACGATGCGCGCGTCGGCGAGCACGTTGCCCTTGCCGAACTTCGCGTTCAGCACGAGCTGCCCGGTCGCCCCGTCGGCCAGGAATCCCAGCGCCGAGTAGGAGCGGAACACCTTGTGCATCAAGTGGACCACGGGCCCCAGAAGGCGCGTCATCTCGCTGCGGGCCATCTCGTCGTGTTCGGTGAGGATGCTCTTGGAAAGGACCTGCGAGGCGGTAGGATCCTGCTCGTCGCCCGTGAAGGTGGATTGGTCCTCCCAGTTGGGCATGGATTTCTTGGAGACCACTCCCGAAGACACGGGGTCCAGGGACGCGGGCTGGAGCGACGACACCGGGTTCTTGGGAAGGGAATAGGTCGACGCCGCAGGCGAGATGCGGCTTTCCACGGCTTTCCCCGCGCTGGAGGTCTGCGCGGCGGGCAACGAACCGGTGTCCAACGACAATCCCCCGCGTCCGCCGGGGCTGCTTTCGAGCCGTCCTTTGGGCGAGGCGATCCCTTGGATGGATTTGTGGGCGACCAGCATGACGGCAAGCCAGACCGCGGCCTGCAAGAAGACCTGCTGGAGTTCCTGGGGCGCCAACGGCACCGGCCCCCACAACGCGAATTTGCCCGCGAAGGTCGGCACGGCGAAGATGGCCGCACCGCAGGCCGCCAGATGCCAACGATCCCTCTTGGGGTCGGCCAAAGGCAGGAGCGGAACCGCCCAGACCGACATGGCCAAGGTCATCCAGAAACGGTCGTCGATCGGAACCAGCAGTTCGGCCAGGACGGCCCCAGCCACGAGCATCGACCCGAAGGCTCCCGCGCGCCGCAGGGACGCGCGCTGCAGCAGCGAAGCGGCGAAGGCCACGGCGGCAAGCCCCGCGAAGAGCGCCAACCCGATCTCGGGTGCGATCCGAAGCATCGGACGCAACGTCAAGAGCCATCCGGTCGCGGAAAGCAACCAGAGGACCGCCGCCGATGTCTGCAGGAACACACCCAATGCAGTCCCTCCCTTATTGGGAACACGCTCAAATGTATGTTGGAACTCCTTGTATACCACTTCCAGGGAGGAACCGCCACTGGAGCATCGTGCACCCAAGCGCAAATCCGGACTCCGCCAGGTCTTTTCCTGGTGGCTGCGCAGTCGGCTCCTGAAACAGGTCCGCAGGGCGCTGGAATCCACCGCGGCTTGTCCGCCGCCGCCTCGAGCGTTGCTCGAAGGCACTGGAGTGATCGTGCTTCCGTCCGATCCCGTCCAGACCGCATGCTCCGCTTTCGCGATCCGCGACCTGTGCGCCCGCTTGAACGCCCCGGTCCGTCTCGCGGGTTCGCCCAGCAGTCTGCGGTGGATCCCCTCCAGCAAGACCGGAACTCCCATCCAGACCCCGGACCCCAAGACGTCTCCGAGGGAGTTCGCCGAATGGCTGGAATACACCCGGGTCCACCGCGGCGACTGGAGCCTTCTGGCGGCGATCCACGCTTCGCCGGTCGAGGAGGCCGCGTTCGCCTGGCTCGGGGCCGGAAGCCGCATCGCCACGCCCCACGCATGCCCCGGCGGGTCGGCCAACATCCTTCTGAGCGCCGAACATTCCGAGCTTCCGCTGGACGACCAGATCCGACGGTTTTTGCGCGTCGTGCGCAAGGATCTCCCCGGCCCGCCTTCGGTCCGGAATCCGTCCACGGGCCCCATCGTCCTGGAAATCCCCGACGACCTCCCCGAAAAGGGCGGCACGACCCGCAAATGGGCCGACGCGATCACCAAGATCTCCACCACGCACCCGATCCTTCTGGCCCATTTCGATCCGCTGCCGTCGACGATCACCGATCTGCTTCGCGGAATCGGATCGCGGGTGGCGATCGCGCACCTGGCCAACGCCGACGACGCCATCGACCTCGCAGGGCGCGCGCGCGTCTGGGTCGGGCCCCGGTCCCCCACGACAGCTCTTGCCGCCCTCTCCGGGTGCCCCGTGAAGCTCGTCGGAGGCCAAAAAGCGTCGTCAGGCTACCCCCAAAGCGCGGTTTCGACGATTTCCGGTAAAATCGTATGGCAGGGATCGCTCGAAGGGGTGTAGATTAGCCTCCTTCCCGGGATGTAGCTCAACTGGTAGAGTGCCTGCTTTGGGAGCAGGTGGTCGCACGTTCGAATCGTGTCATCCCGACTCCGGGTTCGAGGACTCCCACAAACCTCGTTCCGGCATTGTTCACCCTCTTGAGGAGACGTCATGGCTGCGAAGGAAGAAGCTCTCATTCTCAAGTACTTGAAGAAGAACCCCGATTCGGAGGCTCTCGACGTCTCGTTCGGGACGGATGTCGACGAGTCCGTCGTGAAGGAGACTCTGCAGCAATTGCTTTCGAAGCAGCAAGTCGCCGAGAAGGTTTCCGACAGCGGCATCTCCACCTGGACCATCGCCGTTCCTCCGCCCAAGCCGGTGGCGCCCAAGCCGGAAAAGCCCGCCAAGGTCGCCAAGTCCGACGACGACGTCTCCGTCGACGTCCCGGCTTCCAGCGACGACGACGACGCATCGCCTTCGTCGGGCAAGGGTTCGGGCAAGGGCTTCGTCCTGGTCGTGGCCGTCCTGACCGCCGCGATCTCGATCGGCGCCTCCTACGTGATCGGCTCGAACAAGATCGCCTCGGAAAAGGCCGCGTTCGATCTCCAGCTCAAGAACGCCACCGATTCGGTCGGCTTCTACAAGATCGAAACCAACCAGAAGATCGACGCCCTCCAGCAGGAGATCAAGAAGCTCCAGGCTCCTCCTGTCGAAGAGAAGGCTCCCGCCAAGCCGGCCCCCAAGAAGGTCGTCAAGAAGAGGCGCTAAGGCGTTCCGATCCTGTTTCCGATCGATGCACTGAGACAGCGCCTCGTCGCGGCATACCGCGGCGGGGCGCATCTCGTTTTGAAGGCTCCGACAGGATCCGGCAAGAGCACGCGCGTCCCGCGCCACCTGCTCGACGCCGGAATCGAAGGTCGGATCTGGGTGGTGCAGCCTCGCAGGCTCGCCGCCCGCAGCGTCTGCGAATGGGTCGCCCGCCAGGCGGGCGAAGAACCCGGCCGACGCGTGGGCTACCACGTGCGGTTCGACCGCAGGCAATCCGACGCCACCAAGATCCTCTTCCTGACTCCCGGCGTGGCGTTGCGCCTTGCCGCGTCGGAAAACGGCCTGCAAGGCGTGTCGGCGGTGCTCCTGGACGAGTTCCACGAACGGGGATCGGAATCCGACGCGTTGGCCGCGCTGCTGCTGGCGGGTTCCGCGCCGGACGCGCCTCCGTTGTGGCTGATGTCGGCCACGGTCGATCCTTCCGAACTCGAAGGCTGGCTCGCGGGTTCGGGTCGAGCGGTGGAAGTCCTGGAAAGCGAAGGCCGGCTGCACCCGGTGCGCGTGGAGCACGCAGGCTCGCAGGGACCCGCGCGGATCCCGGATTCGGTGGCCGGCGCGGTCAAGGACATCCTGCGCAAGGGCGCCGACGGCGACATCCTGTGCTTCGTGCCCGGCGTCGGCGAAATCCGCAGGACCATCGACCTGCTGTCCACTGGACAGATTCCGGGAAGCGACAGGATCCGTCTGTTCCCGCTCCACGGCGAACTGGAACCCGCCGAGCAGGACGCCGCGCTGCGCCCCGCCCGACCCGGCTGGATCCACGTGGTGGTCGCCACCAACGTGGCGGAAACGTCCCTGACGCTTCCCGGGGTGCGGCACGTGGTGGATTCCGGTTACGTGCGCTCGGCACGGTTCGATCCGCGCCGCGGCCTGGACACGCTGTACACGGTGCGCGCCAGCCGACGCAGCGCCGAACAACGCGCCGGTCGCGCCGGACGCGTCGCCCCCGGGACCTGCCTGCGCCTGTGGGCGGAAAACGACGTTCCTCCCGACGACGAACTCCCCGAAGTCTGCCGCTGCGACCTCGCGCCGCTGTGGCTGCAGCTTGCCGTGTCGGGGATCGCCCCCGCCTCGCTCCCCTGGCCCACGGCGCTTCCCGCCGAACGCGTGGACTCCGCCGTGGCGGGGCTGAGCCTGCTGGGAGCGCTGGATGCTTCCGGGAAGGCGACCCGCACCGGCCAGGAGATGGCGCGCATGCCGGTGGGGCCTCGAGCCGCACGCGTGCTTCTGGAAGCCCGACGCCTTGGCGGCGCGACCACGGCGGTGCGCTGGGCCGCGCAATGGGAGGCCCAGGGCCGTTCCGACGAGGATCGCCTGAGGCGGAGCCTGGCCGAATGGACCAAGGGAGCCCCCGGTCGCGACGTCGAACTCGGACGCCTGCTCCTGCCCGCCTTCACCGACCGGATCGCGGTCGCCGCCTCCGAAGGCCGGTGGCGCCTGGCCGACGGCCGCGTTTGCGAAGGCGACGGCGGCCGCTCGAACGGAATCTGCCTGGCGCTGGAGGTCCAGGAGACCGCCAACGCGGCCAAGGGCACGGCGCTGCGCTTGCGATCGGCCGAACCCATCGAGCCCGGCTGGATCGACGACGCCTTCCCGGGCCGGATCGCCCGCAAGGCCGAGGTCGATTGGGACCCCAAGGCGCGCCGGGTGGTGGGACGCGAAGTCGCCCGTCTGGACGGCCAGGAACTGTGGTCGGCACCCATGGACGACAACCGGATTCCGCGTCTTGCGGCCGAACAGAAGCTCGCCGAGCTGGTCGCCAACGGCGTCATCCGCTGGAAATGGGGAGAAGACGAAGACGACTGGCTGCACCGCGCCCGCCTGGTCGCCAAGTCGTTCCCGGAAAAGGAACTCTGCACCTATTCCGACGACGACATGGAGCTGGTGCGCCAGACCCTGGTGGAAGGCTGCCTGGCCGCCGCGGGAGTGGAAAACCGTTCGGTGCTGCCCTATCTCAAGGAAGTCCAAGGCCACGACCAGACCGCCTTCGTGGAGCGCATGGCCCCGCGGATGATCGGTCTGGCCAGCGGCCGCAAGGCGAAGATCGAATACCAGCCCGACGGAACCGCCCTGGTGGCGGCCCGCATCGGGGATTTCGTGGGCGTGAAACAGGAGTCGGTGCGGATCGGGCAAGGGAGGATCCCCATGTTGTTCGAGATCCTGGCGCCCAACCACCGGCCCGTCCAGCGCACCGGCGACCTGGACGGATTCTGGACCCGCTCCTACCCCGCCATCAAGGCCGACCTCAAGCGCCGCTACCCCAAGCATCCCTGGCCCTGAAACCGACATCCCCGATGCCCGGCAACCGACGCCAAAAAATGACAAAAAACGTAACCCGGTAGAAACCAAATTATGTTGAACCAGAGTCAATACCCCGTTATTATTGACTCTATGAGAAACTCGGTCCGGAGTTCAGCCGCGGATCAAGCGATGCGGGCCAGCATTTCGGACAAGGCTTCCTCTTTGGCGTCGTCCTGCATCTGGGTCAGCATGGACAGCCGGCTGGCCCAACGCTCGTGGACCAGGTGATCGTCGGAACGCATCGCGTCGAGCGGGCACTTGACCCATTCGCCCAGCACGGCCGCGGAAACCGACGACGGGAAGGCGATCCAGGGCGCGACGTGGCGCATCTTCCAATCCGTGTCGCTCTGGATGCGGGTCGGGAACTGCCGGTTTTCTTCGGCTTCCACGCGCTGGTCGACTTCTTCGGAGAGCCACGCCCACCATTCCGGGGTCAGCGGAACCAGGTGCTCCGACCGGGAAAGCTGCTGCCAATGGCGGACCACCACCAGGCACGAGGGCGCGAGGCCGGGTTCGCGCGCGGCGGCGGCGACCTCCGCGAGGGTCAGGGCCAGGAGTCTGAGCACGGTCCAGTCGTAACCGGTGCGGTGCGACGGAGCCCCTGGACGCTCGTTCTGCCGGAACTCGATCTGGTCGGGACGGAATTTGACCGGATAGATCCAGCGCACCAGGTCTTCCCAGCCGGCCATGAGCCACGGATCGGCCTCGGTGAGCAACTCCCGCAGACCCGCCACCCAGGAAGGCCCCAGGCGCAGGAACTCGCGCACGCGGGGATCGCCCAGGAGCGTGCGGTACTTTTCCGCCCAGACGTGGCCGGTGGGAGTCCACCCGAAATTCCATCCGTCGTAGACCCAACGCGCCTGCCGCTCGAGGTCGGCGAGTCCGAATCCCACGGTGGGGATGCCTTCGGTGGTCTCGGTCAGCACCGCCCACGACCCTTGCGCGAACGAAAGCATCGCGGTCTGCAGATCAAGGTCGGAAGAAACCCGCGGATCGGGCCGTTTCTCGCGTTCGGGCTCCACGACCGGGGCTCCGTCGGCCTTGACCATGGCCAAGGGCATGCGGCGCGATTCGGGAATCGCCCGGTCGATCTCCTTGCGCAGTTCGGATTCCACCGCGATGGCGACGTCGTCCTTCCAGGCCTCGTAGGCGCGTGCGCGGTCCAGCAGGGCCCGTTCGCAGGCGGCCAGCCGCCCTTGGCGATCGACCAGACCGTCCTGCTCCAGGAGCGCGACCCCGGTCTGCCAGATCCAGTTGCGGGGGTCGTCGGGAATCTGGATTCCGGGAATCAGCGAATTGCCCGAAGTCTGGTGGAAATTGCGGACCCACGCGTCGAGCGTGTGCCCCAGCGGCGCACCGGTCTGGAGGACCGAGGTGCGGAGATCGTTCAGGCCGGGCTCCAATCCGCGGTCCCGCATGTAGACGGCGATGGATCCGAACAGGAGGTCCAACGGCCGCACCACCCGGCCCTGCGTCTTGCGCAGCTCGGAGTTGCACTGGTCGGCGCGCACGGTGAGCAGGATCGCGAACTCCCAGACGGGACGGTCGATGAGCCTCGGGTGCTCCAACAGGATTTGTCCGGTGCGGGCGCCGATCACCCGCAGGAGATCGCAGAACCCCCTGCGTCGCAGGCTTTCCGGATCTTCCAGGAGCGACTGCAGGATCTCGTGGGCGTTGGCCACGCTGCGCAGCAGCATCAGGCCCGACGACGACGACAGCCTGCGTCGCAGCAGGGACCACAGACGGATTTCGGTCCAGCTGGTCTGCTGCTGGGCGGAATCCGACAAGTCGCAGGCGTAGCGCAGAAGCCCCAGATAGGCGCCTTCGCGGTATCCGGGTTCGCGGGCGAGGGAGCGCTCCACCTCCACCACGGAATCCACGTCCCAATGCGACGGCAAGCTCCCTTCGCGGGCTTTGAAGAACCGTTTCACGTCTGCCTTGAGGGCGTCCCCCTGGAGCAAGGTGCGCACCAACGAGCGGTTCCGAGGCGATCGGACCGGAACCTCCTGCTGGATCGTCGCCGACGAAGCACGCCTGACCGCGGGCATTCCTTGCAGCGCGCTCTCCACCAGGTTCGCCATGGACTGGTTAGAGGGACTCACGTGGACCAATGTAACCGTTCGCGGCCGCCCCGGCCGTGATCCTCGTCACGACGCGGCTCAATGGATCAGTTGTCTGGCCCGTTCCAGCCAGATCTCCGCTTCGGGATCGTCGTTCCAGCCTTCCAGCAGGCTGCGATGGATCTGCCTGGCTTCGGATTCCCGTCCCATCGCCAAAGCCACGGAGATCAGGTACACGCGCGCCTCGGCCAGGCGATCCTCCGCGTAGTTGCCCACCTGCTCGACCACCTGCTTGAGCCACACGTACGACGCCGTGTAGAATTGCATCAGATCTTCGCCTTCGGACGCGAACTTCGCCTGCATCAGGATGGCGATGGCGATCCCGAATCCGTCCGTGGAGGAGCGGTCGCGCCCCACCGCGCGGATCGATTCTTCGGCGAGCGCCCAGGAGCACTGGACGGCCTTGTCGACCCGCGGCATCCCGAAATAGGCGGTCAGCGGCGATTCGATGTTCCGGTCCTGCACGATGGTCCGTCGCCGTCCGTAGGCCTTGGCCAGGCGTTCCACGCCGCCTTCCGGCAAGGTCGCAGGCAGACGCGATCCAGGCGAATCGAACCAGTCCACCCGCATGGAGGCGAACAGGCATTCGGGACAGACCGCCACCGCGTAGGCGTCGACGCTCAGGGAGTTGACGGGATCGTCGGTCGCCATCTGGAGCGTGATCTCGTGCGGGAGCCAGGCCCGATGGTGGCGGGCGGGATCGGCGATCCAACCCTTGACGTCCTCGCACCGGCACACCGGGCAGCGCAACCGGAAGCTCAGCAGGTTCGATGTCCGCACGCCTCCGGCGACCAGCGCCTTCATCCGCTCCGGCGCCATCTCGTGGATGCTCCGCTTGAGCTCCGACAAATCCTGAAGGACGGAGAAATGCCCTTCCGATTCCAGTTCTTCCCGGATCGCGGGCACCTCGGAGACCACGCCCAGGGAGCGCCCGTTCTCCTGCAGGCTGCGATGGAAATTGAGCAGGATCCGTTTCCCTCCGGCGTCGAGCGCGTCGAGTCCCGTGAGGTCGATCACCACGCCGGTCCAGGTGGAATCGCGCATCTGCGAGAGGATGTCGCGCATCCAGGCGGAACTTGTCGCGTCCAGACCGCCACCGCATTCGATGACGATCCATTGCCCGCTGCGATAGGTTCTTGGATTCTGGGAGGCCATGCTGGTTCGCGGAGTTTACCATTGCACCTCCGACGATGGCCAAGATTCTTCTCGACTGGACCAAAAACAGCGCTCCCCGGGACGTGGTGCGAACGCTCCGCGAAGCCGGGCACGAAGCCTTCCTGGCCGGAGGTTGCGTGCGCGACCTCCTGCTGGGCCGCTCGCCCAAGGACCACGACGTCGCGACATCCGCCACGCCCGACCAGGTCAAGGCCGCGTTCCGCCGCACCGTTCCCGTCCAACCCGAGCTGGGCGTGACCATGGTCCTGTGGGGCGAAGAACGCCTGGAAGTCACCACCTACCGCAGCGAAGGCGCGTATCTGGACGGCCGTCGCCCCTCCAATGTCGGCCCGGCCGACGCGAAGCTGGACGTGCAACGCCGCGACTTCACGATCAACGGGCTCCTGCTGGATCCCGAAACCGGCGAGGTCCACGACCACGTGGGCGGCCTCCAGGATCTGGAAAACGGAATCCTGCGATGCATCCGCGACGCGCGGGAGCGGTTCGAAGAAGACCATCTGCGCATCCTGCGGGCGGTCCGGTTCGCGGTGCGGTTCGGGTTCGCGATCGAGCCCGCCACCTGGGAGGCCATGCAGGATCTGTCCGATCGCGTGGCGACGCTTTCCGGCGAGCGGATCCACGAGGAGCTGGACAAGATGGAAGCCCAAGGCTCGTTCCAAACGGCCTTCGGTCTGCTGCTGGATTCGGGCGTGGTCCGGGCGCTGGACACCGAACTCGACGCCCGGTTCCGGGAAACCGCCTCCCGGGAGCGCATGGCTCGCCTCCTGGCGGGGCCTCGACGCGTCGCGGGAAGCTGGGTGACGCTCCTGCCCTTGCCTCTGTGCGACTGGTGGGAATCCCCCCGCGACTTCGGGAAGCCCGGAGCGATCCATCCCGCCCAGAAATCGTGGCTGGAACGCTTGCGCTGCTCGCGGCTGGAATCGGAAGCCTCGTTGTTCGTCTGGAGCCGGTGGCCCCTGTGCTGGGAATCCCCCGTTCCCCCACCGTCGCGGCAGGCCGCCCTGGTCCGCGATCGCTCGTGGCCGGCCATGGCCGACGCCCTGGGCCGGTTCGCGGCCGCGTTTCCCGATCACGACTCCCCTCTGGACCACTTGGCGCATCTGGCGGACCGGATCCCCAAGTCCCTGCCGGCGTTGGGGGTGGAATTCCAGGCCGCGGGCGTTCCCAAAGGCCCCCGACTGGGCGATGCGATCCGCGAAGCCGATCGCCTTCACCTGGACGAAGGACTTCCGTTGGACGCCGACCTCGTGTCCCGGGTCGCGAAGACTATCTTGGCACCCTAGAATGAATGGCGGAATCTTCCTGATCTGCTCGGACTCCGAGCTGGGCGCCCGCTGGTCCCGTTGGATCCTGGAATGGATCGAACGCTCCGGATCGGACCTCGAGCGCGCCGTCTACCTGTGCGACAGCGCCGAGCTCGCCCGCGAATCGCTCGCGCTCCCCGTGAACGAAGGCGATCCGCCGGGCATGGTGATCATCGATCGCGCCGCGACCGGTGGCACTCCCGACCTCGCCAAACTCGTGTCCGACTGCATCCCCGAAACCTGGGTGATCGAAATCCTGGCCGATTCCGACCTGCTGTCGTCCCAGGAAGGCCTGGTCGCGCTGCGCCGATCGGCACGCCGCGACGAATGGGAATCCATGCTCCACCACTGCCTGCACGAGAGCCCCGCTCCGCAGTGGTCCCGTTCGTCCGACTAGGCTTTTCGGCGAACCGATCGAACCACGGCGAGCGCTCCCGACAGTCCCCTACTTGTGGGGGCGGGTTCCGCGGTTCAAGGCGCGGGAGACCATCCCGAGCCCCTGCAGCTTGCGCTTGAACCGGTCCTGCAGCATCGCGCGGACTTCCTTGGATCCCGGCAGCTCCAGCGCATGGCGGGCCGCTTCGCGGGCGTCCTGCCAGTTGATGGACCGAAGGATCTTCTTGACTTCCAGAATCGCCCAGGGACTCATGGAAAGCTCGTCCACCCCAAGCCCCGCCAGCACCAGAGCTCCCACCGGATCGGAAGCCAGCTCGCCGCACACCCCGACAAGGGTGCCGTGCGGGCGCGAGCCTTCCACGGTCATGGCGACCATCTGGAGCACCGCCGGATGGAGCGGATCGTACAGGCTCGACAATCTTTGGCTGCCGCGGTCCACCGCCAGGGTGAACTGCGTGAGGTCGTTGGTCCCGA
>JAKPQQ010000171.1 GCA_029557215.1 Fibrobacterota bacterium | reverse complement strand
GACTCTGTACGACAGATTTCGACCCTGGTGTCGGGTCCACGCACGGTGTCCCTGGCGGGACGCTGGATCGCGGATGCTCCGGTGAACGTCCGGGTCTCCGTCGACGGGGCGATGGTCGACAGCTTCCAGCTCGATGGCGTGGCACGTTGGGGCGCTCTGCAAAGCTGGTCGCATCCGCGCAAATCTCCCTCGCTGGTCGTCCCCGCGGGATCCCATCGCGTCGTGTTCCAGGTCCCGCCGGGAATCCAGATCGATGGCGTAGCATTGGTGGCCGGAGATGGGCCCATCGAGCGTTGGGCGCTTCCCGTGCCACCCCTTGTCCCCCCCAGGGTCGAGGTCCTGGTCCGCGACGAATCACCGACCGATCCGAAGTACCTGAAGTCCAGGATCATCGTGAAGAACGTGTCGACGAAGCCGCTGTCGGGCTATCGCCTGCACCTGCAACTGCGCGACGATGCCTGGAAGCCTCCAGTGGTCGAGACATGGTGGCCGGTCCCTCTTTCGTGGACGCTGTTCCACGACCGACACGGCCTGTACACCTGGACGATGGATCGAAGCCAGGTGGTCGTGCCGGCGGGGCAAAGCGATTTCGGGACCTCGGGGGTGTCGCTTGGATTCCACCGCTACGACTGGAGCGCGATCGACCGCACCGACGATCCCTCCTGGGATTCCTCGTGGATCGCCGGCGCATGGACGCGCAGTCGCGGGATTCCGGTCTTCTCGACATCGGGACAACTTCTGTCCGAATGGTCGTGTCGGGATGGAGCGAATCTCGACTACCCTTCGAAACCCGATGGGGTGCAGGCGGAATTGACCGGAACGACCCCGCTGGTGCTGGAAGGCATCACGGCACGCGTCGACGTGTCTCCCGAAGGGAACTGGAACTGGACCAGCACGGTGATCGGGATTTCGCCCCTGGATGGTCAGCCCCTCACCGGGAAGCTGGTGTGGAATGGCACCACTTGGCCCCTGTCTGGATGGTGGCAGCAGATTACCATTCATAATGCGACCCATTCGAACATCACCTTGATCCTGGACTTGGGCAGCTCCCGCAAGATCCAACTGCAGAAGTGGCAGCAATGAAACCATCCGCCTTCGCC
>JAKPQQ010000152.1 GCA_029557215.1 Fibrobacterota bacterium | reverse complement strand
ATATCCGATCCTCTCGTGCGGAAGATGCTGGGGATCGTGCGGGAACTGCTTTCGATCGAGGACCTGGACGAACTGCTGCGCGCCGGTGTGGAACTGCCTCGTCTGCATCTGGGGGTGGAACGCTGCGCGCTTTGGCTCCTGAACATCGACGGAGAGCATTTCCGGGGTACCTGGGGCACGGACATCGACGGCAACACCACCGACGAACGACTGCATTCCTGTTCGGTCTCCGACCTTGAAAAGACGCTCTCCAAGCCGTTCCAGAGCATGGAAGGCTGGATCCTGCGCGGCGACGCGCAGCAGACCTGGACCCCCGAAGGCAACCGCATCGAAGGCCGCGGCTGGAACACGATCATCCCGCTGACCGGCCCCGAAGGCAACGTGGGTGCGTTCTTCCAGGACGCCGCGATCACCAATGCCCCGCTGGATCCGCACCTGCAAGATCTGATGACGCTGTACTGTTCCATCCTGGGCCAGCTGGCGGCGCGGCGATTGGCGGAAAAACGGGAGTTCTTCCTGTCGCACGGGCTGGAAGAGGTCCTGGTCGCCGCCGACGAACTGATGAGCTACGACGACCTCGACATGCTCCACCGCGGCATCGTCGAGCTTGCCAGAAAACGTCTTGGCGTGGTCCGATGCGGCCTGTTCGTCGCCGATCCTGCTCGCGGGGAGACCATCTATACCGGGACCTGGGGCACCGACTGGGACGGCAACACCACCGACGAGCACCGCGGCCAGATCGACATCCGGAACCGGGACATCGAGCTTGCCAAACCGGGCATGACCGAGGTCGCTTCGCGGCGCTGGCGGGTGATGCAGCCCTTCCGGATGTCGTGGTTCGAACCCGACGGAACGCGGATCGACAACACCAAAGGTTGGAACGCGCTACACCCCTTGGCCATCCAGGACCGCATCCTGGGATACCTCTGTTCGGACCCGGGCAAGTCCGGCGACGCGCTGGACCCGCGCAAGATGGAGCTCCTGTCTTCCTACTGCGACCTGGCGGCGCGCATCCTGGACAGGTTCCAGACCCAGGCGGGCCTGCGCGAAGCGATGGTCGCCGCCGAACAGGCCACCCGCGCCAAGAGCGACTTCCTGGCCGCCATGAGCCACGAGATCCGCACACCCATGGCCGGAGTGCTGGGCATGCTGCGGCTGGCCCAGAAGGACCGGACCATGTCGGGATCCACCCGCGCGCTCCTGGGCAAGGCGCTGGGCAACGCCGAATCGCTCCTGAACATCCTCAACGACATCCTGGACTACTCCAAGATCGAAGCGGGCAAGCTCACCCTGGAGACCATCGACTTTCCGCTCCGATCGGTCGTGGACGAAGCCCTGGCGGCGTTCCCCGACATGGCCGCGAACAAGGAATTGTCGTTTTCCGTCGTGGTCGACGACCGCCTGCCCGGCCACCTTCGCGGCGACCCCACGCGGTTGCGCCAGATCCTGTCGAACCTCGCCACCAACGCGCTCAAGTTCACGGAATCCGGAGCGATCGAGGTGCGCGTCCAGCCGCGGGGATGGAACGGGAACGCCTGCACCGTGCGGTTTTCGGTCTCCGATACCGGAATCGGGATACCCCCCGAGATCCTGCCCCGCCTGTTCGCCAAGTTCGAGCAGGCCGACATGTCGACCACCCGCAAGTTCGGCGGGACCGGGCTGGGGCTTTCCATCTGCAGGCAGCTGGTCGACGCCATGGGCGGGACCATCGAGGGCGCGAGCACTCCGGGCGCGGGGTCCACCTTCGTGGTGGA
>JAKPQQ010000124.1 GCA_029557215.1 Fibrobacterota bacterium | reverse complement strand
AGATATGGAGGAGCCATTCCATTTTTTGAACAAACAACAAACACCAATGCAATCCAGCCATATGGTCAAATTGTAAATATGCCTAACAGTTCGTTCAACCCCCATGTCGCAAGGCTCCAGGAGGTTAACTGTTTGATGCGATGTGGGAACATAAATTATTGCAATCACAGGAACAAATTAACCGCAATAAGCAACCATTTTGCCTAACACCCGCATTCCACCTAGATCGCGCCTCGTTAGTTATGCCGATGTGCGCGACTAGGTGAATAGCGCCCGTTAGGCAGATGCTCCGCACGGATCAGCTGCAGATCAGCTGCAGAACACAAAAATGGTGTCACCATCATGTTCTATCAGCTGCAGATCAACAAGAACGGCCTACGGCCGTGAAGACTTGGTCTTATCTTCATGTTGATCAGCTACCAAGCAATTTCACCGCGTTGTTTCAAATGAACTATTCTGATCATCATGCTTTAGCTGCAATAGATAGGTGAATAATGAATCAACAACAAAACGCAATTTCATTAGCCCGCGTTAATATTAGCAGTTTCCCTGGTTGGGATATCTCAAGCTTGGATCCTCGTCAAACACCGGCTAGGCCTTATTAGATAGGCGAATGAAGATGACAAGCGCTTATTTGAAATATATCAAATCAAAAAATCTTCAATTGATTGCGGCGCTGATTGCAGTTTCGCTCGTTGGCTATTTACATGGGCTATATTTTACCTTTGGTGGATACTTGATTTTGCATAAAATTTTGACAGGAATCGAGTTGATAATCGCCGCCCTTGCAACAACTAAACTAAGGAGCGTGAAAGTGTTCGCTCTATTCTATTTTTTCTTTTCACAAGCATTGTATTATGTTTCAAAATCACTTGGTGAAGCTATTTATTTCTCGCCAACAGAAGACAAATTCATTAAATACTTCATGCTTGGATTAAAGGACCAATTATGATTTTTAATTTTCCTTATAATGAAACGAACAATAGATTGTACCTAACCAGCATGTTCGACCGGGACCTACTCATGTGGTGCCGCTCTTGACGGCCCGGTCAACAATCCCGTTAGCGATTGAAACATAAGACAGACATAAAAATTTATCAAATACCCAACTGTTCGGACCAATAAACTAACGAGCCCAGCAAGAATTAATCACTAAGGAAAGTATGAAAATCTCTAGATATTACTATTTCTACTTCATCCCAGGAGTATTTTTGGCATTAGGTTTTGTTCGGAATCTTTTTGCCGGATACAGCAGAATAAAGGGCGGAACACAATTGTATGGCATATCACATTATCTCCACATGGCAGGACTAATAGCCACAGTTGTAGCAACAGTAGGGTATGTACTCTATCAAGGACAAAGATGCGATCCAATTCGTTTGATGATTGGGTTTGCGATAATGTGCTCAGGCATTCTATTCTCTGTAGTTATACCACTACTCCTTCCAAACTAATCTACCCAAATGCATATGGAAAAGATGAGCCCCATTGCAGTACAATTAAACATCTTCATATCTGAATTCAGCATCACCCCGGAATTCAAGCGACACGCTTCGTATTCACAAGCAATTTTGGCAGCGATGGATGCTTCGAACAACATTGGTGCACAGTGCTTTCGAAGCCACACTTTCACGAATTACGAACAAACAGAAGCCGCAATAGATTCATCGAAGGCAGTTATTGCAATCATTGATCAATATTGGACATCTTCAACATGGAAATGTCACGAATTATTTCATGCAGGCGGTGGCCCTAGCCAGCACATGAGTGATAAATTTGGCCCCAAAATACCAATAATCGCTTACTTGACTCCAGATGTAACGATTAAATTAGACGCTTCGATAGCCCAATTATACATACATCGCTCAATACGTGATTTTCGAAATGGTATAATTAGCACAATAAACGAAATTTCGATATGACCGCGCAGCCGATTATGAACGCAATGACGAACTCAGCCAAAACAGCCAGTTGCGGAAGCAGCCATCATGCTAACGATTCGCTAAACGCACTTCGGTCGTGGATTGGTCGTCTGGATTTCACCTCCGGCCGTTTAGCAGAAGCGTTAGACACCCGCTCCGCAGGAGTTTCGCTTGTGAAATATCAGTACCAGATTTGCTGCAGACCAACAAAAACGGCCTGCGGTCGTGAATAACAGATCTTATCATCACACGGATCAACGATCCAAGTGGTTTCACAGCATTACATCAAATGGACACAATTCCATCTCAAGGCTTTAACCACAACAAATAGGAAAATATGGCGATAGCTTTTTTGATTGTGATGTTGATTTTACTCACCATGAATTGGGATCCTTACTCAGTAAAGTCCACACTAAAGAAAAATGGGTATCCGACAAGTTTGTTTTCCAACCCTCTGCGCGATATTCAAAACTTATTTAACCTTGCCGAGCAAGCTACAGATAAAGGACTGAGACGAAAATGCTATGGGATGGCAATTTCAAAGACTATTATCACCATAGGCATCCCGCTGGCAATCATCGCTATTTCTATTCTTAAAATTTGATCATGAATCAACAGCAACTGCTGCGCGCCAAGTTATTTAAATATCAGCCTGCAATATGGGGCAACAAAACGCCTGGGTATGGGTGGGAAGTCGACTTGTTTACATGGGATTTCAATACGGCAATGAGCGTCTAGGCTGGGACCAAACCACCTGATCAGCTGACGCCCACGATATCCGTATTCGCCCTGGCGACGATACGTTGCTGAATCGAAGTCACCGCACCCAGTTGCGGGCGCAGCGGAAGCCGATCATGGTCGTCAGTTCCTTGGCCGCGTAAGCCGCACGGCGCGCGCAGGCTAGGTCGGCCACCGAATCGTCACTGGATCCTCCGCGGATCATCGCCATCACGCCCGTGGAGGGGCCGCGGGGGTCGATTCTCGCGTTGGTGTCGTAGGGGGCGTAGCGGTCCCAGACCCATTCCCAGGCGTTGCCGGCCATGTCGTGGAGGCCGTAGCCGTTCGGGCGCTTGGCGGCTACCGGTTTCAGGAGGCTTTTGGCGTTGCCGTGGGCCCAGGCGTAGGTGTCGTAGTCGGCCGAATCGTCGCCCCAGGGCCAGGCGAGGTCGCGGAGGCCGCCTCGGGAGGCCCATTCCCATTCCACCTCGTACGGGAGACGGAATCCGTTCTTCGATTGGTCGGTGACAAGATTCGTCATGTCGCGGATCACGCCGGAATCGCGCTGGAGCGAAGTCCAGGTGTAGACCGTATCGAAGCCTTCCTGCTTGCTGCGCTGGTTGCAGAACCACACGGCGTCGAACCAGCTCACGGCAACCACCGGGCACCGGGGGCAGTCGGCCGCGTTGCCTTCGGGCACGAGGCCGGTCGCGCGACGGTACATGCCCTGGGTGACCTCCACGGTGTCGATCAGGAAGTCCGATATCGTCGCGGCGTAGGCGATCTCCATGGAATCGTGCGGGAGGCTCCCGAATTCGCCGTACTGGAAGGTTCCGCCACGGATCGCGCGCATGCCGGTCATGGCGGCGTTGGCGGGGTCGCGGGGGTTGTCCCAGGTGGATCCGTTCGGCTCCGCGCTGGTCTGGCAGCCCGCCAGGACGGCGAGCAGGGGAAGGCTGGTCAGAAATTGGCGTTTCATCGTCGAAGCCCTCCTAGAAGGCGAAGGTGATGGCGAATCCGGCGAGCAGCACTCCGGCGGCGACGTCGGACACGATGGCCCGGTCGGTGGCGTCGTTGGCTTCGCTGGTCGCGCGCAGATGGATGTTCTTGTAGTCCTCGAACCCCGATTTGGCCTCGTTGTAGCGCCACACGGCCTGGGCCGCCTTGTCCTTCTGGTCGGCGGCTTCGCGGTGCGACAGCACCCCCACCACCCCGGCTCCCACGGCGCCGATCGCGCATCCCCAGCGGATCCAGGGTTTGGCGGAACGGGGTTTGGCATCGGGCGTAGCGGGAAGCGCCTGGGCGGTTGGCTTCGCGCTGGAACCTTGTGGATACGGTCGGGCGGCGGGAACCAATGATCCATCGGAGGGGCTCGAATCGGTGGTCATCGCCCCGGCCAAGCGGTGCGCGAGATCCGGTACCACCTTGGACAACAGGTCTTCGATCCGTCCCGCATGGTCCTGGTTGGCTCCGAACACGATCTCGCCGGTGGCCACGTCCAGGATCCGGGTCTGCACCGTGTACAACTCCCCGATCTGGCCCACCGAACCCACCACCATGCGATCCACGGCGAGCAGTTTGCCGATCCGCACCGCGCATTCGCCGCCTTCGCAGGCCCCGCTTTGCTGGAACGCCTGCTCCTGCAGGATCTGGTCCATCTGGGAGCGCTCCATCACGCGCACCGCCCCGGTGGCCAACAGCTCGGCCCGCAGCCGGTCCCCCAGGATCTCGACGTCCGTCGGGGCCACTCCGCGCGGCACCAGGTCGTGGACGGCCACCTGGACCTGCCTTGCCCGAGCCGCCAGGGCCATGCACAGCATGAGAAGGAGCAATCGAGGCAAAGCGGACCTTTTTGGGGTACGAACGCGACGCGAGCGCCGGTTCCGTGGCTGACGGGGACTCGGTTTCCCCGATGACCGGAAAATCTACACCACCATGGCAGGGTACGCGGGCGAACTCCTCTATGGCCAAGGACCACGTCGGCCTTCGGTGGAATTGGGATGTTGTTCCCCATGCGACACCTCGTCATGAAAAGCTGGCTCGACCGTTCACCTGTGGAACTGTTCCCCTTCTTCTCCGACGCGGGCAATCTTTCCCGGATCACCCCTCCGGAACTCGCCTTCCGGATTCTGTCACCGACGCCGATCCCCATGGAACGGGGCACCCTGATCGACTACCGCATCGGGCTGTTCGGGGTTCCCATGCGCTGGCGCACCCGCATCGCCTCGTGGGATCCGCCACGGTCGTTTTCCGACGAACAGCTGCGCGGCCCCTACCGGGTCTGGCACCATGTCCACCGGTTCGATCCGTTACCCGACGGAGGCACGCTCATGACCGACGACGTGGCGTTCCAGTTGCCGCTGGAGCCCTTCTCCAGGCTTGTGCGTCCGTTGATCGAACTCCAGCTGCGGCGCATCTTCCGGTACCGCGACCAAGCCCTTCAAAAAGCCCTGGGCCTGCGCCCGACGCGCCCCGGCGAACTGATGTTCATCGACGGCGATTGAACGCGAACCCGGCGGTCAGCCCAGGATCGCCACCTCGCGGGTGGCTTGGCCAAAATCGCGATCGTGCGTCACCAGGGCATCTGCCGAGTGCGCAATGGCCGCTGCCAACTGGAAGGCGTCGGGCAGCTTGAGCCCATAGCGGATCCGCAGCCGGGAGGCCTTGGCCGCGATGTCGGAATCCAAATCGACCACGCGCCAGCCCAGCCCTTCGCGCAAGGCGCTTTCGTAGCGCTCGGCCAACGCTTCCTTGCGGGCCTTCAGCGGTCCCGCCAGGACTTCGGCCAAGGTCACGGGGGTGAGCAAAATCCGCAACTCGCCGCGTTCGGCGGCGCGGAACAACGGGAGGAACTTGGGCAGATATTGGGCGTTGCCATCCAGCAAATAGATGACCGGTGCGGTATCCACCAGCACGGTGGCATGGGTGGGTAGATGCTCCAACAACGTGCCGGGCGTCATGTCAGGTCCATTCGCCGCGCTGCTGGTCCACGTGGGATGCAATGTCCGTGCCCCACAATTTGGCACCCGATCCGATCAGGGAATCCAGGCCCACCGTCTTGCGGCTACGGCGCATCGACAACGGCCCCAGCACCGCCACCGGGCGGCCACGTCGGGCGATGACGGTTTCGGTCCCCGATTCGGCAGCCTCCAGAAGCGACGGGAACTGCTCGCGGGCCTGGGCGACCGATAGCGGATCGGGTCCGGTGGAGAGCATGGCGGGATCGGGGGAATCGGAGTCAATCATGTACATAATGTACAACTCCGCACAACGAGATGCAACTCGAATTCTTGAGTACGTTGGGCCCTTCGTTTCGAGTTTGAACCAGTTGCGAGGACTTGCGTTTTGACGACAGGACCAGAGGCCGGCACCTTCCGCATCCTGGCGACCGAAGGGTCGGCCAGGACGGGCGAACTGCACACCGACCACGGAATCATCCGCACCCCGGCGTTCATGCCGGTGGGCACCGCCGGATCGGTGAAATCGCTGTCCACCGAAGAGGTCGTGGACACCGGCGCCGACGTGATCCTGGGGAACACCTACCACCTGTGGCTGCGGCCCGGCACCGCCTTCCTGCGCGAATGGGGAGGCCTGCGCAACTTCAACCGCTGGCCCAAGGCGCTCTTGACGGATTCCGGCGGGTTCCAGGCCTGGTCGCTGGCCAAGATCCGCAAGATCGACGACGAAGGCATCACCTTCGCGTCGCACCTGGACGGCACGCGCCTGCGCTTCACGCCAGAATCCGTGCTGGAGGCCCAGCGCGACATCGGGGCCGACGTGATCATGGCGCTCGACGAATGCACGCCCCACGACGCCGACTACAAAACGGCCGAACGTTCGTGGGAACGCACGCTCGCCTGGACGCGCACCATGGCCGACCTGTGGCGACAGGATCCGACCGCCCACGGGCACAAGCAGCTTTTGTTCCCGATCGTGCAGGGCGCGCTGCACGACGGCTTGCGCGAGCGGTCGGCGCGCGAAGTGGCCGAGCTGGACCTTCCCGGCAACGCGATCGGCGGGCTTTCGGTAGGCGAACCCGAACCCGACATGTACCGCATCGCCAAACTGTGCTGCGACATCCTTCCCGCCGCCAAGCCCCGCTACGTGATGGGCGTGGGCACGCCCCGCAACCTGCTGGAGCTGGTGGACCGCGGCGTGGACATGTTCGACTGCGTGATGCCCACGCGCAACGCGCGCAACGGCATGGTGTTCACCTGGAACGGATCGTTCCACTACAAGGCCGCGATGGTCGCCGACGACAAGCGCCCCATCGATCCCGAATGCGGATGCATGGCCTGCCGGTCGGGCTATTCGCGCGGCTACCTGCGCCACCTGTACAAGGCGTCGGAAATCCTTCCGTTGCGATTGGCCACGGTGCACAACATCCATTTCTACCAGGAGCTGATGGACGCCTCGCGCAAGGCGATCCTGGACGGCACCTGGAGCTCGTTCAAGCAGGAGACGCTGCGCCGTCTGGAAGGCAAGGGAGAACCGGCTTGACGGGCCGCGTGCACGTGGTGTCCACCGGCGGCACGATCGGATCGGTCGTGTCGGGCGGCGCGACCGACGTGGATGGATCGGCCGCGCTCCGGTTGCCGTCCCTGGCGGCGTCGGGATCCGACGTCGTGTTCACGGAAAGCTCGCCGTTGCGGATCCTGTCGGAGGACGCCACCCCCGACCACTGGACGGAAATCGTCAGGCACGTGGCCTCGCTGGACATGCGGAGCCTGGACGCGGTGGTGGTGGCCCACGGGTCCGACACCCTCGCCTGGACCGCCAAGGCGCTCGCCTACGGCCTGCGGGCGTGCCCCAAGCCGGTTGTCTTGACAGGTTCCGACAAACCGTTGCCGGATCCCGGATCCAACGGACCCGACAATTTCCGGGACGCGGTCGCCTTCGCCCTGGCCGAACAGCTTCCGGGCGTGTTCGTGGCCTGGAAGAACAAGGGCGAGCCGACGTGCATCCACCTGGCCACCCGCGTGCTGCCCTGCGACCCCCACGACGACGCGTTCCGGTCGGCCGCGGGCCTCGTGTTCGGGAGCGTGTCGGGCGGCGAATTCCGCCGACAGGGCCTGGAAGGCAACCCGTCGCGCAGCCACCTGGCCAAGGAACGCGACGCGGACGCCTGGGACGCCGTGCGCGCCCGCGCGCTGGACGGAATCCGGTTCGAGCGCGACGTGCTGGTGTTCCCCGCCATGCCCGGGATCGACCACTCCCGCTGCTCGCTGGAAGGCTGCAAGGCGGTGGTCCAGCTCGCCTACCATTCGGGCACCGCGCGCAGCACCGAAGGCGAAGGATCGCTCGTGGAGTTGGCGCGCCGCTGCCGCCGCGAGGGCATTCCCCTGGTGGTGGGTCCGTGCCGCCACGGACGCGATCCCTACGCGAGCGTCGAGCGGTTGCGCAAGGAAGGCGCGATCTTCGCACCGTCCATGACGGAATCCGCGCTGGTGGTCAAGACCCGCTGGATCCTGGCCAACGGCCTGGACCTCACGCGACTGGACGAACCCGTGGCGTTCGACCGGCTTCCCGAGACTACTTTCCAGGTGTGATCGCCTTCGAACGAGAGCTCCGCCGCTGGACCCGCTTGCGTCCGGAAATCCTCACGCGCTGCCGCACCCGGATCCTGGAACGCGGCCGCAAGATTCCGTGCGCGTTGCTGGACCTGTCGCCGGGCGGGATCGGGTTGCTGATCGACCGACCGGACTGGAAGCCCCACGGACCGGTGGTCCAGGTGGAAATCAAGTTCGACGGACAGCCCGTGGTGGTTCGCGCGGCCGACGTGCGCAGGATCGAAGATCGCGACGGCAACCGTTCGCTGGGCCTGGCATGGCGCGTGGATCCCGAACGCTGGAACGGAGTGGAGCGCCGCGCCCGGGCCCGCCTGGAACTGCCGCTGGACGAATTCCTGGCGCGCACACCGTTGCGCCACGCCCACAACGTCTGGACCCGCCTATCCATCGTCGACGTGTCTTCCGATTTCGGACTCCAGGTGGAAACGAGGGGTGGCCCCGCGTATCTGCTCCCGGGGCATCTGACCGAACTGCGGCTCGACCTCCCCCATCTGCACCACCACGGATGGGATTGCCAGATCCTCTGGATCAAGCCCACCGAAGGCCATGGCGTGAAGATGGGATTGAGGGTACTGGATCCCGATCCGGCCCTGGTGGAGATCGCCTCCGAATGGTTGCAGATCCGCAGGCGATGGTCGCCGCTGCATCTGCGTTGGCTGGGGTTCCCCAAGGAATCGCTTCCGGGGCAATACCGGTTCCGCAAGGTGGAAGAAATCGCCGAACGCGTCGGCGTGGCGAACTTCTTCGAAGAGATGTCTCGACGCGGCTCCCGCACCGGCATGGAACACCTGCATTCCGTGGAACGCGTGTCCAACCACGACACGATCCACCTTGGGTGCTGGGACGGCCGGAAATTGGTGGCGGCCCTTTCGCTGGACACCAGGTTCGAAGAGATGGTTTCCGAAGACACCCACGCGCGCGTGGTGGATTTCGCGATCGAACCCGACTGGATCGTTCCCGAAGTGTTCTTCGGTCTGTGGGAACAGACGGTGCGCTTGTTCCTGGCCGGCGGCAACACGTTCCTCTGGATGTGGTGCCCGCCCGGGCGGGACCGTTTGTTCCGTCTGGCGGGACTTGAAGAAGCCGTGGGTCCCGCGCTCCCCAACGGGTTGGGCACCTGGATGAACATCCATCGCAAACGACTCGTGTCGGGTCACGGCATGAACGCCATCCGCTGGGCGCTCCTGTACGCCGACGTTTCCGGATTCGTGCTGCGCCACCAGAACGGCGGCATCTCGCTGGCTCGGCGCATGACCCGTCTGCGCAAGCTCGCGCAGTTCGGGATCCTGCGCGACTGGCGCGAACCCCACGAACAAGCCAAGCTCCATGGATCCATCGAGGAATGGGCGATGGAAATCCACGAATCGGGTTCCATCTAGAGGGACCTCCGTCGGCTTGGCACGCATGTTCGAAAACCGCAGCAACGATGCGGGTTTCGGGCGCGCCATCGTCCATGACGAATATCACATGAGGTGTTGCGCGCAGGGGCGTGGCGATCGTAGTCTCTATGTACGGAGAATCTCATCCGGTCCCAACGACGTAGGTGCGACCCATGCGGGCGAGCAACAACAAAACGGCGTCCCCGCGCCATCACGCTCGGGGCATCACCCTGGGCGAACTGCTGGTCGTCGTCGTGATCGTGGGCATCCTGGTCGGTCTGGCGGTTCCGAGATTCGGACGATCGCAGGCCGAATCCAGGCTGGACGGAGCGGCCTCCACCCTTTCCGCCGACGTGCAGTGGACGCGCCTGCTTGCGACAAAATCCGGCAAACGTTCGTTCCTGTTCCTGGAAGGGACCGCGCGGCGCTGGAGCCTTTGGCTGGACAACGACTCCAGCCTCACCTTCGACGCCGCCAAGGACAGCCTGATCAAACGCGACTCGCTGCCGGTCGCGATCCGGTTCGGGTTCGGATTCGCGGCTCCGGCGCCGTTGGCGGTCATGGGAACGTCGGTTCCGGCCAGCGGATTCGGAAGCGTGCACGGCGACCTGGTGGAAGACTGCCTTGCCGGCGAGACGTATCCGGCCGCGGCCCCGGGCTCCGCGACCTGGGCCTTCGGGGCCTCCAACGGCCTGATCGTGGGTTGCGGAGGATCGGTCGCCGACATCGGCAACGGCGTGCTGTACCTCACGACCACCAAGTCGGAAAACAAGGCCTACGCGATCGTGTTCAACCACGTGACCAGCGGGGTCGAATCGTTCACGGTCCGCAGGTACAAATGGACGAAGGGCGGAGCATGGATTCTCCAATAGCCAACCCCGCGGCGAATTCCGGGGAATCCGGACCGACCACGACCCGACGAGCGCGCGCCTACACGCTCATCGAAGTGCTCATCGCGATGGTGATCCTGGTCGCCCTGTACCCGGCGCTTTCCACCCTGGTGACGGGATCGCGCAAGGCCCAGGTGAGCGGCTACCGCATGGAACAGGCCTCGGCCTTCGGACGCATGGTGATCGACTCGCTGGCCATCATCCCGCGCAACGCCTGGGCCACGGGAAGCTCGGTGCAATCCATCGCCGGGGTCAGCTACACGGCCAGCTGGACCAAGCCTCCCGGAAATCCCCCGTGGCTGTTCCCCGTCTCCGTGACCTGGATCCAAGGCTCCAAGGTCCACCAGATCCAGCTCCAGGCGGTGCTCCAATGAAGCGCGGACTGACCCTCCTGGAACTGATGGTGGCCGTCCTGCTGACAGGATTCGTCACCTGGATGACCATGGACCTCTTTTCCACCGAGAACATGGCCTACACCCGCACGCGGGAACGGGTCAGGCTGCAGTCCGACAGCCGCGAGGCGCTGCGCCTGATCGAAAACGAAATGCGGAACATGGGCTACAAGACCACCGTGGCGATCTCGCCCAACCGGATCCATTCCACCATCTCTTCCTGCTCCGACACCTGGATCGACGCGGCCAACGGCGATTCGTCGTCGTTCGGGTTCAAGAATTCCACCACCCTGGCCGGAGATTCCATCTCGTTCATGTTCCACGAGGTCTCCGACGAACCGTTGTCGTCGTGCACCAACCTGCGCACGATCGGGTTCCGCAAATCGGGTTCGCAGCTGCAGCGCCGATGGTGCCCCGGAGCCTGCACGAACCAGCCCTGGATCCCGCTGCTGGACAGCGTCGTGTCGTTCCAGATCAAGTACGGACTGATCGCCCAACCGGTCGACACCTCTGTCTCGAACACGTTCGTCCAGACCTCCACGCCGGGGCGCTGGTCCTACGGAAGCCTCGTCAAATCGGGAACCGCGCCGACCATGGTCCTCACCGGCTGGAACACCTCCGCCCAGAAGGCCATCTACGGCTACCCCATCGACGACCTGGATCCCACCCACACCTGGGAGATCAGCTTTTCCTGCACGCCCAACGCGGCCATGCTCGCCGACATGGACACCGGGTCGTTCCGGGTCGGGTTCTTCCGGACCGACGGATCGGTGAGCGCACCGGGCGACACCGCCACGTTCTATCCGGGAAGTTCGTCGAGCTCGGCGCGGTCGGTGAAGATCTTCCTTTCGCCGACGACCGCCGCGACCTCCAGC
>JAKPQQ010000100.1 GCA_029557215.1 Fibrobacterota bacterium | reverse complement strand
GTGTCGTTGCGGTCTTCAAAATCGTCGACCAAGGTGGAAGTCCACATGTCGCGGAACTCCTGCGGGATCCTCGCCCAGGTGGCGAGCGAGTCGGGCATCGGCGCCTTGCTCCCCAGCCCCGAGCGCAACCGGATCTTGTGCCCGCCAAACAGGAGATGCGATTCCAGACGCACGCGGGTCCGTCCGATCCGGGCCACCGAATCCCAGACCGGCACCTCGAACGGCAGCGGCTTCCCGTCCAACTGCTCGAACGCGATTCCCGCACCGCTGGAGTCGGCCAAGGTGAAATCGAAATTCGAACGGTCCAGGCGCACCGGAACCACGATCGAGCCGGTGAAGGTGGGCCATCGCCCCATCGCCAGCGAATCGACCGAGAACTCCCTGACCGCCACCGAATTTTCGGTCTCCACCGAATTGCCCGTGACGCGTTCTTCGCCGCAACCCACCAGCAAGGTCGCCGTGGCAAAGAGGACTGACTTGGTTCGATGGATCATTTTCCCTCCGAAGCCGGTACCGGCGCCAAAGGGAAGAACGCCATGGACAACTGCATGACGCGGTCGGGATGCTTGGCGTCCTCGATGCGCTTTTGGATCTGGCGGCGGCACTCCTTGAGCATCTCGCGAATGTCGCGAAAGGCGTCTTCGTCGACGGCCAACGCCAAGGTGGACACGTCGCGCGCCTCGCGAGGGAAACGCTCCAGCGACTCCTTGGCCAGATCCAGGACCTGCCGCTGGTAGGCGCGGACGGATTGTGCATGGAGCTCGCCGCCCGCAGCCAGATGCGCGTCGGTGAGCACGAACCGTCCCGAAGCGACCTTCTTGACCAGGCCCATTTCCTGGAGCGCGCTCAGAGTCTTGGCGATTTCCGCCGGAGGGACCATCGGGCAGATCCGGGCCGACAGTTCGTCGGGATTGGCGCGGCCATCCACGACCTCCAGCAGGCAGCGGACCGCAGCCACCCACCAATTGCGGAAGAACGAAAGTTCGTCGCCTTCCAGCATCTTGCGGTGCACGTCCCGCAAGGCGAGAGCCTTGTCCAGCAAGGCCTGCCGATCCTTCTTGGCGCGGGTCCGCCCGTAGGCCAAGAGGATCTGGAAATATTCCGCGGCGCGACCGGTCAGTTCGACGAACTCCAGCACCTGGGGAACGCATCGGGCGGGCAGATGCAAATCCTTTTGCAGCACGCGGAACAGATAGCTCGCGTCCATCCCGACCTGTTGAGCCATCCCCCGATACGAAAACAACGGGAATTCCGCCTTCTTCTTCTCGTAGAAGTCCTTCAGGAACTCACGGTAGTCCAGGTAGTCGAAAACCGGAGCCATTCGGCTATGATACCGTGCTGAACCAACTCCCGAGGGGGATCCCCGACGCGAAGCGGTGACAGGATGTCCGCAGATTCATCCCCGGGGCGCACCGAGCGAACTCCCCCCCCCCCCCCCCCC
>JAKPQQ010000097.1 GCA_029557215.1 Fibrobacterota bacterium | reverse complement strand
GTCGTTGGTGGCCATTTCGATGGCGAGGTAACGACAGTCCCCCATCTGGTCCAAGTAGTCGCGGATCGAGGCCAGGACCTGGGTCGAATTGATGCACCCGGTTCCGCCGCGCACGATCGAGGGCGTGTTGGTCGGAACGCGCGCTCGGATCATGTCGGAGAAGTTCGAATCGGGAATGTTCGACTTGTAGGTCATCATCGTGATGCTCGTGCCCATGAAGAACCAGGCATCGTCGGCGCCCCTGGAGGCGTCGAACACCTCCAGCTCGTCCATGCGCCCCGATCCCGCCACGATCAGCATCTTGACCCACGACTTCCCCGCGAAATCGAGCCGGTGCGTGCGGCTGCCCACCAGGTTGCCGGTGACGCGCACCAGCGTGTCCCATGTGCCGTTGGCACCATCGGTGGAATTGGCCGAAGTCAGGATGCGGTAGGACGTGGGGAACGTGACGCCCGACTGGCAGGCCCCGCTGGAGGGGATCTTGTCGGACCAGTTGCCGCCGCTCTCGTTCCAGGTCACGAGAACCTTGGAGGGTCCCGCGCCGACCTGCATGGCCGCCCAGCTGCCCGCCGCGTAGTTCCAGGCTCCTCCGAACTTGCCGTCGTTCAGGAGGGCGGCGTTGGACGACGGACTGGCCTGGAGGGGTTTTCCCAGCGAGATGCGGGGATTCGGAGTCACGGCGGCAAAGGAGGAGGCTGACAACACGAGGAGCAGGGCGAAGCGACGGAAATGTTCCATGGTATTCCCACGATACCCAGGATCGGCCGTCCCCGTCGAGCGTTCCCGGAAGGATCCGTTCAGCAGGAGAAAACGTCTGCGGCATCGCTTGCCGGGTCCATCCGCTGGTTCTACCGTGGAAACTCCACCGCCACGTCCCGGAGCCCGCTCATGTCCGTTCGCGCCTTCGTCCTGTCCGACATCCACATCGGCGATCCCACGGGAATCGCCCTCGCCACCGGCGAATCGTTCGAGCCGCTGCGGATCCGCAAGGAATTCCTCGCCTTCCTCGATCGCGTCGAGGCCATGCCCCCGCAGCCGCACAAGCCCATGCTGGTGCTCGCCGGAGACGTGTGGGACGTCGCCATCGACAACATCGACGAGATCGCCACATTGTCCTGGCGCGTCTTCGACGCGCTCAAACCGCGGCTTTCGATGTTCGAATCCATCCTGTTCCTTCCGGGAAACCACGACCACGCGCTGTGGACCCTGCTCCAGACCCAGACCTGCATCATCCGCCCCCTCGACGAACGCGCCCAGGGAAGG
>JAKPQQ010000088.1 GCA_029557215.1 Fibrobacterota bacterium | reverse complement strand
ATCTCTTCCTGGGCGATGGAGACGCCGCTTGCGATGGCGATCAACCATGCCAAACGATGGAGACGATTCATTCTTGGGGTCCTCGTACCTGGTGCTTCGTGGGCTCAGCGCTGGATGGAAATGGAGGGGCCGGTTCGATCGACGCCGATGCCGGATCCCTGTCCCGGTGTACGGCCGAGGATGTCGCGGGAGCGCGCCTGGGGTGTCGAGCCAAGGGAGGCCTGGAGATGCACGGACGTGGTCGCCTGGGTCGTGAGGGAGCCGGAGGCCCAGTAGTTGTTCTGGCCCTTGGGATAGTAGCCCTGGAAGCGGTAGTAGTACTTGGTTCCGACGTTGAGGTTCGCGAGCCGCAGGGTGCCCCTGCTACGGGTGGTCACGCTCATCTTCGTGACGTTGGCGCGGTTGGTGTCGGAGGCGCTCGCGATGGCTGCCGTGGAGTAGTAAAAGCGGAGGCTTCCGTTGTTCTCCGTCTCGGAGTACGTGATGGCCGCGGTGTTCTGCGTGACGTCGATGGCGGAGATCGTGATCGTCTTCCGGCCACCGCTGGCGCCGGAAACGGCGTCGACGGCGATGGCTACGGCCAGCACGGTCTGGTAGAGGCCGAGCACGGCAAGAACCAGGGCGGATCCAAATAGGGGCAATCGTATCCTGTTCATCGGAGCGTCCTTCGAGTGCTGGTATGGGAGCATTGCTGCCTCGAGGTGATCCCGCTTGGGCTGTGGAGCCTGGAGCGAGGTTCCCACGTTCGTGTGATCGCGAAGTAACATAAGGGGAAACGATTCCCGTCGCAGGGGGCTTTGCATCGGGCGCAGAAGCGAATCTGCGAACATTGTGCTTCAAAAAGTCGATCAATCCGCTGTTTCTGTGTTCCATGCCAGTGCGAACGGAATCAATGCGAATATGCACGGGGGAGAGATCTGGTGGGAAACTCGCGGCAATACCGGTTCAATGGATCATCTGCTCTCCTTTGCGCGGGAGCATGGTGCATCGTTTCTTGCGCAACCGATCCAGGCAAGGGGCCGGCCGAGCCGGAGGCGCTGTACGAACCGACACTCGCGGCCTTCCCGGAGGGACGGCCCGCCGGGAATCCGAACGGGAGCTGTCTGGTTCCCGCCGACGCCCTTCCGGATACGGGTTCGCGCCGCGACCACGTGGTGGGAGACGGCACCCCTGCAAGCTGCACCGAGGCGGCTTTCCGGGCCGCGGTGGTCAAGGGGGGGCGGATCGGCTTCGATTGCGGGCCGGAATCCGTCACCATCGTCCTGCGCGAGCCCGCGAAGGTCCGCAACGACGGCGCGAAGGACGTCGTGATCGACGGTGGAGGCAAGGTGGCCCTCAGCGGGGGAGGACGGACGCGCATCCTCTACATGAACACCTGCGACTCCACGTTGCGCTGGACCACGCCGCATTGCCAGGACCAGGACCACCCGAGGGTGGTGGTGCAGAATCTGACCTTCCTGGACGGCGATTCCCGCGGCGAGAGGAAGTACGACGGCGGAGGAGCGATCTGGGCGCGCGGGGGGCGCCTCAAGGTGGTGAACTGCCGGTTCTTCGGCAACCGTTCCGCCGATTCGGGGGCCGACGTGGGCGGAGGAGCCATCCGCGCCTTCGATCAGAGCGGTGGAGATCGGAAGA
>JAKPQQ010000082.1 GCA_029557215.1 Fibrobacterota bacterium | reverse complement strand
GGCCTCCAGGGGGAAGAACCAGGCGGCGGGCGCCGCGAACGCGACGGGGAGGATCCAGCGCCACGACAGGTTCCGCGATTCGCGGGAAAGCGAGGACGCGTCCACCGCGCGCGCGTAGGGAAACAGGTAGATGGGGGCCAGAAAGGAGGTCCGCGACAGGACCGGTAGGCACAAAAGGAAGAACCAATCGGGCCGCATGGACAGAACCTGCCAGGAGGCGATCAGCCACAGGCCGCCCACCCCGAAGGCGAACGATCCCATGTGGACGTCCTTGAGGATGACCAGCCGCTGCTCGGGAGACTTGGCGGCGAGCAGGGCGTCGGAGCTGTCCAGAAGGCCGTCGAAGTGCAGGAATCCGGTGAGGAACAGCGGAACCGCCAGGAGCAGGACGCCCTCCAGGCCGGCAGGGCACCCCAGGCGCGCGAGCGACCAGGCCGCGACGGCCCAGATCGCGCCCACGGCCCAACCCACCGCGGGATACCACACCCGCGAACGGACGAATTCCTGGGCGGATGCCGCTTTCTGTCCGGGTGCGGGCAGCACCGTCAGGAACGACCAGGCCAGCCAGAAGGGATTCACCGGATCAGCCCATCCCGATGTCGGCGAAGGTCTTCATGCCGGCCAGGATCTGGCACGAGGCGCGCAGGACCGGGAAGGCCAGCACCGCTCCGGTGCCCTCGCCCAGGCGCAGCCCCAGACGGAAGATGGGTTCGAGCCCCAGGTCGCGCAACTGCCAGGCGTGGCCGGGTTCCATGGACTGGTGGCCCGCGAACAGGTAGTCCTTCACGCCGGGATCGATCCGGACCGCGACCATCACGCCGGTGGTCACGGGAAATCCATCGGCAACCAACGGGACGCCCAGCTTGGCGCCTTCCAGGTACACGCCCGCGATGGCGGCGATTTCCAGGCTCCCGATCTGGGCCAGGACATCGACGGGGTCCACCTTCTGCAGATCGCCCAGGACCTGGCGGGCGCGGGCCACGGAGGATTCCACCACCTTGACCTTGCGCGCACGGGCGGGATCGTCCACTCCGGCACCGCGGCCCGTGACGAGTTCGGCGTCCAGCTTGAGCAGTGCCGAGGTCAATGCGGCCGAAGGCGTGGTGTTCCCGATGCCCATGTCGCCGGCGGCCAGAATCTCCGCCCCCGATTCCACCGCCTTGCGCGCACCCGTGCGCCCCAACTCGATGGCCGCCAGCGCCTGCTCGCGGGTCATCGCGGGTTCGCGGGCGATGTTCCCCGCGCCTTCGCGAACGCAGGGGCCCACCAGCCGCGGATGGGGAGGGATTTCGCCGCCCTTCACGCCCGCGTTCACCACCCAGACCTCGGCGTCCGAGGTCGCGGCGATCTGGTTGATGGCCGCTCCGCCTTCCAGGAAGTTGAACACCTGGATGCGCGTGATGGAATCGGGATTGGGCGCGACGCCTTCGGCCGTGACTCCGTGGTCGCCGCAGCAGACCACCACCGCTCCCCTGCCCAGCGAAGGCCGGTCGGTGCGCTGGATGGCTCCGATGCGGTTTCCGATCTCTTCCAGGTCGCCCAGCGACCCTTTGATCTTGAGAAGCTGGTCCTGCCGGGCGCGGACGGCCTCGAAACGTTCGGGTGCGATGCGGTCGATCATGGTGCGGCTTTCAGGGGAAGTGCGACGCCCGACACGTAGAGCCAGGCTTCGGTGGATGCGGCGACCAGTCTTTGGTTGACCCACCCCAGCTGGTCGCGGAACTCGCGGGAGAGGGCGTTGTCGGGGACGATCCCCCAGCCGACTTCGTTGGTGACGACGACCAGGTCCTTGCCCGATCCGCGCCAGGCCTGGATCAGGTCGTCGACCGCTTGACGGAAATCGACCCGAGCTTCGGATAGAAGCAGGTTCGTGACCCACAGGTTGGCGCAATCGAGGACCACCGTCCGGTGGCTGGCCCGGCGCAAGGCGGACGCGATGTCCAAGGGTTCTTCGATGGTTTCCCAGCCGGTCGGCCGGTCGGCCTGGTGGTTGGCGATGCGCAGACGCATCTCGTCGTCCAGAGCCTGGGCGGTGGCGATCACCGACACGTCCTGTCCGCCCCAGGCCAGCGCCTTGTCCTGGGCCGCGGAGGATTTGCCGGCGCGCACGCCCCCCGTGAGCACGCAGAGGCGGCCGGATGCCGATGATTCCGTTGGTGGCGCACAGGTAGCTGCGAGCCAGGATTCGACCATGTCCATGTCCAGATGTCTTTCGACGAGCCCGGCCATGTCCCGCAGCGTGCGCTCCAGGGGGTCGGGCGATGCGGGGTCGCCGCCGAAGAGCGCGGCGAGGGTGGCGGGATCTTCGAAGGCGCCGTGCAGGTAGGTGCCCAGGACGTTCCCGGCGCACGCCAGGCGTCCCTCCCCCGAAGCGGGGTCCAGTCCGGCGGTGCAGCCGGTGCGGATCTCGTAGCCGGACAAGGTCTGTCCGGTAAGCTTGGTCCAGAATCCGTCCAAGGCGGGAACGGACAGGCTGGAATCGCGGACGATCTTGGTCGCTCCGTGGATCGTGGAGAGAGGAAGCAAACCCAGTCCGGTGGCGTTCCCTTCGGTGCCGACCGGATCGTCGATGCGGATGCCCAATGCCTGGAGTCCGCCGCACACGCCCAGGACGGCGCCCCCCGAGCGGGCGAATTCCGCCACGGCGCGATCCAGACCCTGGGCCCGCAGCCATTCCAGGTCGGAGGGAACGTTCTTGGATCCGGGAAGGATCGCCAGGTCGGCGCCATCCAGGTCGGACGGGCGCCGCGCGAGCCGAAGCGAGACGCCCGGCCAGGCGGCCAGGCGACGGAATTCGTCGAAATTGGAGATGCGCGGCCAGGCGACCAGCGCCACCCGATGCGTCGCCGAGGCGGGATCGGCGGTCTCGAAGTGGTCGAGCGCGACGGCATCCTCGTCGGGAAGATCGTGGCGCACGCGCGGGACCACGCCCACCAGCGGCACGCCGGTGCGCCGGAAAAGCTCGGTGGGGCCGGGTTCCAACAAGCTCGCGTCGCCGCGGAACTTGTTGAGCACGAAGCCCTTGAGGTTGGCTCGCAGGTCGTCGGGCAGCAACGCCCAGGTGCCGTACAGGTGGGCGAAGGACCCGCCGCGGTCGATGTCGGACACGAGCAGGCAAGTCGCGTTGGCGGCGCGCGCGGTCATGAGGTTGACGTAGTCGGATTCGGCCAGGTTGATCTCGGCGGGCGATCCCGCGCCTTCGATCACGACGATGTCGTTTTCCGACATGAGCTGGAGCAAGGCGGGCTTGGCGCGCTCCCAGAGCAGCGCGGAACGGCCGCGCCAGTCCATGTCGGACAATTCCCGGTCGACCCGTCCCATGACCACGACTTGGCTGCGGGTGTCGCGCTCGGGCTTGAGGAGCACCGGGTTGTGCCGCACCTCGGGGACGCACCGGGCCGCCTTGGCCTGGAACCACTGGGCGCAGCCCATCTCGCCGCCGCGCGCCACCCGGGCGTTGTTGCTCATGTTCTGCGCCTTGAACGGCGCGACGCGAAGGCCCTTGTCGGAAAAGTACCGGCAAAGGGCCGCGGCCAGGAACGACTTCCCCGCGTCGGAGGTGCACCCCCAGACCATGACGGCCTTGCCGGTCATGCGGCCCCGTCCATCGACAAGCCAAGGACGATCGCGCCTTCGTCCATCAGGCAGGGTCTTCCAGGAGGACGCGGTCGGGCCACTTCACGCGACAGATTTCGGCCTTGTCGGGGAATCGGTCGGTGCCGCATTCGGAAAGCACGCAGCGGATCCATCCGCCGTGGCAGAAGATCAGGTGGCGCCCCGGGGGCAATTCGGAGAGGAACGCGTGGACCCGCTCGCGCACCTGAACGGTCGACTCGCCGCCCGGCGCCTGGAAGTCGGCGAAGGAACGCAACCGATGCCGCAAATCCTCCCCCACCTCGAAGTAGGTCTTGCCTTCCATCTCGCCGAAGTCGACCTCGCGCAGGCGCACGTCGACCTTCGCGTCGGGGAACCCGGCGAGGGCCGCGGTGCGCTCGGTACGGATCCTGTCGGAGCGCCAGATCCCGTCGAACATCTGGCCCGCCAGGCGCGGTTCCAAGGCAGCGGCCATGGCCACCCCCGCCTCGGTGAGGTCGGGATCGGACCAGCCCGCGTAGCGGCCTTCGGCGTTGTAGGTGGATTCGCCGTGGCGCACCAGCCAGAGTTCGAGGGGATGGGTCATTTCAGGATCGCCAGCGCTGCGGGAGGCAGAGGAGTCTTGGTGGTGCGCACCACGGTGGCCGTGGCGGGATCGATCTCGGCGACCGAATGCTTGTCGGATTTGGCGCGATCGGCGACCCAGATCGTCGACGAATTGGACACCACCGACCACACGGCGGAAAGCCCGGGAACCGGGGTGCCCATGGCTCCCGTGGCGAGATCGAACGGCACGAGTTCGGAGGTGGTCCCCCACTTGTCGCGCATCACCGCCAGGAACATGCGGCCACCCGCGTAGGCGCAGGCGCGCGGCTTGTTCGAGCCCATCAGACCACCCACCGTGGCTTCCCACTTGCGGGTCGCCAGATCGATCCGTTCGACACCCGCGTTGGCGACGGTGTCGTAGGAACCCTGCGAAACCACGTAGAGCTTTTCTCCGACCACCGACATGGCGACCGGATTCCGGCTGGGGAGCACGATCCCTCGCTCGGCCTTGGACGCGCCGGTGTCGACCGGAACCGCGATGGCGGAGTCGTAGGTGTAGTCGGAGCGCACGCCCTGTGCGAGCACCCACAACTTGCCACCCGCGAATTCCAGCTTGCAGGGCCGGACCGCGCCTTCGTCGTTGGCGTTGGCCGAAAGATCGATGCTGCGCACCGAATCGCCGGTGGCGGCATCCAGGACCAGGATGTTGTTCTTCTCCCAGCGGGCGACGAACAATCTGGATCCCACCTGCAGTACCTGGTAGGGATTGGTGCCTTTGCCGACGCTGATGTCGAAGATCGCGTGGTCGGCGTCATTCACACCGTTGCGGAAGGCGGTCACGGTGCCGGTTCCCTGGTTGGTCACGTAGAGGACGCGCGAAAACGCGTCGATCGTCGCCCCGAAACCCGCGGCATCCTGTACCGCGAAGCTGTCGGTCACGGCGCCTTCCACGATCCTCGCGACTCCGTATGACTTGTAGTCTGTGTACACCGCCATCACCGCGGGACGCAGGTCGTCGCTCTTGCCGACCTGCTCGGAATCCTGGAGGCAGCCACCCAGCAGCAGAGCACCCACCATTCCCCATGCCATCACCGATTTGTTCTTCATCGTTCTTCCCTTTCGTTGGTTCGAAATTCGTAGCCGATCCTCAGGTGCCAGGAACGTCCCGACTGGGGGGCGCGTTCGAATTCCTCGAACTGGACATCCCCGAGATTCAGGCCTTGCAAGGAGACCTTGACCCCACGGAAATTCCAGTCGACGCCTGCGTTCCAAAGCTCGTGCCCTTCGATCAGGTCGTCCGGGCGGTTCAAGGGAGATGCCCACGAAGGCCCCACCGCGTCGACCGCCGCGTAGACAGACAGATTCAGCCATCGTGGCGAGCCGAGCCGGACGTTCCACCGCAAATCCGGGTTGCGCTCCATCTCGTTTCCGGCCATGGCCGCGTACTCCGATTCGATCCAGGTGCGCGACAGTCCGAGCCCGGCCTGGACGGACCCCCACCGTCCCTCCAGAATGCAGTTCGCGTCCAACCCGGCTGCGGAATAGGCGGAATCGTTCTCGTAGCGCGACACGCTCGAGGCCCCGATCATCTTGCGGCGGATCGGATTCCAGTACCGCGCCCACCAGGTCGTGCCGCGCAGGTGGAGCACACCGAAGGCGACGGCCGATCCGAGTTCGACGGAAAGCGTCCGCTCCGGATCGAGCCCCGAGGAGGCGAAGACCAATCCGTTGTCGCCGTAGAGCTCGTGGAAATCGGGGAGCCGGTCGGAATACCCCAACCCCAGCCATCCCTTCCATGCACCGGAGCCGGGCAGGACCCACACGGAAGCGGCCGCATCTCCCGCAGGCCGCAGCCAGGACGAATCGACCGCCACGTGCGGATCGGCCATGCCGCTGGAGCGGAGCGCCCCCTTGTCCCACGCCACCTTGCCCGAGGCGGAAACACCCGCCCCCCAGATACCGTCTTTGTCGGTTCCTGTCCAAGACACCGAAGCTCCGCCCGAATACCGCGTCGCGTCGGGGGTGAGATGGATCTGCTTGGGGGTGGTGGTGCTCCAGCTTTCCGATTCGCCTCGGGCGAAGACCGCGAGCCGACCGTCGAGCCAGTCCTTCCGCTCGCGCCGGATCGCCCACTCGCCGTATCCGGCCCATCCGCGCTCGCTGGCGTCCCGGTTGGAACGGTAGTCGAGGCTCGAACCGCTGTCGGACCATTCCGAACCCGACCAGCTCGCTCCCAGCCGCCAGGGCCGGGTCGCGGGCCCGTCCGGATCGGAGGAAACGTCAGCCTGCATCCGCACCACTTTCCAGCGGGCCGAAGGATCGGCCACGTAGAGCCCGGTGCCACCCTTCTCGTCCCGGTCCAGCCGCGCCGAAATCGACAATTCCTGGTTTGGGCGGAATGCGACGCTCCCACCCCAGGTGGCGAAGTCGTTGTTCTCCAGATGCACCGTGGTGTCGTCCGCCTTGTTGTAGACGGTGCCCCGGTCCCAGCGGATGGGCCAGTCGTTGCTGGCCGTCTGGACCCAGCCGACGACCGACCAGATTCCGTCGCGATCGCTCCACCACGCCGAGGCTTCGCGTTCGCCGAACCCTCCGGCCCCCAGCGCGAATCCCCTCTTGAGCCAGGCCGCGCGCGTCCTGATCCGAAGCTCGGGACGTCCGACTCCTCCTTCGGACGCGCCTTGCACGACCTCCACGCTCTCCAGGCCGTCGGTCGCGAATCTCCCGAGGTCCACCGTGGAGGCGCCCTGGTCCTTCCAGGCAACGCCGTCCACCACCACCCTCACCTGCTGGGAAGGACAATTGCGCATGGTGATTTCGGAATAGCCACCGACCCCTCCCATGCGACGGACCTCGACTCCCGGCACCCGCGAGAGAACGTCGACCAACGTCGAGGCACCCTCCAGCTCGCGTCTTCCCACCAGGATCGAACCGGTCCCGGCAAGCCCCTTGCGGCCCACCACTTCGCGTCCCTCGATCGTCGCCTCGCGGCCTCGCGCCGGGGATGGGCCGGTCGAATCGACATCCAATGCCGCGACGATTCCTGTCGTGTCGGCGCTCGTGGACGCTTCCTGGCCGTTGTGCACGGAATCCGTCTGACCGAAGGCCAGAGCCGGAACGCAAACCGCCATGTGGAGAAGTGTCCTGACCATTCCCGCCCGTCGCCAGAGGCAGAGAAAAACGGCCGCCACGGTCGTGACGGCGCTTCGGGCAGGTCTCCTGGCTCGGGATCCTCGACCGGTTCCGCCTTCCCGGATGCGAATCCAGTGGCTCTTGGAACGGCTTGGCTTGTTCGCCTGATCCCTTACAGTGGCTGGTCCGCTGCCGATTCCCACGGCATTCCCGGTCCCCGACGCGCCATGGTGGCGGATCGGAGCCTGCTTTTGGCAGACCCGTAAGCGGGGCAAAGGATATGAATGTCCGGATTGGCCGTCAACTCGACGGGAAACCCGGGCCGGACACCGCGAAATCGACGTTTTTTGGCAACAAGCTTGATTCCGCGCCCTCGGAAGCGGAGTATCTTCCTTGTCGCGGGTCACGGTGGACCCGCCGTCGCGAGAAACCGCGGCGCGTCTTGAACCCGCACAGATGGAGGATTCCATGGCAAAAGCACAGGACGCGAAGAAAGAGACCAAGAAGAAGCCGGAAAAGACCTTGAAGGAAAAGCGCGCGGAAAAGGCCGCCAAGAAGGCTTCCAAGTAGCAGATCGTCTGTCGGGGCGATTCGCGAATGGCGCCCTTGGCGCCACCGCCGAGCCGGCGGTCGCTCCGACGGAATGTCAGACAGAAGGCATCCTCGAACAGGGATGCCTTTTTCGTATCCGCCATCGTCTGTCGCCACAGGATTCGGGCGCCGCCGCAGCGTCTGTTCGCCCCCTTCGTGGCCAATCCAGACCTCGACATCTAGATTTCCCTGCCTATGGACTACGCCAAGCCGTGTATGGATGAACATCCCTCGAAGGTCAAGCGCGACGAGCGCATTTCCCGCGAGGAGATCCGCAAGCTCTACGACCTGCCGCTGATGGACCTGGTCTACCGGGCCGCGAGCGTGCACCGGGAACATTGGGACCCCAACAACATCCAGATGGGCTACCTGATTTCCATCAAGACCGGCGCCTGCCCCGAGGATTGCAGCTACTGCACCCAGAGCTCGCGCTACGAGACCGGCCTCAAGTACGAGCCGCTCATGCAGGTGCAGGACGTGATGAAGCAGGCCGAGGCCGCCAAGGCCACCGGTGCCAACCGCGTGTGCATGGGTGCCGCCTGGCGCGAGATCAAGGACGGGCCGCAGTTCGACGCCGTGATCGAAATGGTGAAGGGCGTGAAGGGCATGGGCCTGGAGGCCTGCGTGACGCTGGGCATGCTCAAGGAACACCAGGCCGCCAAGCTCAAGGAAGCTGGGTTGGACTACTACAACCACAATCTGGACACTTCGCCCGAGAACTACTGCAACGTGATCTCCACCCGCACCTACCAGGACCGCCTGGACACGCTGGAGAACGTGCGCAAGGCCGGCATCCAGGTGTGCTCGGGCGGCATCTTGGGCATGGGCGAAAGCCGCGAAGACCGCGTGGGCCTGCTGCACCAGCTGGCCAACCTGCCCGAGCCTCCGCAGTCGGTTCCTGTCAACAAGCTCATGCGCATGCCGGGCACCCCGCTGGCCGACGCGGCTCCCATCGACGACGTGGAGTTCGTGCGCACCATCGCGGTCGCGCGCATCATCATGCCCAAGGCCCGCGTGCGCATCTCGGCCGGACGCGTGGAGATGTCGGAAGCCATGCAGGCGCTTTGCTTCATGGCCGGCGCCAACTCGATGTTCGCGGGTGAGAAGCTCTTGACCGCCGAAAACCCCGGTGACGCCAAGGACATGGCCATGTTGGCATCCTTCGGGATGAAGGCCGAAGTCGCCAACATCTCCGACGAGCACTGACAGATCGCGTCCTCTTGTCCGTTTTTGGCCCCGCCTGATCCAGGCGGGGCTTTTTTTGTTCCGGCCGCACTCCCTTGCCGATCACCCAAAGGGGGGGGATCCGGACAGAAAACTGTCGCGTTTCAACCCAGGAAACGGAAACCCAGGCAAGGACCTATGGGAAACCGGGGATTCCTGGGTAGATTCGGAACACGAACGCGAGCCACACTCCGTCTTGGACCCAATGCCCGACATCTTCACCTACACCGAATACCGCAAGTACCTGGGGGACGCCTGGACCGAACGCAAGGCCCAGGACCCCAAGTTCTCGCATCGCTTCATCGCCCAGCGGGCGGGGTTCAACAGTTCGGCGTTCTTTTCCAGGATCCTGACAGGAGATGTCAACCTGACCCCGTCGGCGGCCTTGAGGTTGGCGGAAGTGTTCCACCTGAACCACCAGGAAACCCGCTATTTCGAGCTCCTGGTGCTGTTCGACCAGTCCCGCAGCCACGAGGAGCGGATGCATTTCCTGGACCGGATCGCCACCTGGCGGCGCAACCCGGTACCGGAAATCGACGCCTCGCGGGTGGCCTTCTGCCGCGACTGGAAGGCCGTCGCGATCCTGGAAACCCTCGACCTCGTGGAGCACCGCGACGACCATGGACGCCTGGGCCGGATGATGTTCCCGCCCATCCCCGGCGCGGAAATCGAGGAGAGTCTCCGACTCCTAGACGAGCTGGGGTTGGCGCGCAAGGACGACGCCGGAATCTGGCGCAAGACCGACAAGTTCCTGACCACCGGGGATTCCGACGCGGAAGCCATCGACATTTTCCGACAAAAGACCATGGAACTGGGGATCGAGGCCCTGGACCGGTTTTCACGGGAGGACCGATCCATATCCACCCTCACCCTGACGCTCTCCAAGGAGGCCTTCGAGCGGGTGCGGGACAGGATCCGGCACATGCGCCGCGAAATCATGGAGATCTCGCGCTCCGACGACAAGGCCGACCGGGTGGTGCAGATCAATTTCCAGGCGTTCCCGCTTTCCATGCGCCCGGCCGAGGACCCGGCGTGAGCCGCCTTCACGTATCCGCCCTGCTGGCATTGGGCGCCTTGCTGGGGTGCACGGAACGCTACTCGGGCGGGTTCGAAACCTCCGACCTCCAGGCCACGGTGGTGCGCCCCACCGGCACCCCGGTCGCGGCGGCGCGCGTCTGGCTGGTGAAGGCGACGAACGATTCGATGCCCGCGGCGGCACTGGACAGCACCCTCACCGATTCGACCGGAACCGCACGGTTCACCGTGGTGCGCGGCGTCGACCGCAAAGGGCTCGGATTGGACGCGCAGATCGGCGATTCGCTGGGAATCTCCATCCGGTCGCTGGAGCGAACCAACGAGGCGACCATCCAGCTCGTCCCGGCGTTCCGGCTGCAGGTGGGTGGCGACTCCATTCCGGTCGACACGCTCCGCACGATCGGGTTGCACATCCCCGGCAGCCATTTCGCCTCCCGTTCGACCGGCGGTACGGCGAGCCTGCTCGTTCCGCAGGGAACCTGGGACATCGCGATCCGGCAGGGCTCGAGCATCGAATTCAAGGAATCTCTCGCGATCACCAAGGACAGCGCGCTCCCGCTCGTCGCCCCGCTCGATACGACAAAACCTGCCGACACCGCCAAGCCCATCGACACCCTCCCGGTGCCGATCGACACGCTTCGACCCGGACCGGACATCTCGTTGGATTCGTTCGCCTACCAGGGGCGGGTCTTCCGGAAAGCGCCCTCCCCGACCTGGACGCCGATGAGCTTCCACTCGTGCGACACCTTGGAGTGCGTCACAAGGACCACCGGAAGCCTCGCCAGCTCGTACCCCGAGGGCTTGGCCATTTCCTGCTTCCAATCCAGCGACACCGAATCCTTGGTGAAAAGCCATGCGGGTCACGGCGGAGCATCGGCCACCCTGTACGATTCGAGCTTCTTGGCTCTGCAGCTCCAGCCTCTGGTGGATTCCGCGACTCTCCGGATCTGGGTCGGCGACACCGCCGGCACCGGGATCCTCGTGCTGTTCGACTCCACCTCGAAGGGCGGGCTGCGTCGAGTCCTGGTCATGGCAAGCCTGAACGATTCGACCTGGATCCTCGGCAGCCATTCCGACACGTCGCTGTTCCCGAGCACTTGGTACTTCCACCTCGACGGCGACTCCATCCACGCCCAATCGGGCGGAACCGGGTGGTCCAGTCCGTTCCGACGGTGGATCCCCGGTCCGATCGAAGCCAGGATCACGCTCCATTCGATCGTTCCTTGGAGACCCAAGTCCTTGGTGCTTAGCAAGACCAGAACCTACCACTGACACGCACCGGTTTTCGCATCGACGGGAGCGCCCCTTCGACGCGGATCCAAACGGGATGACAGATCCCGACATCACCATCCGGCCCCGCGCCGGACCCGAGAACAAGAAAGAGGACTCCATGTCCACCCGCAAATCGCTCGCCGCCTGCGCGGCGTTGTTGTTCGCCGTTTTCCAAGGTTGCCAAACCGACGCGACGCTCGCTTCCAACGGGGACCGCTCCTCCGAAGGGAACGGCGCGGTCGCCTTCCGCCTGAGCGAAACCAGCGTCTCGATCCTGAACCAGTCTTCCTACCAGCTCCAGATCAAGATCTTCGGGCCTGGCATGGACACATTCTGGCGCGGGGACTCCCCCCGCGTCGATCCGATCGTACTGGAGGGCATCCCCGCCGGAACCCGGATCGTCGAGGTTTCCGCGATCAACTGGAACGACGGCCTTCCCAACTGGGTGGGTCGCGACACCGTGGAGGTCGATGCGGGCGCCTACACCACGGCCAAGATCATGCTGACCCGCCAGGCGCCGCGCTACGGCACCCTCGTGCTGGATCTGGACCTGGACACCAGCCGCCTGTCCGACAGCCTGGACCCCAGGGATCCGGTCGACACGGTCTGGCAGATCATCCGGTATCCTTCCAGCTGGGGCAATTACTCGTACACGTACTGCAACACTCCGAAGTGGAAGAACGCGACCAGCGATTCGCTGCTGGTGAACTGCTTTGAAATCCGCTACGAAGCGATTCCCGGCGACACGATCTGGAGCGACACGGTGGTCCACTACCCCGTGAGCGATACCACCTTCTGGTGCCATCTCGACGCTCCTTTCGATACGAGCAGTTGGAACGACACCTCGCGCGTCACCTACCGCTGCGTCCGTCCCCGCTACGAGCCTTGGACCCCCGAAGACATGGACACGGCGTGGATCGATTCCGTCGTCGACTACCCGGTCGTCGACACCGCCGCGCACTGCTACATCCCCTGGAACGACTCCGGTCTCGTGATTTGCACGGAAACCGTCTTCCTGCCGAATTTCGACAGGTCGCTGTGCGGCCAGACCGTCGTGGAAAGCGAACACAGGCGCCGCACCTACAACTGCCTGTTCTCGGGTCCGGTCGATTCCCTGGCTCCTCCGCGCCGCAAGCCCATCAAGCGCTGACCCACTCGCTCGCACTTCTTCACCGGGCTGCGGACCGATCCGTGCGGATGGCGCGCCCGATTCGCCGGAGCCCACCACAGCTCCTACATTTCCCTACCGTGACCACAAGCTGGGACCTTTGGGCCTCCGACTGGACGGCTCGGGCCGAGGATCTGCAGACCCGAGGGTTGTTCCGCACCCTCGGACGGCATCCGGAGTCCCGATTCGCCCACAACGACTACCTGGGGCTTCGCCGCGACCCACGCGTTTTAGATGCGGTCACCAAGGCTTTGGCCAATGGACTCCCCTTGACCTCTTCCGGCTCCAGATTGCTTTCAGGCAACCTGGAGCTTTTTCAGTCGTTCGAATCCGAGTTCGCCCAGGCGGCGGGATTCCCCACCGCCTTGCTGTTCGGTTCGGCATCGGAGGCCAATCGCGCGGTCATTTGCGCGCTCGCCGATCGCCACGATGTCGTGCTCCACGACGCCTTGGCCCACGCATCCTTGATCGATGGAATTTTGCACAGTGGCGCCAGGCGGCGCAAGTTCGCCCACAACAACCCGGATGACCTGCGTGCACAGTTGCGCATGGGTGGAGGGCGAATCCGGGTCGTGTTGACGGAGTCGGTGTTTTCCATGGATGGCGATATCGCTCCGCTGGTGGATTTGCACCAAGTGTGCAAAGAGGAAGGCGCGCTCCTGGTGGTGGACGAAGCCCATTCGGTGGGCTTATATGCCCCAAATCGAACCGGCTGGTGCGAACTCCTCCCCAAAGATTCCACCTTGATCGCCACCACCCAGGGATTTGGCAAAGGATTGGCGTCTTCCGGGGGGATGCTTTGCACACATCCCTCGGTGATCTCGGCGATCGTGAACACCTCCCGCGCCTTCATTTTCACGACGGCCCCATCCCCTTTGGCCATTTTCGCGGCTCGGGAGGCCTGGAAGATCGCTCAGGCCGATCATTCCCGTTCCAACCACTTGTTCGAACTGTGCAATACATTTGAATCGGGCCTAAAATCTCTAGGGTGGTCGTTGCCGGTGCGGAAAAACGCAACGCCAATCTTTCCTTTGATGTGCGGTGGATTGGATGCGTCTGTGCAAGCATCCGATAAACTTGCCCAAAAAGGGATTCACCTCCGTCCGATTCGTCCTCCGACGGTCCCGGCAGGCACTGAACGACTGCGCGCCACGATCACGGCCGATCTGCAAAGCGCCGATTTGAATGAATTCCTGGGGGTTTTGCGTGAAATCTGATCACCCATTGTTGGGTCACCCGTTCCCAAAGTCGGTTTTTGTGACTGGCACTGGGACTGACGTTGGGAAAACACTGTGCAGTGTGATTCTTTGCGCACTTTGGGAAGCCGATTACTGGAAGCCGATCCAAACGGGCTCGGTATTGGATGCACTGGAAGTTCTTCGGCTATCGGGATCCACACCGGTCCATGCCTCGACCATCCAGTTGGCCGAGCCGGCTTCTCCGCATTGGGCGGCCAAACTGGAAGATTTCCGGATTGATTTGCACACATTGGTGGAGGAACGCCCCCAGGGTTACTCCATGGTTGTGGAAGGAGCAGGCGGCGCCTTGGTCCCAATCAACGAGACCGAGGACATGATCGACCTGGCCAAGGCCCTGGATTTGCCCATGCTGGTGGTCGCCTCCACGACGCTTGGGACACTTCACCACACGTTGGCGGCGTTGCACAGTATTCGGGCGCGCGGCGGGATGATCGCAGGCGTCCTCCTGAACGGCCCCGCACACGGCGAGAATGCGCGGCAAATCCGAGATCGCGGCCAAGTGTGCATCCTCGGGCGTATTCCCGAACTGTTCCCGGTCGACGCAGCATCTGTGCAAGAACTGATTGCACAGTGGCGAGCCACCCCGTTTGTCGATCCTTGCACAGAAGAAACCCCGCGAAGCCTCCCTCGCCCCTCAAACCTACGCGAGCGCGATGCACAGTGCATCTGGCACCCGTACACCCAACACCAGATCTCACCACTCCCCTTGGAGATCGAATCCGCCCACGGGGCCGTGCTTCGGACCAGCGATCAGACCGAAATCATCGATGCGGTATCCAGCTGGTGGGTGTGCAATCACGGCCACACGCACCCCAAGATCGCCCAAGCCATCGCCCGCCAAGCCAAGGAGTTGGAGCAGGTGATTTTTGCGGGTTGCACACACGAACCCGGTGTGCAACTCGCCGAACGGCTTTTGCCTTTGCTGCCGGGGCGCATGACCAAGCTGTTCTATTCCGACAACGGATCGACGGCCATCGAGGTGGCCATCAAAGCCTGTGTGCAAATGGCCCGCCGCCGAGGTGTGCAAAAACCTCGGGTCGCCGCTCTGGAGGACGCCTACCACGGAGACACATTTGGCGCCATGGCAGTCGGGGCCCGATCCATCTTTTCGGCTCCCTTCGACCCCTTGCTGTTCGAAGTCGATCGCCTTCCTTCGCCAGCCGGAGCCTGGGATCCCAACTGTGCAGAGGCTCAGGATGGAGCTCGGGCCGCGCTGGATGCATTGAGCGTTTGGCTCGCCGAACACCACAAAGACACGGCCTGTTTGGTGGTCGAGCCCCTGATCCAAGGCTCCGGGGGAATGCGCATGTACCCACGCGCCTATCTGGAGGGTTTGGATCGACTGTGCAAGGAATACGGAATCCACTGGATCGCCGACGAAGTGTTCACCGGCTTTGGTCGCACCGGCGGCGACTTCGCTTGCCGTCCGGTAGCGGGACATCCCGACTTGAATCCTTCGGCCATTTGCCTGTCCAAAGGGCTGACAGGGGGATTTCTGCCTCTTGGGGCGACCGCGTTTTGCGAAGAGATCTTCCGCGACTTTCTGTCCGAAGACCGCAAGGAAACCCTGTTCCACGGCCATTCGTTCACAGGCAATCCGCTTGGGGTCGCGGCCGCCTTGGCCTCGCTGGACGTGCTCCAGGACCCCACCACCACCCGGCGGATCGCCGACATCGAATCGTGGCAGCGTCGATTCCTGTCCGACCTCGCGAGTGGTCTCCCGATCACGGGCTCGCGCGTCCTGGGCACGCTCGCCGCGTTCGAACTCCCCGCGGCGCCCGGAGGCTACCTGGCCAACCGCGGCCAGAAGGTCGCCAGATCCTGCCGAGACCGTGGAGTGCTGGTGCGTCCGTTGGGCGACACGATGTACGTGGTGCCTCCGTTCAGCATGCGCGAACACCAGCTCGAGCGGGTCTACGAAGCGCTGTCCGAAGCGATCGAGGAACTGTAGCGCCAACCTCCTCCCCGTTGCCCGTACGATATCCGATCACAATCTCCAGGATGATCTATCCTTATCGGACCACGACCTCTTTTTCTCGAAAGGTGCCGCGCATGTTCGGACCCGATCCCAACGAAACCCACCCCATGCCGGGCCACCCCCGGATGCGCTTCATCAAGAACCACCTCAGCCGCCCGAACATCGAGGTCGGCGAATACACCTACTACGACGATCCCGATCCGTTCGCCGAGTTCGAGCACAACGTCCTGTACCACTATCCGTTCATCGGCGACAAGCTCGTGATCGGCAAATTCTGCGCGATCGCCTGCGGCACCAAGTTCATCATGAACGGCGCCAACCACAAGCTCGACGGATTTTCCACCTATCCGTTTTCCATCTTCCGCAACGGCTGGGAAAAATCCCTGCCCGATCTGAGCCAGCTCCCCTACAAGGGCGACACCGTGATCGGCAACGACGTGTGGTTGGGGTTCGAAGTCCTGGTCATGCCGGGCGTGAAGATCGGCGACGGCGCGATCGTGGCCTCCCGTTCGATCGTGGTGGAAGACGTGCCTCCCTACACGATCGTGGGAGGGAATCCCGCCAGGACCATCCGCAAGCGGTTCGACGACGACACCATCGCCGCCCTGCTGGAAATCAAGTGGTGGGACTGGCCCGCCGAGAAGATCACGGAAAACCTCAAGGCGATCACCTCCAACAACATCGAATCGCTCAAGCGCCTGGCCGCCGAGTCCTGATCGAATCCCCGGTGAGGGGCGAAGGCTTCCCTTGCCCCGCTCTCCCGGGTTCGATTTCCCCGTTCGACAAAAAACGCCCCCGATCCGGATTTGGATCGGGGGCGTCGATGCGTCGCGAATCGCGGTGGCGATCCTTCCATGGCAAGGATCGCTGTCCGCCGTTATCTGGCGTATTCCTTGAGCGCCTCGAGATTCTTCACGGTGATTTCCACGCGGCGGTTCATCTCGCGGCCTTCGGCCGTGGTGTTGGTCGCCTTGGGCTTGGATGCGCCGTAGCCCTTGGCCGAGATCTTGCCCGCGAGCTCCGGGTGGTTGAGCACGAAGTAGTTGAGCACCGCCAGGGCGCGCGACTGCGACAGACGAAGATTGACCGACGGCTTGCCCCGGTTGTCGGTGTGTCCGCCGACCTCGAAGCGCAACTTGGGGTACTTGACCAGGATCGCGCCGATCAGGTTCAGGTAGGGCTTGGAATTGGCCGTGATCGACGACTTGCCGAGCTCGAAATAGACCGCGTCCAGGTTCATCATGCCGGTCTTGAGGAACGACGCCTCCAGATCCCCGCGCTTGAGCCGTTCTTCTTCGATCTGCTTGCGGGCTTCGGCCAACGCCGCCGAATCCTGGCTGGAGCGCTTGGCCAGGCTGTCGTTCATGCGGGCGACCTGCGAGCGGGCCGACGATCCGTCCTTCTGGCAGATGGCCAACCCCTGCGCCAATCGCGCGGAATCCGTCCGGAGCCTCGCCGCCATGCTGTCGCGCATCGCGATCACCGTGATCGCGCTGTCCTTGCCTTTCTGGATGCGCCGGGCCAAGGCCTCGCCTTCGGCGATCTCGTTGAGCAGGCGTTCGCGATCCAGGGAATCGGCGATCTTCGCTTCGCGCTGGGCCCTGCGCTTCTTGGCCGTGAAATCGACCCCGAACGAAAGGGAACCGAAGGCGCGCCAAGGATCGAGGGCGTACTGGTCGACGTCGCCGCTGCGCTTGCCGGAGAACCGGAGATCTCCGCCGACCTGGATGTTGGCGCCACCGGGCAGGTGGAACGTGAAGGTGCCGGTGCCCCAAAGGGGGTCGCCATCGGAGCCGGAGAACAGGAACCGGCGATGGCCCTCCAGCCCGATGGTCAGGACAGGAACGGGAGTCAGTTCCAGGCCGCCGTCGAGAAGCACCACGTCGTCGCGGTCGTTGTCGATGGAGCGAAGCAATCCCTGGTTCAGGTGGATGCGGACGGGGAAGGTTTCGCCGCCCGTGCGCAGCGTCTGGACGAGGGTCCCCTGGAAATCGTATCCAAGCCGGGACTGGAGATAGTTCCAGCCGTCGGCACGGAGCTTGCCCTCGGAAGTGTAACCGGTCTGGATCTGGTTCTGCGATCCGCCGAAGAACCCGAACTGCGCCGCCGCACGCAAGGGGAAATCGGGATCCCACGGCGCCTGGAGCTGGACCTGTCCACCGCTCGCACCGTGGCCATCCCTCCTGGGGTTGCCCTTCCAATCGGGAACCGTGTAGGCCGAGGTCCAGAACGAAACGTCGGCCCAACGGCCGAGTCCGAGCCCGATCGCGACGATTCCCATGTTGATGTTGCTGTTCGCGGGAGGCGTACGCCCGTCGACGGCCTTGTCGACCTGGTGCAGAGTGCCGGTCATGTCGACCGACAGGAAGCCTTCGCCCAGACTTTCCGCCGATCGGACCTGGGACATGCCCCGGGTGCCGGTCCAGTGGATCATCTGCGGATATTGGACATCGGTGGCGAACGAAGCGCCGCAGACGAAAGAGACGAGGAAGATGGACGGACGCAAGGAAGGACCTCCTACGGTCGTGGATACGTTGTTCGAAGGATAATATTTGGCATCCGGGCAAGCAGGCTCGGGAGAACGATTTCCGACAACCCTGGGAACCAAGCATGATCGACAGAATCCGCCATCCATCCCGCGCCGAGGCCAGGCCTTGAGCGACCCCATTCCGGTCGGCCCCATGGAAGGCCCGCTCGCGCACCCCTTGAGCGAGCGCCAGCGGGTGGTGCTGTCCAGCATCGTGCGCCGCTACATCGGGAACGCGGAACCTGTCGGGTCGCGGCAGGTCAGCAAGGACATCGTCGACGCGCTCTCGCCCGCGACCATCCGCAACGTGATGGCCGACATGGAGGAGATGGGACTGATCGACCAGCCCCACACATCCGCGGGGCGCCAGCCCACCGAACGCGGGTTCCGCGTCTGGGTGGATCAGATCATGCCCGAAGATCCGCTCTCCGGAGCCGAAAAGCAGGTGGTCGATTCGACCCTGGCCCAGGCGAGGTCGGAAGACCAGCTCCTGGCCGCCGCCGCCCTGGCGCTGGCCGAGGTCACCCGCCAGCTGGGGGTGGCCATCTCGCCCGTGCTGGACGGTTCGCGTCTGGATCGGCTGGAGCTCGTTCCCGTCCGCGAAAAGACCCTGCTGCTGGTCGCTTCGTTCGGATCGGGCCTGATCCGGTCGGTGGCCGTGGAACTGGAATCCCCCGTGGAACGCGAGAGCCTCGCGGATCTGGTCCGGCGCGTGCACCTGACCGCCCTGGGCCGCACTCCGGCGGAGATCCAGCGCGACCTGGCGCTGCGCGCGACGCCTTCCGACACGCCCCCGAACCCCGACGACCCAGGCAACGACGACCTGGTTCGACAGATTCTGCATGCCCTTCTGGATCTCGCCCACCCGACCCGCGGAGGCGACGCGTTCCTGCAAGGCGCGGGAAACGTCCTTTCGCAACCGGAACTGGGCGAGCGCCGTTCGATGACCAACCTGGTGCAGCTCATGGAGGATCGTTCGCAGCTTGCGCAACTTCTGCAGGAGCGAACCGGACGCGAGGGCGCCTACATCACGATCGGCTCGGAAAACCGCCTGGAACACCTGAGGACGCTGTCGCTGGTGACCCACAACTACTGCATCGGCGACGCCAAAGGAACGGTGGGCGTGCTCGGCCCCACGCGCATGCCCTACGCCAAGCTGGTGTCGGCGGTGGACTACATCGCGCTGCGCCTGACGCAGGGCTGAACGAAACGCCGAGGGATGGGGCCGTGTCTGTCATGAGAACCTCGCTAGCCTAAATTTAGGCTGGTTGGTGTCTCATCCATCCCTGGCGCATACCGCCGTATAGACACGACGTGATCTTCACTTCCATTAATTGGACATTCACAAGATTCTTCAGACAGATGCGAAAACCCTGTTTTCGGAAATGAGATTTTATTAAACTGAGGCAAAAAGGCATGCGAGACCCATGCTAATACTAACAGATTCAGCTGAATCCGAGTTACAATATGCATGCATACACTTCCAATGATTTAACCCTTTCAACTGTTGTCATTTGCGCTCATTAGCGTGGGGATGCTTCTGAAGAAGCTTGACAAAAACCAAATTTCTAGATAAACAGTCTTCTATGCCATTATATTCAAAACAACCGGTTGAGATGTATAAGCTATCTTTTGTCAATCTTGAAATTCGCATATCCCAGTTCGTTCGACCAGAAAACACAATCGAGTACCCTAAATCTTGATGGTACGAGTGGCAAATAGGAAATAGAGAATCAGCAACGAGTCGATGATCCATTCTCCCGAAATACACCAAGTTGCGCATAGAATTTCTAGATCTGCGCTTTACGATATCTCTAGCATAATGATTTTTAGGAATATGTCTGTCTTGAATTTCAATGACTGAAAATATTGGCGACGGCCAAACGCGATGAATCACAGAATCAACTAAGACACGCTTTTTATACGTTCCTACGTATTTCCAGCTGCCTAAAAAATCAGCTGCGGGGAATTCGCAAGTTAGCTTTCTTGTTCCCCATGCACTGGCGGTAGCCGAACACAACGCAACAATGCACAGTTTCTGATATTTGTTATTCCAGATCAAGAAGATTTACCCCCAGTAGTGTGTATTTTTTTTGGTACTCACCTTTCGTCCAAGGAAAATCATCTTCTACCACATCAAAGAAGCCTCCATTAATTCCACCATGATAATCCGTTATCTCAATCCCATCAATTTCGCCAGTTTCGTTATATCTATATGCGCGAAAGATTACCGAATGCCCGCCATGACTAAATAAATCGTTTGGATCTAGACTCTCCCAGCGCTGCAGTAACGCCCCCGTTTTTAGCTTCCCATTCCAAATCGCAGCATTATCAACAGCAACCCCCAATTTATGATATGCAAAGACGCCCCCAGCACCATATCCCATGTATGGATCTTTTGTTCTTACTGTTGCTGCAATACGATGATCAATATTATCTTTGGAAACAGCAAGATTCACAACATTTCTGCCATACAAATCAAAATACGCCTTATTTGCACGCGATTCGCAAGTTGCGTAACACACGCCAAGGCAGTCCTGATACAAGTTTGCTTGCATCTGGCTTAGCTCTATTTCAGAAGCTTTGTTCGTATTAGTTGCAGGATACGTGTAATTAGGGTTAACCACTTTGGCAATATCAAGATTGCTGATGTTCTCAAGCATCTTAAGACTTACTTTTGATGTGCCAAAAATCGTAACCACGACTCGCCCACAAAGCAGGTTCTGAAGCTCTCCTTGGTTAAAATCTTCATTGTCCGTAGCATAGAAGTCCACATTGAATGTCCGATCTTGATGCCCTTTGACTTCTATTCGTAAGTTAAACACATCCCCAATCTGGTAAACCTTGGTACCATCGAATATTGCTTTAACCCCTTGAGCCGCAGGCGAAATCTTAACTTGTATTTTACCGTTTTTGTCAAGTGTACTGCTATTGCCCGGATCGATAATAAAAGGCAACTTTATCTCTCTCCACCCCTTCGGCTTCGTCAGAAAATCTAAACCTGTTGAGATGTGCTTCGGAGTGAATGTCCTACAATTCGAATCGTAAACATCCGACAATGTCGTCGCACGGCTGGCATTGATGACTTTGAACGTCTTTGGTCGCACATATTTCTCATGGAAAAAGCGAACAAACGGGATAAACTCATCAAGAATATCAATAGCTGGAAATTTAAACAGTACCTCACCCGTCTTTGAAAGCTTGATAGTCGGCACGAGGTCACCTCTTCTGTTTGACTGTCAGTTCAACTTTAATTAGATCGCTTCCAATATCTATATCTGAAACAATCCCATCTTTGCATTCGGCATCACCTCTCAAAAACACAGCATTGACATCAGACAAATCAATCGAAATCGATTCACCGACTAGACCGAGGCTGTTTATTACCAAAAACAGCTTTGCTCCTGCCAATACTTGCGAAAGCCTGTTTCCCTTGTCATCTTCAAACCAACTTTCAATAATATTCCTAGTGCTGGATTCCGCACTATTTGATGCCATTTCATTCTTTGCTATTACGGTGTAGAACTGGCACGCGAACGTATCCTTCGCGGCTTCCCATGTCCGTTCCGCGTCGGTGGGGTTGCGGCGCTTATCGGCATCGGGGAACAGCTGCTTCTTGCAACCGGCGGTACCTTCCGACCAAGCGGGACACGGGAAGGTGACCTTGCCTGGTCCTTTTGCGGTGGCCGGAAACAGGAACAGCGACGCCCTGCGGTTGGGTGCGTTCTTGGCATCCCGTTCGGCCTTGTTGCCAGACGACTTGAAGGCATCTGCGTCCGACTTGGAGAACACCACAACCGGATTGAACTCGCTGCACCCCGAACACGCCCATTGCACCAACTTGTCGGATGGATCGCCCACGAAGTCGTCGGGCTTGAGCTTCACTTCGCAAAGCTGATCCATGTAGGCCGCGTACAGACTCTTCTTGGTCTGTGGCCCCACGATTCCGTCGGCCTTGAGCTTCGCGCTCTTCTGGTAGGCTTCGATAGCCGCTTTGGTCGGGGCATCGTCGTTGCCATGGATGGACCCACCGTAGAACGGCGCTCCCGAGGAATCCTTGAGCTGCCCCAAGATCGCTTGATGCGCCTTGGTCCCCCACTTG
>JAKPQQ010000079.1 GCA_029557215.1 Fibrobacterota bacterium | reverse complement strand
GGCGCCCAGGTTGCCCGGGTCCTGGATCGCGTCCACCAGCGTGACGCGGCGGGCGGTTTCCCAGTTCACGCGCAGGGAGCGCGCGATCGCCACGGCCACCAGCCCCTGCTGGGTTTTGTTGATGGACAACAGCTCCATTTCGCGTTCGGAGATCGTGCGCACCGGCACCTTGCCGGGCGAACGGGTCAGGAGCGCCTTGTTCCAGACCAGGCCTTCCGATTCGTAGATCGCGACCAGGTTTTCCTTGGCGCGGTCCAGGATCGTCTCCACGGCGCGCACGCCTTCCACCAGATATTGTCCGGTGCGTTCGCGGGCCTTGTCGTTGCGCAGGTCGGCGACGGCCTTCAGCTCCTCGTCCAGCCACACCGCGCCTTCCGAGCCTTTGGCCACCTTGGCCACGCCGCGCGGCCGCAGCTTCCAGGGGGGCAGCTTGCCGGCCCCCTGTCCGGGGCGGTCGCCCCGGGGTCCGCCCTGTCCGTATCCGTTGCCGTCGCGATTCATGTGGAGGCCTCCAAAGCCTTGCGGATCCTGTTGGCGACCGACGCCGGATCCAATCCGATTTCCTTGAATAGACGGGAATTGTCTCCATGGTCCACGAACCGGTCGGACGGGTGCCCCAGAAGAACGTGCCTGCGCGGCAGATCGAGATCGGCCATGGCCTCGGCGACGGCCGATCCGTAGCCGCCGCTGCGCACGCCGTCCTCGATCGTCACGACCAGGCGGTGCGCGGAAAGGATGTCGCGGTAGTGCGCGAGCGAAAGCGGCTTGGCGAACCTCGCGTTCACCACGGTAGCCCGGATCCCTTCGCCGGCCAGGAGGTCCGCCGCGGCTTCGGCGACGTCCACCATGGATCCGATCCCCAGGATCGCCACTTCGGCGCCTTCGCGCAGGATTTCGGGAACGCCGATCTCCAGCACCTTGGGTTCGGCGGGCTTGGCCGCGCCTCGACCCGATCCGCGAGGGTAGCGGATCGCGCTGGGTCCCGACGTGTGGGCGTGGGCGGTGTGCAGCATGTGCACGAGTTCGGCTTCGTCGCGCGGAGCCATGACCACCATCGTCTGGATGGTCCTCAGATACGCCAAGTCCAGGGCGCCATGGTGGGTGGGGCCGTCGGCGCCCACCAGTCCGGCGCGATCCAAGCAGAAGATGACCGGCAGGTGCTGGATCGCCGCGTCGTGCACGACCTGGTCGTAGGCGCGCTGCAGGAAGGTGGAATAGATCGCCACCACGGGTCGCACGCCCTCGCAGCAAAGGCCGGCCGCGAAGGTCACGGCGTGCTGTTCGGCGATGCCCACGTCGAACACGCGGTCCGGGAACGACTTGGCCATGATGTTCACGCCGGTCCCGCCGGGCATGGCGCCGGTGATGGCGACCACCTCGGGGTGGGCGGCGGCCAGATCCGTCAGGGCCTCGCCGAACACCTGGGTGTAGCTGGGTTTCGAGTCCGAAGCGGGAGCGACCTTGCCGGTCTCGGGATCGAACGCGCCCAAACCGTGCCACTTGCCGGTATCGTCCTTTTCGGCGGGTTCGAACCCCTTGCCCTTCACCGTGACCACGTGCACGAGCTTAGGGCCCGGGATGTCCTTGAGCTTCTCGAACAGGTCGATCAACGCGGGCAGATCGTGTCCGTCCACGGGACCGTAGTAGCGGAACCCCAGATCCTCGAACAGCGACCCCGGAAGGACCATGCCCTTCACGGCGTCTTCCACCTTGCGGGCGGTTTCACGGGCGTGGTCGGCCCAGCCCTTGCCCACCTTGTCCAGGTGCCCCAGCGCGCCCCAGACGTCCTTGCGCAGCTTGTTCCAGCGCGGGTCCGTGATCACGCGGTTCAGGTATTTGGAGATCCCGCCCACGTTTTCGGCGATCGACATCTTGTTGTCGTTGAGGATCACCGTGAGGTCTTCGTTGCGGTCGCCGGCGTTGTTCAGCGCCTCGAAGGCCATGCCTCCGGTGAGCGACCCGTCGCCGATGATCGCGAACACCCGGTTCTTGCGTCCCTGGAGGTCGCGCCCCACCGCCATGCCCAGAGCCGCCGAAATGGACGTGCTGGCGTGCCCGGCCCCGAAGTCGTCGTACTTGCTTTCCGAGCGCTTGAGGAACCCCGACAACCCGTCGTGCTGGCGGATCGTGTGGAACCGTTCGCGTCGCCCGGTCAGGAGCTTGTGGGAATAGGCCTGGTGTCCCACGTCCCAGATGAACCGGTCCTTGCCGGGCTCCATCACCTTGAACAGGGCCACGGTGAGTTCCACCGTTCCCAGGTTGGGCGACAGATGCCCGCCGTGGCGGCTGATCGAATTCACGATGAATTCGCGCAGTTCTTGAGACAATTTCTCGAGTTGGGGGATTCCCAACTGTTTCACGTCCTCGGGGCGATGGATGCCCGAGAGGAGCGGGCCCGCCTGGGGCAGCCCGGAATCATGCGCCATGCTAGTTCCCCCGTTCGACCATGAACCTGGCGAGATCGGCCAATACCGACGCGCGCGGACCCATCCGTCCAGCCAATTCGACCGCGCGGTCCACCAGGATGCGCGCTTGCTTCTTGCTTTCTTCCAGGCCGACCAGGGCGGGGTAGGTGGCCTTCTGGTTCTCCACGTCCGACCCGACATCCTTGCCGAGTTCTTCCGTGGACGACTCGATGTCCAGGATGTCGTCCACGATCTGGAACGCCAACCCGATGGCGCGTCCGTAGTCGCGGTACAATTTCCGTCGTTCCGCGTCGGCTCCGGCGAGCACGGCGCCCAGTTCCAGCGACGCCTCGATCAGGGCCGACGTCTTGTGGACGTGGATGTACTCCACCGTCTCGAGCGTGCAGGGCTTGCCTTCGGAGAGGATGTCCACCACCTGGCCGCCCAGCATGCCGTCCGATCCCAGCGCTTCGGAAAGCACCGTCACGGCCTCGGCCTTGCCGGCCTTGGCCAGCACATGGAACGCCAGGATGGAAAGCGCGTCGCCGGCCAGCACGGCCATGGCTTCGCCGAACTTCTTGTGGCAGGTGGGCATGCCGCGACGGAAATCGTCGTCGTCCATGCACGGCAGGTCGTCGTGGATCAGCGAGAACGTGTGCACCATCTCCAGGGCGGCCGCGCCCCAGTCGGCCGCGTCGCCTTGGCCGCCGCAGTCCTCGAAGGCCGCGTAGCACAACGCGGGGCGCAGGCGCTTGCCGCCGGCCATCATGCTGTAGTGCATGGCCTCGTGCAGGACTCCCGGCCGGTGCGTCGTCGCCGGCAGCACGCGGTCCAAGACGGCGTCGACGCGCGCCTTGGACTCCTTGAGGAATTCGTTGACCTGGTTCATCCTGCTCCTCCGAATAGGTCGGCCGCGGGAACGTCCTCGACCTCGGGTCTGCCGTTGCGCTCCACCAGACGCTTCACCTTGAGTTCGGCGCGTTCCAGGTCGGCGCGGCAGCGCCCGACCAGGCGCACACCCTCTTCGTAGCGCTCGAGAGCTTCGTCCAGCGGGAGGTCGCCCCCCTCGAGCCGGGCGACCACCTCTTCCAGGCGTGCCAAGGACTGTTCGAATGTCTGGGCATTGCTCATATGGGCGCCGCGGTTCTCCGATGCTGTCAAACGTCTGGAATCCCTCGTCTTGTCGTTCGCAGGCAAGACGGCCCCAGAATATAGAACCTGTGGCATCGGGACGTTCTTCGGGCCATTCTTCGCAACGGGTGTCGGGCGCCACCCCGCCCGGTCCCCGGAGCCGAAGGGCGGGGTCGCCACCCTGCGGGCTCGCCTGTTCGGCTCGGGCGAGGCATGCCTCGCCCCTACGGCCCTCCGGTCGGCTGGCGCGTTTGTTCGGCTATTTCTGGTCCAGTTGGTTCACCAGCGCCGCCAGCGTGAACACCAGGGCCGCGTTCCAGTTGATCGCCACTTCGTTGGACGCGTACGATCCCGAAACATCCACCCAGCACTTGGCGGGTTCGGTGTGGGGGTATTCCACCCCCCAGGGCGCCTTCTTGATGTCGTCCTGGCGATCCGCGTTGGGGCCGCCCACCACGAATCCCGGGAACGGGAGCGCCACGGTGTCGCCCGCCAGCACGCGATGGTGCGGGTTCATCGCGGACCGTTCGCCGGTTCCCGTCACGAAGGACGTGCCCAGCGCGTTCTTGCCCAGCACGTAATCCACCGTTTCCTGGATCCCCGAACCCGCCGTTCCCGGCTTGAACCGGTCGGCCCAGGCCAGCAAGGCCGCCTTCTGCAGGGCCACGTCGTTGGACGCCCACGGGAATCCCTGGAGCGGAACCCGGTAGGCGCTCGATTCGATCTGCTTGTGGATTTCCGTCGCCATGGAATCGATCCTCGAACGCGCCTTGGCGGCCATGCTGTCCTTGGGCGCGTTCAGGGCCACGGAGTAGTGTGCCAGATTCTGCACGTTCTGCCAGCTGGTGGTCTGCAGGATCCCCACGCTGTCCAGGCTCGCCTTGGCGGCGGCGCGGTATGCGGGCTTGCCGGTGGCCAGCCACAGTTCCGTTCCGGCCCACAGGAATTCGTCCGACATGTTCGAGTCCTCGTAGGGGCCGCTGCCGCCGGTCTCGCGAGGTTCGCGCACGGCCGGGTTCTTCACGGCCCAGGCCCAGGCCTTTTCCGCGCGGGACAGGTAGTCCTTGGCCCGGGTGGCGTCCTTGCGCTTCAGGATGCGCGAGGCCTGCGCCGCCGCCGCCGCGAACGTCAGCGTGGCGGTGGTCGATTTCCCGATCACGTGGCGCTGGTGCTTGGTCTTGGTGGGCATCTCCATGCCGTCCCAGGTGCGGCTGGCCACCTTGAAGAACAGGCCGCCATCTTCGTCCTGCATGCGCGCCATCCAATCCAGTTCCCAGACGCACTCGTCCAGCAGGTCGGGCTTCCCGTTGCCGGATTCCGGGATGTTCATCGCGCGATCGGGAAACTGCTTGGGGAACAGCTCGTAGGCCTGCAGCAGGATCCCCACCGACACCGCGCCGT
>JAKPQQ010000048.1 GCA_029557215.1 Fibrobacterota bacterium | reverse complement strand
AAGCGGATTCCAGTGAAATCCTTCCGTCGGTGGCGCTCGGCACCGGCAGGCTGGAAACGACCACCACCCCCGACGGCTCCGTTCCGCGCTTCACTTCGTAACGAAGCACCACCAGCCCCAGGTCGTCGTTCCAAACGAATTCGCCACCGAGCTTGACCGGATCGCCACCGGCCTTCGGGTCGCCGGCGACGGAAAGCGGAACCACCACACGAACCGGAGCGGGCGGAAATAGGATCGCCGAGTCCTTGGCCTCGATCGCCTTCGTGGAAATCAATTCCAGGACCAGGGTTTTCAGCGAATCGTCCGAAATCGACAGGGTTGCCGCAAGCCCCAGATTAGCCAACGGCTTACCGCTCTTGGACCCGGCAACCAACACCGATCGCACGACTCCAGGAACATCCAACCCCTCCGGGAGCGAATCCTTCCAGTTCTTCGCCCGAGGATCGGAGGCGAGGATCCAGCGGGCCAGGAGCGAATCGATGCCCGCCTTGCCTGCGGGCGCCGTGCCCTTGGACGAATCGAGCGACTTGATCAGATTCAAGGCGACGGAATGACTTTCGACCACCCGGTCGGAGCGGGTCAATTCGTTCGAACTGCCCGTTGCCTTGTAGTAGACGGTCATCATCTTGATGCCGCGGACCCACAGATGCAGCCCAAGTTCATCGTTCCCCAATCCCGATGCCAATTCGATTCCGACCGAGTACTCCTTGCCAAGCTCGTTGGTCTTGACAAAAACCGGCACCCCCGCCTTTCCGTTGGCGGCCCCGCGCGACCAGGAAGCGGAATCCGGAGTCTTGTAGGTATCGGTTGCACCAACCGTGTAGGTGGCCACCACCGACGTCAGCTCGCTGGCAGGCTGCTCCTTGGGAGGGTCGGTCATGCATCCGGCCATCCAGAAGACGAGCCCCATCACTGGAACGATGGAAGGGAATCGGATTGGCGATGTGGCGAACATGCGTGGTCACTCCAGAACGAGGAAAATCGGCTTCTGTTCCAAAATGAAAGAAATCGCAATCCCATTCGGGAATGGAGCGAAGTGGCGGCGAGTGACGAGCATCACACGCCGAACCTCGTCCAAAGAAACCGTCAGCGAAGATCTTCCGGAGTCAACCCTGTCACGTCGGTGACCACCGACCACGGAATCCCATGCTCCAGCATCTTGCGGGCATCTTCGCGACGGGCGTTCAACGCGCCTTCGTGGATTCCTTCTTGACGCCCTTCCACGCGGCCCTCCACGCGGCCCTCCTCGCGACCTTCTTGACGACCTTCTTGACGGCCCTTGCGCTTGGCCATTTTCTCCAACTCGATCATGAACTGCGGCTTGGGCAGCTTCGTCAAGTATTTGATGGTCATTTGATGCTCCACAGGAGTGAATTTACCCAATTGGACGAGCAAAGGGAAGAGGAGGCGAGTCTCGTCGTCGTCGGGGTGCCGCTGAAAGAACTCGATCACGTGCATAAGGCGCTCCATGCGTGGAAGAATACCGCCCCCGCTTGGCTAAATTTCCGGCGATGCTTCAAAATGCCGCATCCGTCCTGGAGGAGTTGTCTCCGGACGAGGTCCTTCGGCTGGCCGAATCCGCCTATCCCACCAAAGCGAAGGATCTTCGCAGCCATCTCGAGCGCCTGCAATGGCTGCGATCGCATGGCGAATGGGCCGCGATCCTCCCGCACCTGCCCACCAAGATCATCCATCGCATCCAGGAACGCACCCGAACCGTGGATTCCAACCCGTTGCATCTGGACCACGCCGCGGCCATGTACCTGCACGAGATCCTGAAACCCTACCCCAAGATCCTCACCGCGCGAGCGATGGATTATGTGGACGAGTTCGAGGAACTGCATTGGGTCGCATCCTACCAAGGTTGGATGGCGAACGTATGGGGCACCCGTGACTACCGCGTCAAAGTGGGACTGGACGGGTCGGACTCGTGCACTTGCCCCTACCACCGCGAACAAGGCGAATGCAAACATGTGGCAGCGCTCTGCCTGCGACTTCTGCGGGAATGCGCCAAGCTCGGCTTGGACGCGAATCCGCCACCTCCACCGCAGCCCAAAAGTCCATCTGGACAGATCCTGCCATTCCCGACACCCGGATCGGGATCGAGACCACCTCAACCGGCCCTCCCGCCACCTACCAGCCAACCGGCTCCAAGATCCGCCCCTGCGGGAGGAAGAGGGCCTGCGCGCCAGATCGACGCCAGCCTCGCGCTGCGGAGAATCGCCGACCTTCTGGCCTATCCCGACACGACCAACCGGAATCCGCGCCAGCGCGTCGTCTATATCCTGAAGACAGAGGGCAGGCACCCGCGATCCAGGATTGCCGACATCGTTCCCAGCGCGGAACAATTGGGCAAGGACGGAAACTGGCGGCTCGACGGAGTCGACCTGCGCAGGACGCTGGGCAACCGGGTGCGCACCAGTCCTCCGCAATACCTGAGCCCCGCCGACATCGCGCTCATCCAGGAATGCACGGCGCCCACGACCTACACCTGGCCTCCGATCCCGCCCGCCCCCCAGCACCTGCTGATGGAAAAAGCCTCGCGGATGGGGCTGCTGGTCGACACGAACGGATCTCATCTGCTGTTGGATCCGTCGTACTGGCGCCCGATCCCGCGCCTGGTGGAACACGGCGACGAATCCGTGTTCGAGCTTTCGCTGGTTGCGACGGATTCGGCGGCACCTGTGTTCGAGCCTGGCGAATCCTGGATCTGGTTCGGCCGCCAAGGCGACCTTTCCGTGCGGGACGGAAAGCGCGTCTTCCGGATCGATCCCCGCACACCCGTCGGCCTGTTCCAGATCTTCCAGGATGCCGAGCGGATCCCGACCAGCGCACTGGCGGCATCGAAGCGCGAACTTTCGCTCCTGTCGCGGCGCGGCGTCGAGATCCCGCCCCAGCTCCTGCCCGAAGTCCTGCGTGAATCTCCTCTGCGCCGCGTCCGGATCCAGGAGATCGCATCCAACCTTGGCGTCTCGCTGGTGCTCGCCTATCCAAGCCTGACGATTCCCGAAGGCTCCGACGATTCCGTGCTGGAGTTCACCTCCGAATCGGGAGACCTTCTGCAACTGGAGCGAGATCCCGATGCGGAACGGATCCTGGCCGACGAGTTGGACCGCATCCTGCTGGATGCGGACATCGTCTTCAAGACCGAGGGACGCCAAAGAGCCATCGCGGATTTCGACTCCGTTCGCGCGCTGGCGCTGGCGGGACTTCCCGCCCTCGCCCAGGCCGGCTGGGAAGTCGAGGAGGCCCGGCTGCTTGACCCGTGGCGCCGCCGCAAGGGCGTGTTCCGGATGTCGGGACGTCCTTCGGGGCAGGACTGGTTCGAACTTTCCGGCGTGGTGGACTTCGATGGACTGGAAGTGCCGCTGTCCACCCTGGTGGCCTCCCGCGGATCGGTGAAGCTGGCCGACGGCTCCACCGGCGAGCTTTCGATCAAGCTGCTGGAACGGCTGGACTGGATGACCCGCCTGGGTGAGGCGACTCCCGACGGAATCCGTCTGCGCGGGATGCACGCGGCGCTCGCGCTGGAACTGTCCGAATGCGGACTCGGCGAGGTCCGCGATCCCGAAGCCTGGAAGCGGGATCTCGCGCCGTTCGTCGACCGCAGGATCGTGCCGGTGCCGCAGCCCGCAGCCCTGCGGGCCTCGCTGCGCCCCTACCAGAAGCACGGACTGGACTGGCTGGGATCGTTGCGCCAACAATGCCTTGGCGGAATCCTGGCCGACGACATGGGCCTGGGCAAGACGGTGCAGCTGATCGCGCACCTTTGTTCCATCTTCGAGCAGGATCCGTCGGCGCCTCCCGCGCTGGTGGTGGGACCCGCATCGGTCGCGGGCAACTGGATCGCGGAGATCGCCCGCTTCGCGCCGCACCTTCGCACCCGCCTGCTGCACGGGATCGGGCGCGACGACCTGCGCGACGCACCCTTGGATGGACCAACAATTTTTGTCACCACCTACGGTACCTTGCCGCGCGAGATCGAATGGCTGCGGAATCTCGAATTTTCGCTGGCGATTTTCGACGAATCGCAGGCGATCCGCAATGCCGCCACGGTGGCCCACCAGACATGCGCCCTGGTGCGCACGCGTCAGAAAGTGTGCCTGACCGGCACTCCCATCGAGAACTCGCTGTCCGACCTTTGGGCGCAATTTTCCATCCTGAACCCCGGTTTGCTTGGACCCAAGCAGGCGTTCCTGGACCAGTTCCAGCCGTTCCCGGGCGAAGCCCCCGACCTGTCCCGCCTGCGCATGCTCACCGCGCCGTTCTGGCTGCGGCGCACCAAGCAGGTTGTGGCCAGCGACCTGCCGCCGCGCGAAGACATCCTCCTGGAAGTGGAGCTGGACGCCAAGCAGATGAACCTGTACCAGCGCCAGCTCAAGGACTACCAGAAGCACCTGCTGCCCGAACTGCGGCGCAAGGGTCTGAACGAAGGCGGACGATTCCAGGTTCTGACCGCGCTGCTGCGGTTGCGGCAGATCGCCTGCGCGCCCGAACTGGCAGGACACAAGGGCCCGGCCGCCAAGCTGGACGTCCTGGTGGACAAGCTCGTGGAAGACATCGCCGAAGGCCACCGCGCCCTGGTCTTTTCCAGCTTCACTTCGCTGCTGGACCTGGTCGGAAACCGCCTGCGCAAGGAGCGCGTGGAATTCCTGCGCCTGGACGGAAGCACCCCCGCCCGCGAGCGCACCCGGCTGATCCATCGCTTCCAGAACGGCCTGGACGAATCCGTGTTCCTGGTGAGCCTCAAGGCGGGCGGAGCGGGTGTGAACCTCACCGGCGCCGACTACGTGTTCCTGCTCGACCCTTGGTGGAACCCGGCGGTGGAAGAACAGGCCGCGGCGCGCACGCACCGCATCGGCCAAACAAATCCTGTCACCATCTACCGCCTGGTGGCCAAGGACACGATCGAAGAACGCGTGCTCGCGCTGGCCCGCGGCAAGGCGCAACTGGCGAGCGCCCTGTTCGATGCGGGCGAGACCGGAGGCAAGGCGCTCACGATGGAGGTCGTGCAGGAACTGCTGGGGTGAACGCGGTCGAACCGCCTTTGGCGCAAACACGTTGGCTTCGATACAACCAACCTTCGGCTGGCCACTCAGCCAACGGCGACTCGTATCCGTTTTCCAAAGGGCGGGCACGGACGTAACGCGCCGCTGGTTGAGTGGCGGCGGAACGCCGCTGGATCGAAGCCAACGCAGGTTTTCCTAACTTCTGGCGTCAAACCCTGACAACGAGGAGCCCGCCATGACGTCGTCGATTTCCGTCCGCAGTACCGCCGCCGCCCTGGGCCTTGCGCTGGCGTTGCTGGCCGGGTGCAAACCGCACGAAACCCACGGGACCGTGGACGAGGCGAACGCGATCACGGTGGTGGACGTGGCCAAGCTGGGCCTGGCCGAAGCCAAGAAGCGCTACGAAGGCAAGATCGTGACGTTCAAGGGGCCGCTGGAACCGACGGGGGTGGCCGGAAAAAACGAAGCTAAGCCAAATGCCTGTATCCAAGGATTCCTCAAACGATTCCGGGAACTCCCTGAAAAAATCCCGAGCAGCGTCCCCGGCACAAGCTATCAGGATGGGGGACTGTATGTGTTTTTCAATTTTGGCGACGAAATGCAAGAGTGGCTAGGCTCCTACAATATCGATCCCAAAAACGTCCCGGTCGCCAACTCTCTCCTACTTGAGGAAGATATGTGCGATACTGCGGGGGTCTGTTCGGAAGGAGATCTGGCCGGTGAACGCAAATGCAAATTCTCGTCCGATCGTTTCTTGGTCAGCGGCCAAGTGGTCTCGATACACGAAGAAGGCGAGGGAGCTGGATTCAAGATCGAGCTTCGCCCCACCGGCCTTCGCTACTGACGTTCACTTGCCTCGCACGCGGATCAGGCGTTCCATGTCCATGTCGTTGCGGGGCTCCAGGTGGCGGTTGAGAGCGCCGCAATCGTGGGGCACCAAACTGATTCGCGGATAGACTTCCCACACGTCTTCGGACTTGGAGGGGAATTGCAACTTGTCCAACGGAATCTGGAGCATGCCCCCGCGCCCGGTGTCGCCGAACTTGGAAAACGACTCGATCAACACGAGCTTCCAGGTCTCGCCGCCTTGGCTCAGGATCCGCGAAGGTTGACCCTTTGTGTACTCGCGCATCTGCACCCACAACACGTTGTCCAAGAAGTTTTCCAGCTGCACGGTGATCTGCAGCACTCCCGGTTTGGCCGCCAGCGTGCAGGTCTTCAACCGGGGAGGCAGCACCGTGATAGGGTCGCTCTTTCTCTTGGTACTTCCCAAGAAGGTAGCGTGCACGACTGCATGCGCTGTCCCTTGGGTCTTCAGGAGATTGGTCATCCACCGTCCCGCCGCCGACAAGCACAAGTTGGGATCGTCGGTTTCATCTTGGCCCAATAGGCGACCGGCGGCCTTCATCAGCGAACCCATCCCGCTCTCTACCGCTTTCACGTCGGATGTGGCCGTCGATTCGCTGAAGCTCCACGCCCCCGCCGCCATCTGGAAGGCTTCGCGCGGCGTCTTGCGACAGGTCAGATGCACCAACGCTTCCATCGTACCGTCTGCACCCTGTTGACGATAGGAAATGGCCCCGCTGGGCAGTGCCCCGATCGGGGAATCGGCATCCGACGCAGTTTGGCGCAAGCTCCAGCTCACTTCGGGCTGGTACAGACCAGAGTAACCCAGGGTGAACACAGCTTGGCACCCCCAGATCAGAGGCTCGTCCATTCCCTTGCGGCGCATCGCGTCGTGGAGCCGTCCCTTCCCCCATTTGAACTCCAAATCCTTTTTGTCGTAAGGCTTGCCCAGCAGCTTGCCGTCGAGCGACATCTTCAAGGTCAGGGCGTCGGCCGATGCCAATCCCGGCATCTCCACGATGGGATAGTCGGCCTTGACCACAGAAATATGGGCGCGCGCCGCCAGGGATGCGCCAATGGACGCCATGAAGTTTTCCAACTGCATGGTTTCGCCGCGACTTTCCGCTTCGCCGGCCAAAAACGACCAATCGCTCGCGCCGGTCGCCGGATTCCAGCGATACGACAATCCAATGCTTGACTTGAGTTCCAGCTTGGCCCCGACCTCCATCTCGAAGGCCACAAAGTCGTTGAGTTGCTTGAGAATCCGGAACAACGCGAATTCGGTCGGCGCGTCCGCTGGGGCTTGCTCTTGCAGTCGACGCGTCTCTGCGAGGGCGGCCTCACGATCGGAGCGAAGCGTCTCTTGCGATGCCTTTTTGCTGCCCTTGAGACTGTCGTTCTTGGCGGCTTGTTCGCCGTCCCACAACCCGCTCCACAAGGCATGCAGCCCCAACGAACCTTCCAGCGCCCCTTCGCCCACGATCCGGAACGAAACCATCCAATCCTTCGATTCGTCTCCTGGCTCCAGGGTGATCACCAGCTTGAATCCCGCCGATGCCTTGAGGTCGATGCTCCAGACCAATGGAACACCCGGCATCGGCAAGGGCGCCCCGGCGGGTTTGGGAAAGCGCTGGGAGACTGTCCATTCCGCGCCCGGAACCGAGATGGCGATCTTGCCGTCGCTCAAGGAGAGACTTCCCTTTGTCGACCCCCTCACGGCGCGCTCCAACCCAAGCCCCTTCTGCTTGCGGGCGGCTTCCAGAGCCTTGTTGCGGGCTTCGGCCAGTTCCTTCTCGCGACCGGCGCGCGTCTTTTTCGCCGCGATTTCGTCGACAGAAAAACGAATCCGCTGTTCCAGGAGGTCGGCGCGCGCCTGTTCGCGCTTCATGCAGAACTCGGCGTATTCCGTCGGACCGTCCACCAAGCTCAGATCCCAGATCGCGCTGTATAGCTTGGACCAGATTTTGAGCATCGCCTTGTTGTTCGCGCCGGCCTTGGCGACCGCCTGCAACGGGGACACGCCCTCCAAGCCACCGCAGGCGTAGGCCGCAAGGATGTTGGCCAGATCCAAGGTCTCCAACAACTTGATCAGGGTCCTACCCTTGTCCTTGTTGTAATCCTCCGGCCATTTCACATCGGCGGGCAGGTTCGCTGGTCGCGCCGGAAGCTTCTTTTTCCATTCGGCCAAGCCCAAACGCAACCCCATGGCGACGATGGCCGCCACCAGGGTGGTCAGTACGGGTGCGGCGACGCTTGTTCCTGCGTTTGTTTCCTTGGGTTTGAGCAAGGCCTCGAGCTCTTCCAGCAACTCCATCGCGCGCTCGTGGAACACCACCGCGTACAGGGTCGACGCCTTGTCGAATTTCTTGGGATCCTCCGGCCCCACGAACAGGCGATCCCGTCGGAAGGTATGCGCCGACAATTGCCGGAATTTGCCCCCCTCCATGGAGATCCCTCGGGACGGATCCACAAGGTCCATCCGCTGCGGCAGCAGATTGGACTCGTCGTCGGAAGGCTCCATTCCCCATTCCACGCCAGAATCGCGCACCCATACCTTGAGCCAACATCCCGCTTCGTAGTCGGCATCCGGGCGCGAAGCCGCACCCGGATTCTTGGAGCGGGCGACATCCCCGGCGGTCCGCTCGTTGCGGATCTCCAGGCAGATCTTGTAGACGAAACGGGTCGGCCCGAGCTGCTCCACGCTCCACTGCGATGCAGGGATTTCGCGTTCGGTCCCGACGCCATCTTCCCAATCCTTGCGGCGGCAGCTGGTACCGCCAGTGGGGACCCAGTATTCCGCCCAGCCGCTGCGCGGGAAGTCGTCCGGGCAATCCTTGGTATCGGCGGCTTTGCACGATGTGTTCCCACCGATGCTCGCCGGCTGCAGGAAAGCCCACAGCTTCAGGCCGGGGATGACGCCTCCTCGGTTCGAGGACGGCGGCTCCTTGGTCGTCACTTCGACACGGACCCACTGGCGCAGCCTGGTGCAGACCTTCGCCTGGGTCGGCATTGACAATTTTTGGATTCCATGTTCGATGGCGCGATAGGTGTCGCCCTTGTCCACCCGCGTCATGTCGGTGGCCGAAGCCTGGGGCTTGGGATTCGAAAAGACAACCGTTTCCACCGGAGCCATCCGCTTCTTCGCAAGGATTTCGCGCGGTGGCGTGAACACCCCACCCGCACCAAGCCCCTTGATGTCGCGCGTATCGAAAAACGTCTTCTGCGAGATGCGCTTGTCGCCTTCCAGCGTCACGAAGGGGAACGGCGTCGTTCCGTACAGATCTGCGATGTCGTTGGTGGCCCATTCGATCAGCACCGATTCCCATTTGGAGTCGATGGGACCGATGCTTCGGGACATGGCGCTGGTCTTGGATTTCGGGGACATCGGTGGAATCCTCAGGGAAGCTTGAAGCTCGAAACTTTGCTGGCGGCGCCCGATACGGCCGACTTAGCGTCGTCCGCACGACTCTTCAGGTCGTTCAGATCCGGAAGAGCGAAGGAATCGGCCTCCTCGTCGTCCTTATCGACCTCGATCATACGAACCGGCAGCTCCTGTCGGGGACCGGCCGCCAACCCCGCCATCTGCGGCGCATCCGCCGGCTCCTTCAGGAACTCGTCGTAGCTGGGCCAGCGGCGTCCGTTGAATCCGATCGCCACTCCGTCGATCCACAGGCCCAAATGTTCCGTGTCGGGCACCAGCACATCCAGGTCGTCGCCCGCTTCCAGTTCGATGTCGTGGAGCAAGAGCGGCGTGGGCCAGTAGCGGTACACCTGGCAGCGGGCCGGTTCGGGGAACTTGCGAACCTCGCCCTTGGCGTCAAGAATTGTCAAACTCAGGTATTTGCCGGGATACTGGTAGCCCTTGTCGGCCAGGTATTCGTCCCACTGGTGTTCCTTGATCCAATCCACCATCGGATCCTTGGTCGTGTCCGGAAGCTTGAGCGAAGCGCCTTCCTTGATCACGTCCCAGTTGTCGCCCAGCGTCCCCTTGTTCAGCTCCCAGAGCAGGCGCCAGTCGCGAATGCCGTGGATCGCGGCGATGTCGGACAGCGACTGCCCTTTGGTCACCGTGTGGGCGCCCCCCTTGATCTCGTTGGCGACAGGCTCGGGGGCCTGGTTGATGTAGGCGCTCAGCGCGCCGAAGAGATCGCCCTCGAGTGTTGGTGGCACGATCTCGATCTCCTCGCCATCCTCGTTTTCCTGGTCCTCGGTGTAACGCCAAGGGCCGTCGTAGAATCCCAGGACACCCAAATACCAGGCAAGCCTCTCGATCGACAGGATTTCCTTGGCACCCTTGTTCAATTCATGGGGGAACTTGTCGAGATGCCCTTTGTCCTTGAGTCCTTTGTCGGTCGCTCCGTAGAGAAGCATGAAGCGGCTCGGCATCAGATGCGGGTCGTTGTCCTTCCCCTTTTCCTGGGTGAGCTGGCAGATCTCGACGTAGTCGAGACGTTCCACTCCCAACAGAGCCGTCTCGTAACCGAAATCCTTCTCGATCTTGATCAGCTGGTCGGCCAACTTCTTGATGGTGAGCCGCGGCACATGCGTGACATTTTCCGGCACGCCCGCGAGGACGCTCGGTTTTTTCTGGTGTGTGGATTTCTTGGTCATGCCATGATTCCCGATCAGCAGTCGTCGAACAAACGAAGAAGGATCGCGCGGAACACTCGTCCCTGGCGAATCTGGACCAAGGCTTTCCAGCGGACCTGGTCGACCTCCGCAGCCTTCGGATCCAGCGATTCCGTTTCGTACACGAGCAAACCCTCGCCGTGACGCGAAGGCGTGCCCCATGCCGACAAGACTTCGCTGGAGGTCATCGACGCATTCAACGAAACAAGACCCAAGGAAGCCCCTTGCAATTGGATCGCGACCTCACGCCTGCCTTGCAGAAGAACAAAGCTGCCATCCTGATATCGCTGAAGGTCCCGATCCGCCCCGGAACAGGCATCGACACCAGCCTTCCGGCTTGCCACGACTTTTTGCGATAGAATTCGTCTGGATACGGCTTCGAACTTGGATGCCGACTGCAACTTTGGCTTTGTCTGCTCTGGGGTGCCGTCCACCGCAGCGAACAGCGCATCGAGCGAGTCGACCAGGAAAAGGTCGATCGTCGCACTCGGCACGGACGCCGTCGAAGCACGAATCGCGCTTGGCGAATTCGATGGGTCGTACCACACCTTTTTCCCCGATACCGTCATCGGGGCTTTGAAAGGGATCGATCGTCCATGTTCCAACAGGTAGTTGTAGGCGTGGACCATTTCGAATTCGTCCGGGATGTCCTTGACATACCCTCCTTCCCACCAGGCGATCGATCCTTCGGGCCGAATCGCGACTTTGCCGACACTCGAATCCTTCGATCGGACCAGGAAGCAAAGACCGGATTGGCAAGCCGCCTTGTTCCAGACGGAACGGGTGGAGTCCATGGAAGGAACAGGATCCGTCCAGGATGTCGCTCGCATGGCCAGCGAATCGCGGTAGACATCGTACCCCGTCTTGTCGTAGTTGTCCCGCGTGGCGTCCCATGCCGAATCGGACCGCCCCCAGACTTTCGGGCAACGCCCCTTCCAAGATGGCTCGGCGCACCATCGCGCAGACTCGACCCAATAGCGCCCATTCTCTTCGTGCACCGACAACTGGATCTTGCGATCGATCAGGAAGACTTCCAGAAGGGACTGCGCACGTTCCACGGCGATTCGTTCCATCGAATCCGACGAAGGAGCCGCATTCGATGTGATCTGCGCCCAAGCGGGCATGTGGCGTTCCAATGCGAATTTCAGGCCTTCGGGGAGAGGCTTGCTCGCGGCGACGAGCGCCGCGAGAAGAAGTCCGGCGATCATTGGGCTTCCCTCCCTTTCACGAACCCGTAGAAAGTGTGGGCAGCCAAGCGACCGATCTTTTCCAGCCGATCCTTCCCGGGAGGCGAATTGGCGGCTTGATTGAAGGCCGCGGGAGCGCGATTCTCCAGCGTTTTCATCGCGATCGGCGCTATTTTCCCTGCATACCTTGCTGCGGCTTCGCAACTCAAGCGGAAGTGTTCCCGATCCGACGGATCGGTCAGCGACTTCTCCAGCTCGGCGACCGATTTCATCGCATCGTCGGAGGTCATGACCTTGTTCCAGGTCGGTTTCCCGTAGGCGACGGATCCGACCTTGATCGCACTCAGCAAAGTAGTCCCGAAATCGATTCCGTTCCGCTTGGACAAGCCACCGTAGTACACCCGATTGACGAAGCACGCCGCGATGGCATCCTTCTCGTCGGCATCCTCACCTCCGATGTGCTTGCTTCGCGATTCGCAATAGACGACTGCCGCGAGAAGCTGTTCTTTTTCGGCGGCTGGACGCACGATCCCCGTGGCGGGCTTGGTCGTCTGAGGAACAGACTCCGGTTTCGCTTGTGGAGTCGCCTGTTCCGTCTTCTTCGCTCCCGAACCTGCCGAACCAGCGAGCAACGACACCATCGGGTCGCCATCGAGAGCCGTCTGGCTCTTGGCGAAGTATTCGTCCGCCAAGTGCTTCGCCGACCATTCGCGGACATCCATGTGAACCCATGTCGGAGCGCTGACTTTTCCCGAACCCGGTTCCAGGGAAAAGCGATCCTTGGAACCCCAATTGATCTGGGCGTTCATCCGTGTTTGGGCGACATCGCGGATCGAGTTGGCGTCCTTCTTGACGTTCTCGAGATCCTTGATCGTGTCCCGAGTCCATTTCTTGTCGCGGAACCCCTCGAACGCCATGTCGACGGCCTTGCCCATGTGGTTGGTCGACGACCGCTTGTGGATGGCGTTGTTGTCGTGGCACCTGTAGCCGGAAGAGAACTTCAGGAACCGGATCTTGTCCTTGTGGTCCAGCGTGCAATAGAACATGATGGCCCGCGAGGCCCACAGAAGCGATCGATGGATTCCAGGATATTCGTACTTGTGGTACAACTCGAGCTTCGACTTGGCGTTGGAATACTCGCCTTTGTGCCGGCCGCTCCCGAAACCGGTGCATTTGGAGCAGTCGCACTTCAGCTGCTTCTCGAAGTTCAAGGACCAGTCCTTGGCGAACTGATCCAGCCGCACGGCGAAGGCATTGTCGACAATTCCCGTCTCCGCCCTCGCCATCACATCCTTTTCGAACTGCTTGACGGCCTTTTCCAGGCTGTCGTCGAATTCCGTCCCAGGCAGCACTCCTCCGAACCCGGCGAGCCGGATCCGCAACTCGGACACGACCTTGCCCGAATCGCCCTTGCGCAGGGTTTTTGCCGTCGGACCGGACGGAACGACCAGCTTTTCGATCTGGGGCGGACGAATCGCCACCCTCGTGTTGTCCGCGACCGCGATCGGCTTCCAGTTCTGCATGTAGGCGTCGAGGTCCGCGAAGATCTTCGACGGTCCATCTTTTCCCGTTCCCATCGTTCAATCCCCCACGATCGTGGTGGTGGTCGGATATTCCATCAGCAATCCTCGAAGCAGAAAGTCAGCAGGACACGGTTCAGCCGATCTCCGTGGAACAGCGACAGGATCCGCCATCGGGAATCGCAGTAGTCGGCTTGACCGGGGAAGGGCTGGTCGGACACGTGGATCCGATACCCTTGCCCGCTCGCGGCGGGTTTGCCGAACCTTTCGGACACCTGATCGGGAGAGTCGCCGGCCTTCAAACCAAGATGCCCCAGCGAATTCCCCCGGAAATGGATTCTGTCGGGGAGCGAGTCGGAAAATGTCGCCTCGAGGCCATCGGCAAAGGTTCGTACGGAAAGCTCCGCTCCTGTGCATTGATTCGTGTCGTAGACCCCGGAACGGATCGGCCTTTCCATGGCCGCGACAAGAGCTTGCAGGGAATCGCCGAGGGTAGCCGGGAAACGGGGGCTTGAAGAGTCGCCGGAACCAAGCCCCAACAGACTGTCCAGGATCGAAATGGAATCGACCACGAATGTCCCTGTGGCGTATACCTTCGGCGCATCCATCCCGACAGGCGCAGAAATCGAATCCCGAACGACCAAGGAACTCAGGTCGGAGTCGTCGCGAATCTCACCGTTGGCAGCGTCATCCTTCTTGGAGCAACCGGAGCCGACCACCGCAAGGCACCACGCGATTCCAATCCACCCCGCCATCATTCGGCCAATCACTTGCTCGCCTCCTTGGGGTGGCTCGCGAACTTGGCGCGAGCTCCGGCCGAGGCCTTGAGCTTCACCTTGCCCGATCCGTCGGTCTTGACCTTCTTCATCTGGCCGTCGGGCTGGGCGATTTCGACTTCCTGATCGGCCAGGGCCTGGCCTTTGTGGTCCTTCACCGTGATGTCGTAGGACAGATCGAGCGGGACCACCTTGGAAATGGCGATCGCTTCTTCCACCATGGCGATGGCCTCGACACCGGCAACCGTCAGGTCCTTGTTCATCTCGAACAGCGAACGCCAGCGATCGGCAGTCAACGTCCATTTCGCTTCGAGCTTCTTGCCCGACACATTGGCGGCGAGCTGGTCGACGAACAGACGGCTTCCGTCGTGGCCGACCAGATTCAGGAAATAGTGACCCGCAGTGCCGTCGTCGGCGTCCACCTGGGCCGAAATCGTCGTTTCCGTGTCGATCGGAAGCGGGTCCTTGGAGAACTTGATTTCGCCAAAGGCGACGATGACGAGCTTGAACGAGCCCTTCTTGGAGAAACCTCCATGCAGGATCGATCCATCGGCGGCGGTGGCCCCCTTGATGATCTTCCCGTCGGGATCTTCGATCCGGTACCGAACCCCGGGGATGGGCTTGCCCCCCTTGTCCTTGACGACCGCCTGGATCTCGTAGGCTTCGGTCGGCGAGGCCTCCTGCTTTTCGAACTTGATCGCCTCGACCTTCTTCACACCGCTGGTCGATGTCGAGGCGGCCGCCGCGGCCGCCGCGGCTGAGCCCGCCTGGGAACCGCTTCCCGCCTCGCCGATCATCACGGTGAAACACCCCAGGACCACGCTGGAAGGAGGCCCCACGCAAACAGCCATGTCGCCGACCCGCGCCGCGGGCTTCTTTCCAATGAAGACGCCGGTGGAACCCAACGTGATCGGGCCACCCACATGGGGAATGGGCGGCACGCCGGGCGTGACCATGGGGCAAACGTGCATGTCTCCCAAGGTCGCGGCGGGCATCTTGCCGATCAGCACGGTGGGCACGCCGGGACCAGTGATGGTCCCGCCGTGCGCGGTCATGTCGGTCAGTCGGGCGGCGGGCTTTCCGGGCATTTCACTTCACCTCGGCTTTCAACGCTTCCAGGTCGAGCTTGGCTTCGGGATAGCGGCGGTTGACGTCGGCGATGAGGTCGGAAACGTAAACATGGACAACTTCCGGCTGACTGCTGGCGTCGGATGCCATGAATACGACGGAATTCCCGTCGCGAGAAAATTTTGGACTGCAATTGTGGATCTTCTCGAATGTTCTGACTCGATAAGCTTCCGCCACCCAACCCTTCTCGCGCCTCCGTACCGCACCGAGGTAGAAGTGGAGGGAATCTTCCCCGTGCGGAGCAAGCACCACGAACAGATTATGGCTGGGGCTGACGACCAGATTATCCTTGTCGAGATCCTCTTCGGAATCGAACAAAGGGCGACCTTCGCAGAGCACTTCGTGGCCGAGGATCGTATCCGCGAATGCAGCGAAGTACAATCCCGAATGCCTGGCCTCGGGATCGCCTTTGGGTGGTTTCGGCTTTTCCATCCGGAGCAGTACCCAAGGTTCCCATGGCGAGCTCCATTGCTCCTCGCCCAACTTTCCTGCCTTCGCCAAGGCGTTCAACCCGCTGGCCAGGCGATTCTCTTTCTCCTGCATGGTCCGGTCGAAAAATCGAAAAGCACCTTCGGCTCCATCCAGAGGATCGGCTTTGCACAAAAGCCCACCCTGGTGTTCGAACAACTGCGCCCCGTCCGGGATCGGAATTTCCCGAACGATCTTCGGCGGAGAAGTCGGAGGATCCAATGGCGTCTTCTCCAATTCGACGAAGGCCCTGCGTTCGGAGGAGTTCGGCCCCTTTCGAACGAAGAGAAGGTTTGACCAGATTCTGTCAGGACCGCTTTCGCGACTCCAGTAAGGCGAATTCGGAAACACATCCTCGGATTCGGTGGATCGAAGCGAGTAGTCCAGCCATTTCCCATGGATTTCGCGATAGGTTCCGTTTCCTTGCATGAACAGGAATCCGTCGGACGTGGGGAAGATCGAGTAATTGGTGAAGATCTCCTCCGCTTGTCCGATCTTCTCGCTCCTGCGTCCCATGCCACCCTTCTCCCGGAAGGTGATGATGTCCGCCGTTTCTCCTGGGCGGACCATGACATGGAATTCGTCGCCAGCAAGTCCCGGCTCCAGGGTTTGCCACTCCAGAACGAATCCTTGCAACGGATAACGATTGAATGGTGCTTGGGATCTGGAAATCATGGTGCCTCCGCAGCCGGAAAATGCCGCCAACGACAGGATGAGGAAAATGTTGCGCAACGACATCAGCTACGCCAACTTCTCGAAGAGTTGGGGGTTGCTCTTGTAGAACAGTGCGACCTTGTCGCCCGCGTAGTCGTCGAGGACGGATGCCGGAACGCTGTCGATCCAACTATGCCTGAAGATCGAGGGCGACTTGGATTTCAGCAGGTCCATCCTCCAGAACTGCATCGGATTCAGGAAACACGCACGAATGAAGAAATCCGCAGGACACCCCTTCGCCCGATCCGCGAAGCCTTTGGCGTACTTGTACAGAAGCGGCGGATCCTTGACCCCGGAAACATCGGCGTCCTTCACCATGTCTTCGTCGCCGATCAAGGGCCAATCGGTCCCCCAAAGGATACGTTCGAGGAGGATCGGTTTGAACTCGGATGCCCACTCGAAGATCCGACGGAAATTTTCCTCGTTTTCATCGTTGAGCGTCACGTAGCTGAGGTCCGTGAATACGCGGTTGTCCGGCTGGATCATATCGAACAGCTCGTACAGGAACGAGTGCGTCTTGGAACGATCCAGTTTTTCCCCGTCAAAACCAACGGTTAGGACGCGTGGCGCGTTCTCGGGTTCTCTCTTCTTCCTGGTCTTCCAACCCGTTTTTTCTTCTAGATGGTCGGAACTCGCGAAATGCGCGAAGCACAGCTTCAGTTTGGGGAATTTTCGGATCACGGAAGACCAACTCTGCGGATTCACGTAGTGCTGGCAATACCACCAGATCTTTTCCTTTTCCGTCGCCGGTTCAAGCTTCACTCCACTCCGTTCCCAAAACGTGTTCTTGGGAGTGATCGCCCAATTCTTGAACTTGGTCGGCCAGCCATCGGCGTCCGGACGCTCCGCTGCGTCAAGAAGCCCCTTCTCCTTGTGAAGATCGAAATAGAACTTGCGGTCATGCGTGTAGAAACCCGCCGGCGAACAGTGGTTGATCATCGGGATTTGATCGGACTCGCACCGTTTGTAGAACTCCATCAAAGGACGTTTGAGAAGCGGATCCATGGGGGCCCACCCCATCGCCGTATAGAGCTTGATCCCCGCAAAATCGGTCCCGCCACCATGAACAACGCGCGAGAACAGATCGGTCAGCGAATCAAGACCACCTCCCCGTCCACAATACCGACGGGGATCGAAGTGGAGAAGAGGCACGACCATCGACTTGGTATCCTTCGACGTATTCTTCAACAAGCCTTTGTATTCGGCTCGCTGTTTACTCCAAGGGTCGTACTTGTCCGTATTCGTCGACGACATGAAATGCCAGGATTCCCCGTCCACCGAGGAAGGCATGCTCTCGTATGGCTTCGGAACCACGATCACGCCGCCATGCGCAGCAGCATGGTAGGTTTCCTTGTTGTTCGTGGTGCGATTCCATTTCTTGTTCCAGCAGTACCATTTCGTGCCAAGATGTTCCTTGACGATCGGGATGCCCTCGTACCCGAGGTAATGCATGAAATCCATGTCCATGGAAAGAACAGATCCCACGGTATAGGCCTTGCTCATCAAGGACGGAAACGCCAGAAAGAATGGCGACTTTTTCAAGTGCGCATGGAACTTTTTTGCGACAACAGAGGTCGTCGCAATGGACAGACTGACCATCTCGCCCTTGAATACTGGCCCGAGAACATCCTGAAAGGTGTAGCCTGGCTCCAGAAACGCCATCAGTCCGTTCTTTTCCCAGATGGCGGGGAACGTTGCGCAGTGGTTCGACATCACGTGGCTGTGGGATTCGAAGAGCACGGGAACGGCATAACGCCAGAGGTAGACAAGATTGTTCCCACCCACGTTCGACTTGAACGCATGGGAAAGATGCCATCGTCCGCCTCCATTGAAGGGGGACGGTGCCACGATGGCAGGGTACTTCGATGAGCCTCCAGCTCCTTTGGGATCGTAGCATGCCTTGGCGAACTCCAAGGGGAGCTTGTCCGTGATCCGGATCTCCCGCGGCTTTCCGCGGACAACTCTTGTCTCATAGAAGATCTGGAAGCCTTCGACCTCGACATCCTCTTCCCACCAGATCCCGCATTCGTAATAGCTGTACCCACCCATGTCCACGAAATCGGAGAGCGGAACTCGACCCATCTCCTTGAGGATCGTGATCGAAGATCTGAGGAATCGTTCCTTCCGAACAACGCCCTTGACCACGATCTCGTCGGGAATCCCTTCGATCCGATCCAGCGGGTGGTTCACCAGAAGACCGATGTTGCAGTTGTAGTAGGTCTTGCCGTTGCGGAGAATCTTGACAGGAGGCATCCGCTACTTCCCATCCTTGGCGAATTGCGTCGATCCGACCCCGATATCATCAAGAATCAATTCATCGCCGTGCTTGATTTCCTTGGACTGTTCCGATCCGTCGGGCTGCTTGACCTTCTTCTTCGAGTCAGCCCCGATGAACCGCACTCCAACCTCAGTCTTCACCGGAACCGGCTTGCTCTTGGCGGTCGACCCAAGGCAGCTAAAGCTCGCCTCGAAGGTGGCGTCCTCGTACTTCTCGGATGTCTTGTCGAGATCCGCCTGGTGGTCCTTGCAGCCCTGGTCCATGGGGTAGCGCGTTTCCCAATCCACCACGGCTTCGCTGTTTTGCACCTCCACCATGCCGATGCTCACGGCGTGGGCGTGCGCCTTGTCCTGGCGGCAGAGCACTTCCCACTTGGCTTGCGTGCCGTTGGGGACACCGGGCATCGCGGCCTTCCAGCGCATTTTCTGTCCGATCGTCGCCTTGGCCAGCGCGCCACCCTTGTCGTCCAGCGCCTCCACAGGCCCGATCTTGACGCGTTCCATCACCCGGAGCGCATCGGATCGGCCGCTCAACCCCAGCGACGACGATTCCGCCAGGAAAAGGAGCCGCCCCTTGGCCTTGTCGGAAACCGTCCACTTGGCGCTGCAGGAGTTGGAAACGCTCGTGCCCTTGGCGGTCGCGAGCTTGGAGCCTGTCTCGTCGAGCACGGTGAAGTCGAAGGCTGTGCCATCCCCCACGTAGGCGGTATTGGCCACCATCGCGACTTCCCCTCCCACCGCAGCGGCGGGAATGCTCCATCGGCACGACACCAGAACCGAGTTCAGCGACACGTCGAGCTTCGAGCCGAGTTGACCTTTGAATTCAGGCATTTGCGGGACTCCTTATTCCTCGACGCTCATCTCGAAGGTTTCCCAATCCTTCATGGATTCGGGGCCGTCGTAGCGGCACGATCCACGCCAGACCATTTCGAGCTGGTTGGTGCCCTTGAAGATCACGACGTTCTGCAAGACCATGTCCATCCATTCCCAACCCATCCCCACGTCGATCCGCGCGACCGGTCGGGTTCCGGGAAGCTGGAACTGGAACATGGGGTGGTCGGGATCCATGTAGCCGAGCACCACGACTTCGTCGCCCTTGAGATGGGGTAGCGAGAGCCCTTTGGATGCACCACAGAAATATTCCGTGTTCAAGACGGGAGTTGGCGGGAGCACGGCACCGCCATTCGATGCGGCGACCGTCTGCAAACGCGCGATTTCCGCCTCGATCGCCTGCTCGGGAGGCAAACCCGCGAGAGTGACGCGGGGATGCGAATGCCGCGAAGTGTACCCCAGAGCGCATGGTTCGGGTGCATCCTGCCATTTGTCGAACGACTTCAAGACCAGGGATTCGGGCGTCAGCAGCTTGGATGGGTTCTCCAGATTGGGCAGCACCAGGGCGTTGAGCTCTTCAGGCGAAGCCTGGACCACGAATCCGCGCCCGACGGGATTGCGGGGGTACACGAGTTCGTCGCCCTTGTCCGCACGCTTGTGCCTGCCTCCGTAGGCCAACCCGTAGTGCAGAGGCATCGCATCGAACGGCTCGGGCTCGGTGAAATCGAAACCGAACGTCTTGAGTTGCACTTTCCTGTCGCCGAACACGCGCACGGCCTTCTGGAAATTCCCGATGCGGATCCCGGCATCGAAGAACCGCGCCTTCTTGCCTCGCGGAGCGCAGGCTTCGCCGATCACGACCACATCGGTGCGGGGCTTCCAGGCGACAAGTTCGGATTCCAGCTTGGTGGCATCGACCGCAGGGTTGTTCGTTCCCCAGTATTGGTCGACCTCCACCCAATCGTTGGAAGCGGAAGGATCTTCCAGCGCCGTTTCGTTGGGGGCGAAGGTATAGGTCGACTTGGCCAGCACCGACAGGATATGACCGCCGTCGGGCGCGAACCCGGGCACCATGCGCGTCGCCCAGGTCATCGGGAGACCTCGTCGCGAATTCGCCTGCGGAATCGTGGAATGATCGGGAAGGAGGGCGTCGTCAGAAGAGACCTCACACGAGGAAGTGATACCGAACAAGGTAATCACCCCATATCGCCCCTGACATTGACGGAGATCACACTTTCCGCGAGATCATCCCCAAGCGCCGTACCGCGCCCGCCAGGCTCACGGATTCGACCCGATCAGCGATCGATCGAACCCGCCATCCGCCCCCGCCGAGGACGGGATCCGTCCTTCCAGGATGCCCAGCCAGGGATGCAGCGGATCCATCCAGGCCCGAATCACCTTGAAATTTCGCCGTCACCTGCGAATTTTCAAGGTATTCCGGGTTCCCACCCGATCGATCCCCTCTTGCTTTCCGCCCCTGCTGAACGCTCCATGACCCGGGCACCCCTCCGGCCAGGGACCTCGCGGAGGCGGATGGATGCCGCCTCCGGCATTCGTGTACCTTGGGCAACCATGGACACATTCATCCTTTCGAGGATCCAGTTCGCCGTCAACATCACCTTCCACATCCTGTTCCCCACCATCACCATCGCGATGGGTTGGATCCTGGTGGGGCTGCGGGTCTGGCGTCTGCGCGGCGGCGGCGAGGAGGCGATGGTCCTCTACCGGTTCCTGGTCAAGATCTTCGCGCTTTGCTTCGGGCTCGGGGTCACCAGCGGGATCGTGATGTCGTTCCAGTTCGGGACCAACTGGCCCGGATTCATGAACACGGTGGGCAACGTGGCGGGACCGCTTTTGGCCTACGAGGTCCTCACGGCGTTCTTCCTGGAGGCCACGTTCCTGGGGATCATGCTCTTTGGCGAACGCAAGGTCCCGGCCTGGATGCACCTGGGCGCCACCGTGCTGGTGGCCGTCGGAACCACCCTCTCCGCCTTCTGGATCTTGGCCCTCAGCAGCTGGATGCACACCCCCACCGGGTTCGTCATGCGCGACGGCGTGGCGCACGTGGTCGACTGGTGGGCCGTGATCTTCTCGCCTTCCATGCCGTATCGCCTGATCCACACCCTGCTCGGTTCGGCGCTCACCGCGGCATTTCTGATGACAGGACTGCTCGCCTACCGCCACAAGCTGGGCGAACGTTCGCCCGCGGTGCGCTCGGGGCTGCGCATCGGGCTGGTGCTGATCGCGATCCTGGCCCCGCTCCAGGCGGTCATGGGCGATCTGCACGGCGTGAACACCCGGGAACACCAACCCGCCAAGCTCGCCGCCATGGAGGCGCTTTGGGAAACGACCGAAGGCGCTCCGCTGGTCCTGTTCGCGATGCCCGATGCCAAAGCGCGCGAAAACCGCATGGAGGTCGCGATCCCCAAGCTGGGAAGCCTGATCGCCACCCGCGACCCCAACGGGAAGATCGTCGGGCTGGACGAGTTCGGGGACGACATCCCGCCCGTGGCCCCGGTGTTCTGGGCCTTCCGGATCATGGTCGGCGTGGGCGTGCTCATGGTGGCCATCGGCGCCTGGGGCGCCTGGATCGTGGCGCGACGCAAGGAGTTCCCGCCGTTTCTGCTGCTGTCGCTGCGATGGATGACATTTTCTGGCTGGGTGGCCACGATCGCCGGATGGTACGTGACGGAAATCGGCCGCCAGCCCTGGCTGGTGACAGGCGTTCTGCGCACCCGCGACGCCGTCGGGCAGGTTCCGTCCGCGCACGTGGGCCTGACGCTCGCGGCCTACGTGGCCACCTACACCCTGCTCCTGGTCGCGTTCGTCGCCGCGCTGGGACATCTTTCCCGACTGGAAGCCAAGAAGGCCGAGGTGGTCGCATGAACCCGTTTTCCGATCCCAGCTGGATGCCCTGGGCCTTCGCCCTGCTCCTTGGACTGTCGTTGCTGCTCTACGCCGTGCTCGACGGCTACGACCTGGGGGTGGGCATGCTCTCGCCGCTGGAATCGAAGGCCGGTCGAGACCGCATGGTCGGGGCGATCGGCCCGTTCTGGGACGCCAACGAAACCTGGCTCGTGCTGGGAGTGGGAATCCTGCTGGTGGCGTTCCCGCGCGCCCACGGCGAGGTCCTGCAGAACCTGTACCTGCCCGTGGCGCTCGTGTTGATCGCGCTGGTCTTCCGCGGAGTGTCGTTCGAGTTCCGCAAGAAGGCCCCCGAATCCCAGCAGCCTTTGTGGGACAAGGCGTTCTTCGCGGGATCTCTGGTGGCCAGCCTTTCGCAAGGCTGGATGGTGGGCCGGTTCGTGACCGGGTTCGCACCGGGTGCCGGCGCGTTCGTGTTCGCCCTGCTCTTCGCCTGCCTGGTGGTGGCGTCCTACCTGCTGATGGGCGCATCCTGGCTGGTGCTCAAGACCGAAGGCGATCTGCAGCGGCGCGCGCTGACCTGGACACGCCACGCGATCACGGCCATGCTGGCCTTGGCGTTCGCCAGCAGCGTGGCGATCCTGGCCACCGACGAAGGACTCCGCACGCGGATGCTCACGTTCCCCGGCGTGGGCCTGGTGCTTCTGATGCCGCTGTTCGGCGCCGCCATCACCTTGCTGGTGCGCCTGGTGTGCGACGCGCTTCCGCTCCCCGACGACCGCTTGGCCTGGCTGCCCTTCGCGTCGGCGGTGGCGATCCAGATCCTGGGGTTCGCGGGATTGGTCTTCGGGTTCTATCCCGACATCATCCCCGGGAAGCTGGGCGTGGTCGAAGCCGCGACCTCCAACGAATCGCTGGCCATCATTTTGGCGGGAACCGCCGTCGTGTTCCCGATCCTGATCGCCTACACCGCGTTCAGCTACTGGGTGTTCCGCGGCAAGGCGAGCGATCTGTCGTACGGCAAGGAGCCGGGTTCGCCCGAATAGTTTTCCAAGAAACGGCGATCGGCCTTCGCCGGGGTCGAGGACTCCCCGGCGAGGCCGATGCGTTGCGCGTGGGTTCGGAGATCAGTCGAGCACGGCGTGATGCAGTTCGACCTCGATGAGGTCGACCACCGAAGAGCCGTTCACGGCCGTCACGCAAAGGCGGTACTTGGAGTACGACCCGGGCTTCGCGATCTGTCGGGTCAGGCGGGCCATCGGGGTGGACGAGTTCCATTCGTCGCCGATCGTCATGTCCGCGGCAGCGTCCAGTTCGGCCCACTTGCCGCTGGATACCGGATCCAGGACCGATGCGCAGGCGTCGTTGGAGCCCTGCAGGACCCAATTCCTGGGAAGACGGTCCTTGAGCGATTCGTAGCGGCCCACCAGGGTGTACGCCAAGACGACCCGCGACTGGACGTATTCCACCTGCAGAACCGATGCGCGGCTGAAGGGACGGAAGTCGTCGCCCGAGATCCACTGCGTCCAGCCGCCCTCGGCCTTTCCGTCGAAGGCGTTGCCGGGCATGTAGTCGCGGGAATAGATGCTGTTGGTGGTGATCTCCACGATCCCCGAATCCGGCCGACCCGGGCTGGCGTAGACGCCGGCCAATGCGGTCGTGTCGCACATGGGAGGATCCACGACGACGGGCTCCTCGGCTTCGTCCAGTTCGACTTCGATGAGATCCACCACCGACGATCCGTTCACCGCCGTCACGCAGAGACGGTACTTGAGGTAGGACCCCGGTGTCGAGATCTGTCGGGTCAGGCGGGCCATCGGGGTGGACGAGTTCCACTCGTCGCCGATGTCCATCCCGGAGGCCTGGTCGAGTTCCGTCCACTTGCCGCTGGCGATCGGGTCCAGGACCGAAGCACCGGTGTCGTTGGAGCCTTGCAGCACCCAGTCCTTGGGCAGGCGATCCTTGAGCGATTCGTAGCGACCCACCAGGGTGTAGGAAACGACCGAACGGGGTTCGATGTATTCCACCTGCAGCACCGAAGCGCGCGAGAACGGGCGGAAGTCGTGGTTGGAGATCCACTGCGTCCAACCACCCTCGGCCTTCGCGTCGAATGCGTTCCCGGGCATGTAGCTGCTGGAATAGATGCTGTTCGTGGTGATCTTCCCGATCCCCGATCCTTCCTTGCCGACGCTGGTGTAGATGTCGCCCTTGGGCGTGGTGTCGCACTTGGGGGGAGCCACGGCGACGGAATCCGCGAGCAACTCGATCTCGATCAGGTCGACCACGGACGATCCGTTCACGGCCGTCACGCACAGTCGGTAGCGGGTGTAGGCCGCCGGGCGGGAGATCGCCCGCGTCAGTTCGGCGACGTTCGTGCTGGATTTCCATTCGGCCCCGACGTCCATCCCGACGGCGTTGTCGAGGGTGGTCCACTTGGCGCTGGTCGCCGCGTCGTCCACCGTCGCGTCGGTGTCGTTGGAGCCTTGCAGGACCCAGTCCTTGGGAAGGCGATCCTTGAGGGACTCGTAGCGGCCCACCAGGGTGTAGCCTCGCACGGCCTTGGGGGTCGCGTACTCGATCTGGATGACCGAAGCGCGCGTGAACGGGCGGAAGTCGTGGCCCGAAATCCACTGCGTCCAACCGCCGGCAGGCATGTTGTCGAAGGCGTTCTCGGGACGGTATTCGCTGCCGTACTGGCTGTTGGTGGTGATCGCGACGACATCGGAAGATGCCAGATCCAGGGCCACCGAAGAGTTCTTGAGCCTGGCCATCAAGGCGGACTGGTCGTCCTGGGCGGGCGCGGTGGCGGTTTCTGCTTGGCAGCCGACCATGGTGGCGGATGCGGCGAGAGCCAGAGCCGCGGGGAGGAATTTGCGCTGGTTCTTCGACACTGGTGATTCTCCGTTGAAAAGGTGGGTGTGTGGGGATGCAAAAGGGGAAATGGTTCCGATGTCTCGGATCCACCTTCAAGAAGTTACGGCGGGAACCATCGCACGGAAGGGGTGCCGGAACACAAAGCGTTCCATCCATGGAACGATTCGCAGGCATCCGGAAAGGCGGTTTCCCAGGGCACCGAACACCTTCCCTCGTGGATCCGATTTCCGTCCTTCAGCTCGCGCGCAACTGCCAGAGATCGGGGTTTTCGCGGTCGGACCAGATCTCCCTGGCCGCGTTGTACCAGCGGTTGAATCCCTGGACCACCGTGGGGTCGGCCTTGGATTGGGAGCTTTCCACCCGCGACTTGGAACGGTCCAGAACCCCGATGTAGCTGCCCGCGATCTCGGTCTGGTTCAGACGCAGGGCGAGCGCGATCACCTGGTACAGAACCTGTCCTTCGTAGTTGAACCCCGGCGCGTTGGATCGCTCGAAGCAGGTGAGGTACCCCTTGAGCGCCTTCAGGTAGTAGGGCGTCGGATCCATCCCGTAGGTTTCGGCGATCGTGGCCTGCTTGAGGGTGTAGGCGGCCACCTTGTAGGCGGAAAAGGGGACGTTGCGAGCGAATTCGATCTGGGCACGCTGGATGGCCAGTTCGTAGGAGGCCAACCCCGCCTGCGGCGTGCGGGTGCGCGGCAGGATGTCCTTGACCGGATCCAGATTCTGTTCGGAAAGCCAAGTGACGCGATCGTCGGCAACCGCGAGGATGGCGGCGAGTTCGCCCTGGTGCAAACGCGCCGGGATCTCGCGGGAGCGAGCCGGATCGCGCCCGATGAAATCGCGTTTGTCGGGCGAGGCGAACAGGCACTGCGGACACACCGTGACGGAAATCAGGTTGTAGTCGACCACCTTGTACTTGCCCATCGCCCTGTAATGGGGCATCCCGAACTTGTCCACCATCACCTGCAGGCTCTTGGACTTGAGCTCGTGACTGGGCAGGTTGATCATGTAGCACGACGGGCACTTCAGGAACACGGTGAAGATGGGGTCGTCTGCCGCGGTTTCGTCGGGAGTGGCGATCTCCACCGTCTTTTCCGTGGCCATCCGCAAGGTCTGGATCTTTGTGATGTCGATCCGGAACCCGAATTGCTTGATATACTCTTCGGCCAGCTTGTCGGATCCAAGCATGATCTTCAGGCGGCGGCGCACCCCATTTTCATCGATGACGGCCATGTCTTTCCATGATCCCATAGCGAACACCCTGGCACAAGCCCCGAGTTCCATCCTCGGTGCGCTGTGGTTGTCGTGCGCCACCTGCCATCGCCTGTGGAGATCGCGGCGCCGACCCGCATCGCCACCGCCGATTCTCGTGGTCGGGTCGCTCCGGTCCGGTGGAACCTGCAAGACCGATCTGGTCGCCTGGGTCGCACATCGGCATCCGTCGCTGGCCATCCTGGCCCACCCCACGGGCGACGAAGACATTTTCCTGCAGCAACGGTTTCCCGGACGCGTGTTCGTCCATCGCGACTTCCTGGTCGCCTGGGAGATGGCGCGGCAGGCGGGATTCGCGGCTGGTGTCAGCGACGGCGGCCTGCAGGACCCCGCGCTGGACCACTGCCCGGCCATTTGCCTGGACCTCCCTCGTCCGCCGATTCGATTCCGGGATCTGCTCCCCACCGGGCGATACCGGGAATTGTCACCCACCCCGCGCACGTCCTTGCACCGGATCCGGCTGGATCGCGATCTGGATCCGCGCATTCGCCAGGACTCGCTCCCGCCTCCCGGCACCCGGGTCGTGGCGGCCACCTCGATCGCCCGACCGCAGGCCTTTTTCGCCGATCTGGAACGCCACGGACTGGTCGTCGTCGAGCGTCTCGGCTTCGCCGACCACGCCAGGTTTTGCCGCAAGACGGTGGATTGGGCGATGTCCCGCCACCCCGGCATCCCGTGGCTGGTCACCGCCAAGGACGCCGCCCGCGGCGAACTGGAAATCCTCCCGACAGGATCCGTCGCCGTCGAGCGCCGATTGGATCCCGGACCGGAGATGGAGCGGATGCTGGACGAACTCGCCGGGTCGTTGTCCACCTTGACCTGACGCGAAGCGTTCCATTCCTTCGAGCCCTTCGCGCTCTCCACCAGGTTTGCGCCACCCTCCCGCCAAATGGTAGGATCGATCCATTCCGCCCCAGGACCTCGAACCCGATCCCCCCAATCCACGAACAAGGAGTCTTCCATGCGCAAAGCTCTGCTCGCCGTCTTGCCCACGCTCTGTCTCGGCCTTGGCCTCGCCGGTTGCGGCGACGACAGCACCGGTTCGGCCCCACCGGCGCTGACCAGCGAGGAACGACAGGTCCTGGCTGGCCTGCCCGCGCAGCTGCCTGCGCAGATGTCCATGCTGGACAGCTACATGGAAAGCGCCACGGAACAGGCCAAGGGATTCGCCGACGCGTTCAAGCCCACCGCGGCCAGGGCGTCCGTGGCGAGCTGCGGAGCGTTCGACACGGCGATGACCATGGAAGGCGTGACCATCTCCATGAAGGTCACCAAGGCCGATGGCACCCCGTTCGGATCCTGCGCCGAAGCCGCGAACGCCTACCTGTCGGACGAAGGCATCGGCATGGAGATGACCATGTCGATGTCCATGAACGAGCAGGGTATTTCCATGGACATGACCATGTCCTACGACCTGGTCTACAGGCCGGTGTTCGCCACCGGAGGATACACCATGGCCCTGTCCATGACCATGCACTCCACCACGGTCGCCCAGGGCCAGACGACCTCCATGTCCATCGACCCGATGACCGTGACCATGACGGCCACATCCGGGACAGCCATTCCCACCATGGCCGGAACCATGACCATGGGCTACAACGGCCTGACCGTCTCCAAGGTCCAGATCGACCAGAACGGATTGGTCGCCCCCCAGATGGTGGACATCCTCAAGGACGGTTCCAAGGTCGCGGTCTTGAACATCTCGGCCAATGGCCAGGGCACGGTGACAGATCTGAACGGGAATCCCATCCAGGGCTGACCGGACGCCCGCGAACCCCGCCGCATCGGCGGGGTCGGCGTCAATCCACGAACAGGACCGACGTCACCCCTCGCGGGTAGTACTTGGATCCGATCGCCTTGCCGTCGACGATCTGGTCGCAGAACCCCCAGCGCGAAGAACCCGGCGAAAGCCAGGCGACATGCGCGGTGTCGGCGATCGCGTCGGGCCTGCGCCCGAACACCTTTTCCGCCACGCGCTGGGCGATCCAGATCTTGGACAGCCAGGAATTGTCGGAGGTGGAACTGATCCTCCAGCCGCCGTCGGGGAACCGGCAGGTCCCGGAATCCAGGACGGCGTCCAGGTGCGCGCCCAGCTTGCGGACCATCGCCCCGTAGCGCCCCTGGTGCGAGATCGCATCGTCGTCGCCCCAGAACAACGGATACACCAGGCCTTCCACGGCCGGCAGGATGGCCGAGGCGTTGCGGCCGTCGGCGATGGCGGGCAGGATCCCGTCGCGCCCGGGCCAGCGTTCCACCATGTCGGCGGCGCGGCGCGCTCCGGCGGCGGCGCGGTCGACCTCCCCTCCGGCCCCGGTCGCCCCGAACAGGCGTTCCAGGGCCAGGTAGGCGGCCCAGAGCTTCACCGTGGTGTACAGATTCCGTCGAGTCTGCGCCAGCGACGGATCCAGGCTGTCGTAGGTGGTGATTTCGGTGCCGACGCCGCAGCGGGCGGAATCCGTCCCGGGCGTTCCCTCGCGCAGACGCGGATCGGGATGTTCGCGGCGCTCCAGGCTTTCCAGAAGTCCTTCGAACAATCCCCTGCGCCCTTCGCACCAGGCGCGATCGTTGGTGGAGGCGTGGTGCACGGCGGCCACCAGCACCCAGTTGCAGGCCTGCTCGAAGGTCATGTGCGAAAAGCATCCTTCCAGGTCGGGCAGCTCGTAGCTGGACGAACCCGGGGCCGCGAACCGGTTGCGCACGCCCATGTCGTGGCAGAACGAGATTCCGCCGCCGTGGATGCGGGTTTCTCCGGGCACCTTGAGGTCGTCCATGAAATGGTAGCGGTCGGCGAACAGGTCCAGCACCTCGCGCGAAAACCACGGGAAGAACATGGACTCGAAGAACACCTGGTCCACCGAAAGGTCCAGGGTGTTCATCATGCAGTATTCGCCTTCGTTGACCACGCAGACCGGATCGCCACCTACAGTGGACAGAACCTGCGTGCTCCCGAAGTACCCCCGGGTGGCGTGGGCGAGCATCCATCCGCGCTCGGCGGACATCCGCGATGCCTCCAGCCGCTCGTCCAGCTCGCGCGCGGCCTCGAACGCCTTGTCGTGGCGCGCCACCGATTCGGTCAGCACCGCATCGAGGTCGTTCCAGATCCGGGTGTAGGCGTAGCGCGTGGCGATTCCCGTCGTGGCGGCACCGTCCACGTACCAGGCGATGGACAAGGGGAACCTGCCCACGGCCCCGGCCGGGACCTTCCAGCACAGCCCGAACGCGGCGCCCAGCCAATGCGGATGCGCCAGGACCAGTTCCTTGGAAAAGCACGACTCCAGCGAGAACCCGCAGAA
>JAKPQQ010000240.1 GCA_029557215.1 Fibrobacterota bacterium | reverse complement strand
CATCACCTCGGGCGCGATGCGCACCACGCTGTTCGTGATGTCCGCGGGCCTGCTGGTCGCCTCGCTGCTGGGTTCGCTGTGGCTCGCCCGCTCCCGGTTCGGACGGATTCTGACGGCCATCCGGGACGCCGAATCGCGCCTGCAGTTCTGCGGCTACGACACCCTGTGGTACAAGCTCTCCATCTGGACCCTTTCGGCGGTGGTCGCCGGGATCGCCGGAGCGCTGTACGTGCCGCAGGTGGGCATCATCAACCCTTCCGAGATGTCGGCGGCCAACTCCATCGAGGTCGCCATCTGGGTGGCCGTGGGCGGTCGGGGAACGCTCGTCGGGCCGCTCCTCGGCGCGGGTCTGGTGAACGTCGGCAAATCCTGGCTCACCGCGAACTTCCCCGACTTGTGGCTGTACGCCCTGGGCGGACTCTTCATCTTCGTCACCCTCTTCCTGCCCAACGGCGTCGTCGGACTGTACGCGTCCCTGCGCACCCGCCTGGGCAAGACGGGAGCATCCTCGTGAGCGCGATCCTGGTCCTGGACGACATCACGGTCTCCTTCGACGGCTTCAAGGCCCTGAACCAGCTGTACCTGGCCATCGACGAAGGCGAGCTTCGATCGATCATCGGGCCCAACGGCGCAGGCAAGACCACCATGATGGACGTCGTCACCGGCAAGACCCGTCCCGACATCGGCAAACCGCTCTTCCGGCAGGAGATCGACCTCTCCCGCCTGCGCGAAGCCGAGATCGCCCAGATCGGCATCGGGCGCAAGTTCCAGAAGCCCACCGTGTTCGAGAAGCTCACCGTCCACGAGAACTTCGAGCTGGCCATGCGAGGGCCGCGCGACGTGTGGCACGCGCTTCGGGCCAAGCTCTCCGGCCAACAGAAGGACAAGGTGGCGGCCCTGGTGTCCACCGTGGGTCTGGTGGGCGAAGAACACCGCATCGCGGGAACGCTCTCGCACGGCCAGAAGCAGTGGCTGGAAATCGGGATGCTCCTGGCGCAGGATCCCACGATCCTGCTCTTGGACGAACCCGTCGCGGGCATGACCGACGCCGAGACGGAAAAGACCGCCGAGCTGTTCCTGAGCTTGAAAGGCAAGCACACCCTGGTGGTGGTGGAACACGACATGGATTTCATCGGGAGGCTCGGCGGGATGGTCACCGTGATGGCCGAAGGACGCGTGCTGGCCGAAGGCACGCTCGACGAAGTCAAGGCCGACGAACGCGTCATCGAAGTCTACCTGGGGCGGTGAAACCATGCTCGAACTGCGCGACATCCAGCAACACTACGGATCCAGCCACACGCTGAGGAACCTTTCCTTGCAGGCGGGCATGGGCGAGGTCACCACCGTCCTGGGCCGCAACGGCGTGGGAAAGACCACCCTCCTCAAATCGATCATGGGCATGGTTCCCCTCACCAGCGGCACCGTGACCTGGGAAGGCAAGGACATTTCCCGTCTGAGCCCCGAGGCGCGCGTCGCCCTGGGATTCGGGTACGTCCCGCAGGGACGGGAGATCTTCCCGCGCCTCACGGTGGAAGAAAACCTCCGCATGGGCATGGCCAAGCTCTCCGGCAAGGCCGCCCGCACCATCCCCGGCGAACTCTACGAGATGTTCCCCGTGCTCAAGGAGATGCGCGCGCGCCGCGGCGGCGACCTCTCCGGAGGCCAGCAGCAGCAGCTGGCCATCGCACGCGCGCTGGCCGGCAAGCCCCGCATCCTGCTGCTGGACGAGCCCACCGAAGGCATCCAGCCCAACATCATCAAGCTCATCGGCCAGGTGATCGGGAACCTGCGCGACCGCGGCGACATGGCCATCGTGCTGGTGGAACAGTTCTACGACTTCGCCGCCGCCCTGGCCGACCGCTACGCCGTGCTTTCGCGCGGCGCCGTCGCCAAGTCGGGCACGGGCGCCGGAATGGAAGCCGACGACGTCCGGTCGCTGCTCTCGGTTTGAGCCCCCAACAACCTCCCGACCACCACACCTCCGTGGAGAAGGACCCTCGATGAGCGAGCCCAAACACCCAGGCCCCACGATCGCAGACTGGGCCGCGGCCTACAAGGCGGGGCGGCTCCGTCCTTCGGATCTCCCCGTCCTGCTCGCCCGCTCCGCTTCGGGCCCCGCATGGATCTCGCCTCCGGAACGGATCGCCATCGAGGCCCAGCTCGCGCGTCTGGACTCCCTCCTGGCGAGGGTCGGCGGCGATCCATCCAAGCTTCCGCTCTACGGAATCCCCTTCGCGGTCAAGGACAACATCGACGCGGAAGGCTGGAACACCACCGCGGCCTGTCCCGCATTCGCCTACGCTCCGTCCAAGGACGCCCACGTCGTGAAGCGCCTACGCGACGCAGGAGCGATCGTGGTGGGCAAGACCAACCTCGACCAGTTCGCCACCGGCCTGGTGGGCACCCGCTCGCCCTATGGCGAAGTCCCCAACGTGTTCCGGCCCGACATCATCTCCGGCGGATCCAGCTCGGGATCCGCCGCGGTCGTGGCCCAAGGCGTCGTTCCCTTCGCGCTGGGGACCGATACCGCGGGCTCGGGACGCGTGCCCGCCGGGCTGAACGGCATCGTGGGCCTGAA
>JAKPQQ010000030.1 GCA_029557215.1 Fibrobacterota bacterium | reverse complement strand
CCGGGCCGCGATTCCAGCTGGGACGCCATCCTTTCCGTGCGGGCCAAGGGCGTCTTTTCCGGACAGGATCTGGAACTCGCCGCCACCGGGCATTCCTTGCGCACGGCGGTGGAGCCGTTCCTGCAGAACCGCGGCGTGTCGTTTTCCGTCGTGAACAGCAAAGGGGTCTGGTTCCCGCTGTTCGACCGCGATTCGGGCGGGCGCGAGCCGCGGGACGCCGCGATGCTGCCCAAGTCCGTGTTCTCCGAATTGAAGCAGGAGCCCCGTGGAATCCTGTGGACCGCGACCGATCCTGGACCGTTCGCCCATGGCAGTCTGGTCCATGCGCGGCGCTGGAAGGCTTGGGGGCGCCTGGATTGGATCCTGGTGCTGCACGTTCCGCGTCGCGAGATCACCGCGCCGCTGATCTCCCAGTTCGGGCGCACGGGATTCATCCTCGGGATCCTCGGAGTGTTGTGGGTCGCCATGGCCTGGGTGCTGGTCAAACGAGACCTGCGGCTTTCTCGCCTGGAAGAGGATCTGGAGCATCTTCGCCTGCTGCGTCGCAAGGACGAACAGCTCGTGCAGGCGGAAAAGCAGTCGACCGTCGGCGTGCTCATGTCGGGCCTTGCCCACGAGATCGGGACGCCTCTGGGGGTCGTGTCCATGCGGCTGCAGCTCATGCGGCGCAAGTTCGGCGAAGACAGCGACGAGCACAAGACCTTGGACATCGCCCTGGCGCAGCTGAACCGGGTGACGGGACTGATCCGGCAGTTGCTGGATTTCGCGCGCGCCAAGCCTGGGCCGGAGCAGCCTGTGGACGTCCTTTGGGTTTGCCAGTCGGTCCGCGATCTGGTGGCGCCGCTGGCGCAAAGACGGGCCGCCACCTTGGAGCTGGAGATCCCGCAGGATCTCCCCAGGATCGCGGGCTCGCCCGACGGCGTCCAGCAGATCGTGCTGAACCTGGTCATGAACGCTTTGCAGGCGATCGGAGACGGAGGCAAGGTCCTGGTGTCGGCTCGCCAGGAAGGCGATCTGATCTGCGTGGACGTGGACGACGACGGTCCCGGCATTCCAGAAGATCTGCGGGCGTCGGTCTTCGATCCGTTCTACACTACCAAGAAACAGGGCGAAGGAACCGGATTGGGGCTGACCGTGGTGCTGGGGCTTGCGCGTCAGATGGGAGCCGCGATGGCGGTGGCGGCGAGTCCGTTCGGCGGTGCGCGGTTCGAAGTCCGATTCAAGATCTGGAGGACGTAAGGTGGCTCGTGCGGCGATGATCGATGTCGCGGTGGTCGACGACGTGAAGGACATGGCGCTGGTCCTGCGGGACCTGCTCGAGGCCGAAGGAATCCGCGCCGAGGCGTTCGTCGACGCC
>JAKPQQ010000233.1 GCA_029557215.1 Fibrobacterota bacterium | reverse complement strand
CAATGCGGGACACCCCGACTGCACAGGCGTGCAGGCATGCCCCAGGATCCACTCTCCTTGTTGCCAAGCCCGCAATTAGGCAATACATTACCAATCATGCCGAAGCGCTCCCACACTGACGACGAAGCGAAGGCGACGCTTTTCGGAACCGTCTTCGCGCTGGCCCAGCATCTGGGGCGTCTGACCGACGAAGCCCTGGCGCCGCTCGATCTCACCTCGCGCCAATGGTTTCTGCTCGCAGTACTTTCCAGGGAATTCCCGGGGCGCTCCCCCACCCTCTCCGAAGCGGCTGCACGCTACGGATCGTCGCGCCAGAACGTGAAGCAGATCGCGCTCCAGCTCGAGCGCAGAGGCTATCTGGACATCGCTCCCGACCCCGACGACCGGCGCGCGCTGCGCCTTGCCCTGCGACCCAAGGTCGCGATCTTCGACGAACCCGCTCTGAGGCGACGCCAGGAGGCGCTGTTCGCCACCATCTTCGACGGCTTGTCCAACAGCGACATCCGCACCATGGCAGGTATTTCACGCCACTGGGTCGGCAAGCTCGGCGAAACGACCGACTGACCCATCGGAGGCCCACGATGAACACGTACTCCCAAAAACGCAATACATTACCCATGTTGACCGCCTTCGTGGCGGTCTTCACCGGAGGAGCCATGGCATCCATGAAGAAATCGTACCGGGAGAGGATCGTGCGGGAGGATTCCGCGCAGGGCGTCTGCCCCGAACGCGTGCTCGCAGAATCCGACATCGCGCCCCTGCCTGATCCCGTGCGCCGTTGGATCGCACGGAGCGGAGCCGTCGGCAAGCCCGTTCCCTGCTCGATGCGGATGCGATTCAAGGCCCGGATGTGGCGCGCACCGGATGCGAAGCCCTTCGCGCTGGAGGCCTGGCAGACGAGCTTCCTGCGCGAGCCCGTGCGCCTGTTCTACATGGAGGCGCGCATGCTGGGCCTGCCCGTGCGCGGCCTGCACGTCTACGATCGCGGAAGGGCTTCCATGGACGTGCGGCTCGCGGGAATCGTCCCCGTGGCGCGCGCCTCGGGCGACACCATGGACGTGTCGGAAACCGTCACGTTCCTGAACGACATCGTGCTGTTCGCGCCGTTCCTGCTCCCCGATCCGCGACTGCGATGGACGGAAATCGATGCGCGCACCGTCGACGTCCACCTTTCGATGGGAGGCAGGTCGGTTTCGGCGCGGGTCTTCTTCGACGACTCGGGCGACGTCGCGGACTTCCGCTCCGAAGACCGCTCGGAACTCCAGCCCGACGGCTCCATGAAACGACTCCCCTGGTCCACACCCGTGGTCGGCTACCGCGAAATCGACGGAAGGCGCGTTCCGGCAGGAGCGCGTACGATCTACCACCGCCCCGAGGGACCGTTCACCTACGGCGAATTCGAGCTCGTCGACGTCGGATACGATCCATCACGCATTTGACGACAGAACAACAGTTGTCGTCTTGTCGCGAGTCACCCCAATCGAATCCGGGCAGTTGGCAGTAGGTTGATCTGGAACCCACACTGACCTGGCACTTCCACTGGAAATAGCCGATCATCGTGATTCCAACGGCTGAACCCGGAACGAAGGTGATCCACCATGAAAAAGCTCGCATTGTCCCTGTTCGCATTGATCGTCGCGGCCACGCCGTCCTTGGCGGGAAAGAACGACTGCTCCGGCGCGGAACTGTGGTCCCATGACACGACCTTGTACGGGCGCTGGGAAGTCCGCATGCAGGCGGGCGCCAAGTCCGGCACCGTATCGTCGTTCTTCCTGTACTACAACGCCTCCCACGAGGGCAAGGGCCAACCCTGGCGCGAGCTCGACATCGAGATCCTGGGCAAGAATCCCAAGGGATTCCAGTCCAACCCCATCACAGGCACCGCCGAAAAGCGCGTCACGGCTGAGATGTTCCACGAGACCTCCAAGGACCTCTCCAAGACCTTCAGCACCTACGTCATGGAATGGACTCCCGATTCCATCGTCTGGCAGCTCGACGGCAAGACCATTCGGAAGATCGGGGCCAAGGATTCCAGCACCATCGCCCTGCGCTCCAAGCCGATGAGCTGGCGCATGAATCTGTGGGCCTCGGCCTGGCCCTCCTGGACCGGAGCCTTCGACGTCGCGGCGCTGCCCACCTGCCAGTTCGTGAACTGGATCCGCTTCCACAAGTACACCCCCGGCAAGGGCCCCAACAAGTCCAACTGGACCCAGGCCTGGATCGACGACTTCGACTCGCTGAACATGGAACGCTGGGGCCAGGGAACCTGGGGCTTCGATGGCAACTACGCCACCTTCACCCCCGCCAACATGCAGACCAAGCGCGGCATGGCCGTGCTGGCCCTCACCCGCAAGGGCGAAGAAGGAATCGACTGCGGCTACCCCCGCGGCATGTATCCCGAAGACGAGCTGGGCCGCGACTACCCGGGTCCAGGCAAAGCCGGCACGCTGCCCTGAGCCCCCAGGGTTACCTTTTGATGAAAGCGCCGTTATCGGCATCGCTCCTCATCAAAAGGCCCCTTATCCGCGATCGCGACTCTTGAGAACCCCGCCACGACTCCTGCCGCTCGTCGAGGATGGGGTGATCGAAGAAGTGCTGGGACAGGTGCGCAGCGGCAAGGAAGCCGACGTGTTC